>CBFHRO010000016.1:0-39046 GCA_965658245.1 uncultured Flavobacteriales bacterium
GCACGTATCCTGATCCGTCGTTGTTGGCCCAAAAATCGATGCCGTCGTCCCCACTGTCGTTGACCATAAAGCGGTAACACCCTTGGTTGAGCACTATGGTATCCCGGTAGGTGGTGTTTGCTTCGCTGTAGCTGCGGGCCCAGTAAAGGCCTCCATCGGCGTGACGGATTTCCACCGTCGTCTCTCCCGGCACGTTGTTGGTCTTGGTCCAGACAATCATGCGGTTGTCGTCCAAGTCGTTGTATTGCCATGTGGGTGGACGACGGAACGTGGTGGACATCCAGCCGTTGGAGGGGTCTTCATCCAGGTCTCCTGACACGTCTCCACGCACCTCAAAGCGAAGCACCTCCTCGTCGTCCCCGACGAAATAGGCCGTGGCGTCGTAGGGCAACTCCACGTCACGCGTTTCGAGGAATGCCAACGGTGCCTCAAATGCGATGGTTTCTGTCACGAGCGTTTCGCCCGTGATGCCGTACGTAAAGGTGACCGAAGTCAATGGCTCGGACCCCGTGTTGCGAATCCGCACCACAGGGTTCTCACACACAGGGTTCAATCGCGACAACAATTTGTCGTCGTTGGGCGCGAGGATGTCCATGACTTCCACGTCATGGGCCATGTTGGCAGGGCCGTAGCCGATGATTTGGCCTTCCATCCGGTAGTTGCCGTAGGGGTCGTAGGTGATGTCGTATTCGACCGTGAAGCTGTCTTGCCCCGCCACGAGTGGGGTCAATTCCAAATCCTCAGTGCGCACGGGTGCGCCTGGACACCAACCCGCGCGGTCATAGATCCAAGTTCCCCCCTGCGGATACAACGGGTTGTCCGCACACTCCTGCATGATTTCCCAGCTCCACTGCTGCGTGTCGTTGACCTTCACGCTGTGGGTGTTGTAGCAGAACTCCGCGCAGTTGTTTCCTTGGCCAAAGTCGTGGCCACTCGCGCGCGTTTTCAAACGCCACATTTCTTCACCCTCCTCGGGCGCGTAGGTTTGGGGCAAAATGGTGGCATCCCAGTTGTTCAGGTAGTGGATGCCCTTCCAGAAGGCGGTGACATTTTCCACATCGCGCGGCGGCGTTCCCTCGATGAAGGCAAACTTCAAATCGAGCAGCTCTTGCCAGTTGCCGCACTGCAACTCCACGCTGTCCTTCAGCAGCGGCGCATAGTCCGTGACGTCAAACACCCAAGCCCACCCGTCGGGACCGAGCGTCAGGTTGATGCCGTAAGGCGTGATGTAACGAGCCAACTCGTAACGGTCGATGACTTCAAAGGGCGCCGACCAGTAATTGAGTTCGTCGTTGTTGTACTCCACAACGTCACCCGCCACCCCGTGCGTGGCCAATGTGTCGCCCCACTCCATGGTGGTGGCCGTCACCAAGTCCGCAGGCCAACCGTAGTGCAAATCGGTCCATGCCACGTCGTTGCCTACCACTTCCCAAGTCGTGACCGACATGGGAGGCACTGGAATCACGTCCGCCCACATGGCTTCGCCGACGGCCATCAAAGGCTCCGCGCCGCCCTCCAAAATCAATGCGGGGCGATGTACGCCGGGCACCGCATCCAAGAAAACCTCACGCGGAGAAAACATTCGGCGGCCGGCATCGCCATGCAACCATCCCGCCAAAGGGCCTTGGTTGGTCGCTTCGCCGTCTTGACCATTCATGTTGATGACCCCGCGCAAGTTGTCGGCGTGCGGATGTTCCAACAACGCATCTAGCGAAGACACTTTCATGAAGGCCGCCAAGGTGGGCGCTGTCAACGCCGCATCCCAAACCCGAAATGCCGAGATGTCGCCGTAGTAGTCCACGCCCCCGTTCCATGAGCCCCCGAGATTCATCCGCACAATCTCTCCAATCACATTGTCCTTGCCCGAACCGGTGAGCCAAAGCTGGCCGTTGACGAACATCTTCATCAGCCCTGATTCCGCGTCTTTGGTAAACGCCCAGTGGACCCAGTTCCCCTCCAAAATTCCCTCACCAGCGTCTTGCTCGATGCGGTCGTACCCGCCATCGTAACCACAATCCCAGTAGGCGCGGCTGTTGCTCCAGGGTACGTGGGCATTGACTTCGCGCTGATTGGCGGCATTCACCCCCTCAAACAACGTGGTGTTGGCGGGCAGCACGGCAGCATCACCGCGCAACCAGCATTCCAGCGTGATGGTCGTGTCGATGCCCAACAAGGCAGCCGGATCGATTTCCATCCGGTCGTCCCCATCCATGCGCACGAATCGTGCCGCGTCAGGCGCGGAGGGATTGCAGGTTTGGGCCAAGGTGTCGGGAACGAGGAACGTCTGCACATTCAGGCCGTTGCCCTCTGCCACGTTCACGCCGTCCAACGCCAGGTCCACCAACAAATTCATGTCGGCCTCGCGCATCAAGGGTTGACCGAAGTCCAAGTCCCAGGAATACGCCATGTCGCCCACGGCAATGGGACCGTCGGCCAACGTGGTCCATCCTGTGGTGACGATGCCTCCGAGGGCTGTGGTGGCCGTCCAGCGAACCCGCAACGTGGCGCGGTCGACGGAGGACGCACCCAAGTTGCCTGCACGGGGAAGCGACATGCGCCATGCTGTGTCGCCCACCGCCCAGCCAAGGGAATCGAGTTCAGTCGCAGACCAGAGCCATTGGTGGCGGGTTTGGTCTTCCAGGGAGGTGTTGGCCAAATCGTTCATCGGCACCCCCGCCAACTGTGACCAAGTCGTGGAGCCCTCCACAAACTCGTGTGACGTGGTGGACAGCATGCGCCACACCGTGTCTGCAGGCGCGCCGCCCTCCGGCAGCAAAATCAACGAAGCTTCCTCAAAGCTCGCATCATTCAGGAGGTATTGAGGGTGCGACAAGGCCGTGCTGTCGTACAGCCCGGTGTGGTCAAAGAGGTAGTTGTACGTGAGGTAATCCCATTCGCCGCAAGGGAAACCCAAGTTGCCTGCGGTGCCGTCTTCAAAGCACTTCAAGCGGTGGTACATCAAAATCTTGCGGTACGTGGTGTCTTCTTGGCTGGGGAATTCAAACCAGCGACGGCCCGGGCTGTCGTAGGCGGTTGCGGGGTTGTTTTGAGCTTCCCACGTGTAGGTCTGAACCCATGTGGTGTCGCCGGGATCGGCAATCACAACAAGGGTCAAACCCAAAAACAAGGCCAACAAAGAGAATCGTACGCACTGCATGATGGAGGTGATTTGGCCCCCAAAATAGCAAGCCTCAACCGAACCGAGAGATCAGCAAGACAACCCCTTGACAATCAGGAGTCGTGTGTTCAAGCCTCTCGGCGACCGGGATACGCCTGCAAGGCTGCCGCCAAGCAAGCCACCGCACGCTCAATGAGTGCCACTTCCAAGACGTACGCGATGCGCACCTGCTTTGTGCCCGCTCCTGAGGTTGCGTAGAAGCCTGTCGCGGGTGCCATCATGACGGTGTCTCCCTCCAAGTCGAAGTGCTCAAGCATCCACCGGCAAAAGGCGTCTGCATTGTCAATGGGCAACTCACACACCGCATAAAATGCCCCTCCGGGGGTGGGCACCTTGACGCCCGGGATGGCGCGAAGGCCCTCCACAAGCGCATTGCGTCGCGCCACGTAGGTGTCTCGGACTTCCTCGAAATAGGCGGCCGAGGTGTCCAAAGCAGCTTCAGAAGCCACCTGCGCGAGCGTCGGAGGAGACAGTCGTGCCATGGCAAACTTCATTGCCGCCTTACGCACCGCGCGGTTCTTGGTGACCATCGACCCAATGCGCGCACCACACATGCTGTATCGCTTGGACACGCTGTCCACGAGCACCACATTGTCTTCGAGGCCAGGAAGCTCCATCACCGATTTGGGTTTCGCGCCGTCGTAGCAGAATTCTCGGTACACCTCGTCCGCAAACAAGTACAAATCGTGGTCCTTCACCAACTGGGCCAAGGCATCGAGGGCCTCTGGCGCATAGACCGTACCGGTCGGGTTGCCTGGGTTGCACAGCAAGATGGCCTTGGTCTTGTCGTTGATTTTGGCTGCAAAATCTTCGATGGGCGGCAAGGCAAACCCTTGGTCGATGTGCGCCGTGACGGGCACAACTTCCACACCGGCCATTTGGGCGAACCCGTTGTAGTTGGCGTAAAACGGCTCGGGAATGATGACCTCATCGCCGGGGTCGAGGCAGGACATGAAGGCAAACACCAACGCTTCCGACCCGCCCGTGGTCACCAAAATGTCGTCTGCCGTCACATCGACCTGCACGCTTTGGTAGTACTTGGCCAACCCTTCACGGTAAGAAGCAAACCCTTCACTGGGACTGTATTCAATGACCGTACGGGTGTCCTGCCGAACCGCATCCAACGCCACTTGCGGCGTCGCGATGTCGGGCTGACCGATGTTGAGGTGAATGACGCGCTTGCCTGCCTCTTTGGCGGCCTTGGCAAACGGCGCGAGTTTCCGAATCGGGCTGTCGGGCATGGCTTGCCCCTTGCGGCTGATGCTTGGCATGGATCAGAGGTTCAAATGCGGACGCAAAGATAGGTCGAGCGCCATGGTGCGGTGCGGACCGATGTCCGGGATGTCGTAGGTGTCGTTCAAAAAGACAAACCCCATCCGCTCGTAAAACCCAAACGCCACCTCCCGCGCGTCACACCACAGCACGTACCGACCTTGGGCGCGGACCTGTTCAGCAGCCTCGCGAATGATCGCGGCGCCGGCGCCCCAGCCCCGAACCTCGGGGAGAGTCCCCATCACCCGGAGCCGAACATCTTGGCCTTCGGCCCACGGCACCGCCACTCGGTCGCAGTGCTGATCAAAGAGCGAGCAGGCCCCGACCAAGCGCCCTTCAAATCCCGACACCTCGATGCCCCACGGCGCCTCGCCCTCCACAAACGCCCCAAGATGCAGCGCACCCGGGGCCTCGTCGATGTCAATGACGCACACGTCAGGTGTCGGCTTGTGGGGCCACAGCACGCGGTGCCGCAATGCCCGGGTGCCGACCGCCGGAATCCGACGCACGATTGCCTCCTGCTTGCCTTTGGCAACTTGGCTCATGACCTGAACGCCTTTTCCCAATCCCGGCGGTCGCGCTTGGTCGGGCGCCCCACCCCCTTGGGTCGGTCCTTTTGGGCCAGTCGAATCATTTCCAGCTTCTCCTTCTCTTCCGGCGCTGTCACGTCGCGCATGTGGTCCGGGACCAATGCGGCTCCGACCCGGCTTCGCGGAAAAGACAACACCTCGTGACTGAACGTGACCGCCCCTTTCCGAACGTTCACCACCTCTCCGACCTTGACTTCACGGGCAGGCTTCACGGCCTTGCCCTCCACAAACACCTTGCCTTCCCGGCAGTGCTGGCTGGCCATGGAACGCGTTTTGAACACGCGAACCGCCCAAAGAAATTTGTCGACCCTCATGACGTAGGAACATGTTGCGCCCGAAGCGCGTTCAACACCTCCTCCCCTTTCTTGTGGGAGGCAAACTCAAACATCTCGACATCCTCGAATTCTAGACCATGATCCCTGCGAATGCGGGCTGTCAAAATGAAGGAATGGGCGCGAATGATGTTCTGCTGTGAATGACTCGTGTATTGCGTGGCGCCCTTGTACTCGGCGAGCACCACCCCTTCCATGTCTTCGAGATTCCACGATTTGGACTTGAGCTTCACTGGGCCCAAACGACGACGCACCTCCAACCGCTCAAACCCCACCTCAAGCTCCGTTTTCACCAGCAAGATGGCGGCCATCAGAATCAAGGCGATGGGCAACCAAAGAATGTGATGAAGCGTGGCGAAGATGCCCGCAAAAAGCAAGGCAGAGGCCAGGGGAATGCCCTCATATTGTCGTCCCATGTCCCAGGTTTTCACAGCTCCAAAGGTAGAGACGCCGGAAACTGCGTCACTCCTTCATCAGGCGAAAACCCTGGGCTTCGCCCTCGCCAAATTGCACAATCACGTGGTACAAACCTGATGGCAAACCCTCCACAGACACGGGGTCTGCGCCGACGCCTGACCGCTCCAAGATGCGCTTGCCATCCAGGCCAAACAACTGTGCTCGCCACCGTTCCTGACCGTGGAACCCCTGCAATTGAAACGACGTCGCAGTTGGGTTGGGGTGCAGATGGATCAAACTCTCCGCTCCCGGATTCGTCGTGGCGGACGTTTCGGGTTCACAGACCACCACGTTCAAAGCGTTCCCGGGAAGTTGACCCAAGACATTGTCCTCCACGACAAGATCTCCCCCAGGGTTTCGGGCTTCGTACCCGCACTGGTCGGCATAGGCCACAGGCGTCGACACCACGAAATCCACTTCTCCTTCCCAGACATTGACCATGGCGGTGCGAGAGAAAAATTCGTTGTAATCGTAGTAGCCATCGCCGTCAAAGTCGGGGTTGAAGAAGATTTGGGATTCCAATCCTTCGTCGGAGTAAAACGCCATCCCTCCTGCATACCAACCGTACCCATCTCCATCGAAAAATGTCACTTCCATCAAGCCACAAGACGACATGTCCTCGCAAGGATTCAATCCATACACGCTGCGGGGATCTTCACCAGGCAATCCCCAGTCGTCGCTGCTGAACACCACATTGCCCTCATCGTTTGTGATGATGTAGCCATGGTATTGACCCCATCCATTCTCGTTGTACACGACATCAATGCGGTCCCCGACGTCCACCGGAACGAAAAACGACTCGCTCCCGATGCTGAGCATGGTTTCAGAGGCGACTTCGATGCCATCGGCAAACACGTGCAAGGACGATCCTTCCCAGCCACTTGGACCGCCGTTCTCGCACGTCATGGTGATGGTCCACGCGCCGCACGTCCCTTCCGGAGCGGGGAATTCAAAGGGCATCACTTCACCCAAAGAATGCACCACCCCATTGTACGCCAGCATGTCCGCTTGGATGACGGGGGCCGTGTTGGCCTGAATCCCGTCGTCATCCACGGCGATGTTGACGGTGCCCGAGTTGTTGTAAGAGGACAAATTCATCCCATCGAAGAGGTCCACGCTTTCGTATACCCCCGGCACGATGTGGGCGTCGAGGATGTCATCGATGAATTGGGACGACAGCAAGGCGTCGACACTTTCAAACCCGTTGGCTTCTGCCAACGCGAAAAAGGCATCGTCGGTTGGCGCGAAGACCGTGAAAGGACCTTCGGCCGGTTCGTTGTCGTTTAAGATGGGTTGGCCGCGCAGCGCCTCATCCAATCCTTCGGCCAGAAGTGCTTGCTCGAGGATGGTGTGGTCTGGGCTTTGGACGATGACATCCCATGTCGTGGCGCCGGGGTAGCCCGCCGGAGCAAGGATGTCATCGATGACGTGAATCACACCGTTGAAAGCTGTGATGTCTGCATAAATGATGTTCGCGTCATCCACCATCGCGCCGGCATCTCCGATGGAAATGGTGACTGATTGGCCTTCTGCCGTGGGCAACAGCATACCATTTTCCAGGTCATTCGCCATATAGATTCCTGGGACAATGTGGTAAGCCAATGCCGGAATCATATCGTAGAATGCGAGCATGTCGAACTGGCTTAAGTTCATCAATTCCATCAAGTCATTAACGGCTGCATCTGTTGGAACAAACACCGTGTATTCTTCGTTGCCGGCGAGGTCAACACCTCCCACCCAGCTGGTGTTTCCCGGCTGTCCGTTGATGTAATTGGCGCTGTAATATGTGGTGAACGCCCAGCCAGACTGCCAAGCGGCAAGGTTTTCCAATTCGCCACCTCCAGTGAAATCAGCCATCACATCCGCCAGCGTCTCGGCATCCACAACGATCGTCCCGGTCATGCCCAATTCAGGCTGCACCCCAATGGAAGACGTGAACGTGTACACGCCCGGCACGTCGAAGGTGACTGTGCCCATGCAGACGCCGTCGATGTTGCCTTCGGTTTCCTCAAGAAAGAAGGAAACGGGGTTGCTCTCAGCGGTGCCGTCGACGTTGTGCGTGCCTTCCGCGTTCACGAAGGCGACGGTTTGCCCCACAGAAATCGTGAATTCGCTTGGAGTGAAAATAAAGTCGGTCAGGTACACCGTGGCGTCTGCTTCGCATTGAGCCCAAACTGTGCCCATGCCCATGGAGACGACAAACGCAAAGATGTTGAGGAGGTGGTTGTTCATCACGGGAGTGGTTTGAATCGAGAACTTAGGCATCAGCATCAAGGGTGCATCTGCTGGTACAAAAGGCGAGAAAAAGGGTGCGTCTGGAATTTTTTCAAGCCTTCACATCAGAGCTCTACGATCATTCCGAGGCCAGGAAGTACGGCGCCTGTGGCGGTCGAGATGAACCTCGGGTCGTAGAAGCCTGGATTGCTCGTGGATGGGATGGGGCGGCCTGTCGTTGGGTCGCGAACCACATCGAGCTGGTCGGGTTGTGGAGGCGCCGCTGCGGTGATGTTTTGCAGGTCGGCGAACACGTCGAGCGACCAATTGTCAAAGAACCATTTGCGGTCAATGCGCAGGTCCACTTGGTGAAAGGCGCCGTTGCGTTCTGTGTTCAACAAGGCGTAGTCCGGAATGGGGGCATTGAAGGTCTCCCAGTTCTGAATCAACAAGCTTTGATCCAAGGCGTAAGGCGTGTAGGGCAAGCCGCCACTGAACAACACCCGTGCTCCGACTTCCCAACCGCTGTCCCATTTCTTGCCACCCGTGAAGCTGACAATGTGTCGGTTGTCCCAAGAACTTGGCACCCAAGACTGAAGCGCGAGGTCTTCGCCTGGGTTTTGGTATTCACTGCGCACCAAAGTGTAGGCCAAAAGCCCGTAATACCCCTTGTACAAACGCTGTTGGAGGAGCACCTCCATCCCATACGCCCGGCCCTCTGCATTGAAGGTGACAGTTTCGTTTCCGACCACCCCAAAGTCCGCGCCCAAATTCGCCAGGGCAATGCCTGTGCTCGCACTCGCGGGGGACCCGACGTACCCCTTGTAAAAGCCTTCGAGCGACACTGCGGCGTTTCGGGAGGCGATTTCCTTGCGAATGCCCATCACGAGTTGACGGTTGGTGGTGTAGGTCAAACCCTCCGACCAGTTCAGCAAGGTGGAGGTGCTGTCGGCCCCCACGCCTGCGTAGCCAAGAATGGTGTAAGCAGGCAACTGATGGTAGATGCCGGCATTGGCGTTCCACGTCCATCCGGGGGCAAACGACCAGCTCGCCGACAAACGGGGACTGAATTGGTCAAGTGGATTGGCCAAGGGAGACTCCTCCGGCAACGTCAATCCGTCGGTCGCATCGAGCAAGAGCGCACCATCCAACCGGACTCCCGCGGAAAGCGTGAGGCGGTTTTCAAGGAGCGGCCGCGACGCCTGGGCGAAGGCACCATATTTGGCCATTTTGAAATCGGAGCCAAACGTGACCTCGACGCTTCCCACATCCGGCACAAACACCACGTTTCGGGTGCTGTTGTTGTACTTCGCGTATTCCGCATTCACCCCGCCGCTGACCTTCCATCCGCTCGGCAAACTGCGGTAGCGCTCCGCACGGAATTTGTTCTCAATTTCCTGGCTCACGTAATCCAACGTCCGAGGCAAATCGACGTCGTTGTCCACGTGTTTGAAAGCGGTGTTGTTGAGCATGTTTCGGCTCAACACAAACGTCCACTTTCCATCCTGCATGTAACGATCCCACTTCACACCCTGCATGTAATTCCATTGCTCAGATACCGGGAGGACATCGAGGATGGCCACCTGGTTGAGGTAATTGGGGGCTGCCGTGTCCGAGGCCAAATCGAGGTTCAACTCAAAATCATCAAGCGCGCCCAACCCGAGGACGGTGACGGCGTTGCGGTCGTCTGGACGCCACACCCACTTGTATTGGTAGTCGTTGTAGATGGGCAGAAAGGGCAATCCGAGGGCCTCGAACAACAACTGCAAATAGCTGCGTCGCACGCTGGCAATGAGGCTGCTGTTTTCCCCTGTTGGGCCTTCCACGGTCACCCCGAGGTCACTCGTTCCGACGACTGCGTTGGCGGTCCACTGGTCCGTGCGAGGATCCTTGAAGCGGAATTCCATGACGCTGCTGAGGGCGTTGCCTCGCGCCGCGGGAAAAGCCCCAGCATAAAAATCCACCCCCTCTACAAGGTCGACGTTGATCATCCCGACCGGTCCACCGCTGGCGCCTTGCGTGGCAAAGTGGTTGATGTTGGGGATTTCAATGCCGTCGAGGTAGAAGCGGTTTTCGTTGGGCGCACCGCCTCGAATGACAATGTCGTTCCGAAAACTGGGGATGGCCGCCACGCCCGGCAACGAACGCAAAGCCCGACTGATGTCTCGCCCCCCTCCTGGGTTGCGCTTGATTTCGTTGGTGCCGATGCTTCGAACGCTCAAAGGCGCTTCCTCCACCGTGGCGCGTGATTCGGCGACCACTTCCGCAGCATCCACCGCGATGGCGGCTTCGTTCAATGCGACGTTCACCACCGCAGGACGGGCGGGCGTGGTTTCGATTTCGAAGACCGTTTCAGGGGTGTATCCGAGGAAGGAAACCACAACGTTGTGTACGCCCGCGGGCACGCCCTCCAGGCGATATGCGCCCTCAAAATCGGTGGCGGTGCCGGAGGTTTGGCCTTGAAGCACGACCGACGCGAAGGGCAACGGGGCGTTGGTCGTGGCGTCCACCACCTTTCCGAGGATGACGCATTTTCCCGTTTGGGCGGAAGCCAATGCAGCTGTCAACGAGAGCGTGCAGAAAACAAGAAATTGGGCACAAAGAGACTTTTTCAAGACACGAGCGTTTGGTGTGTCCCCTTTGAACCCTCCCAACATGCCAATTGTTCGGAGGCCCAATCAGCCGAGGTCCAAGTCCAACGCCTTGCGCAATTTGTCCAGCGCCGGATTCTTTTCGACCATCATGTCGTAGCGATCCTTGTCCGAGAGAAAAGCCTTGCGTTCTTCGAGGGCCTGCTCTCGCATCTCGAGGTGCAATTCCAGGCCCGCATTTTTCAGTGTTGTCTTGAGGTGGATCAGCACTTCAGTGCGCAACCCATCCATTTGCTCTCGCTGAAGCGGATTGTTGACGGTGTACACCACTTGCTGCCCCCTCAACTCGGGGTCACCAATGGACATGGTCGCGGTCAAGGCCAAACGGTCGTCCGCCCTCAGCTTCTCCACAAACCCTTTCCACGCCTTCACCAACGAATCCGAGGTGACCTCGTCGTTCCACATGGGATCAATCAACGCTCCAGGTGTCGGGGCAGCTTCTTCTTCTGGGGATTTGACCTTGATGTTGCCGGTGGCGGCCACCACTTGCTGCTTGGCCTTTCGCAATCCAGCTGCGCGGGGCGCCTTGGTCGGCGGCGAAGCTACAACTGGCTCCGCTCGGACAGGAGCGGCCTCTTGAACTGGAGCGGCCTCTTGAACTGGAGCAGGCGTCGGGGGTGCGGGAGGTGCAGGGGCTGCCGCCACAGGTGCAGGTGCCGTCACAGGCGCAGCCGGAGCGACCGCTTGGGGTAATGTGACCGGGGCAGCAACTGGGGACGGTGCAACAGCCGGAGCTGCCGAAGCCGGAACTGCAGTCTGTGGCGCCATCAACCCTGTGTCAGGGCTTTTTTTTTTGAGCGCCTCGTGGGAACAAATCTGCATCAAGGCCAACTCCACGAGGAGCCGCTGATGCTGTGAGCCTCGATACTGCACGTCCGCCTGATTCAAGACATCGAGGCCGCCCACCAAAAAGAACAGGTCCGCGCGGGAAGCCTGGTCCTGGAATTTGGCTTTCACATCGTCGGTCGCCTCCACAAGCTTGAGCGTTTGGGGATCGCGGCACACCATCAGGTTGCGGAGGTGGTTGGCCCAACCGGTGATGAAATGGTGGGCGTCAAAACCCCGCCCCATCACGTCATTGAAGAGCAACATCGCGCCGGGAATGTCGCTCGCGAGGGCCTGGTCTGTCAGCGTGAAGTACGTGTCGTGGTCGAGCACGTGCAGCTGCTCCGTGACCGCTTGGTAGGTGAGATTCTTTCCGGCAAACGCGACGAGTTGGTCAAACATGGACAATGCATCGCGCAAGGCCCCGTCGGCTTTTTGGGCGATGACATGGAGCGCCTCTTCTTCGGCGTTCACCCCTTCCTGTGACGCGATGTGCTGCAGGTGCGCGACGGCGTCGGGCACCGTGATGCGGTGGAAGTCGAAGATTTGGCAGCGCGACAAAATCGTCGGCAGAATCTTGTGCTTCTCCGTGGTGGCCAAAATGAACACCGCGTGCGCCGGCGGCTCTTCCAACGTCTTCAAAAATGCGTTGAACGCCGCCTGGCTCAGCATGTGCACCTCGTCGATGATGTACACCTTGTACTTGCCTTGCTGGGGCGGAATGCGCACCTGATCGACGATGCTTCGGATGTCCTCCACTTTGTTGTTGGAGGCGGCGTCAAGCTCAAACACGTTGAACGACATCGCCTCGTCCTGCACGTCAAACCCATTGATGGCCCGGGCAAAAATTCGCGCTGACGTGGTCTTCCCTACCCCACGAGGACCGCAAAACAAATAGGCCTGCGCAATCTGCCCCGACGCGATGCTTTGCTGCAACGTTTGGGTGATGCCAGACTGCCCTACGACCGCATCCCAGGCCTGGGGACGGTATTTGCGGGCACTGACGAGGTAGGGCTGTTCGCTCATGAGACTGCGAATATCGACTTGCCTTGGGCGGAAGGCCAAACGCGGTTATTCACAACC
Organism: uncultured Flavobacteriales bacterium; assembly: GCA_965658245.1. Taxonomy (GTDB): domain Bacteria; phylum Bacteroidota; class Bacteroidia; order Flavobacteriales_D; family Sanyastnellaceae; genus UBA11663. The sequence continues at coordinate 12,602 of CBFHRO010000016.1, forward strand.
CATCCCCATCTTTGACCTCGGAGAGGTTGGTTTTCAGAGGAGTTCGACGTACTTTTGCGCCCCATTAATTAACAACGTTCACATGAACCGTTACGAAACTGTTTTCATCATGACTCCCGTGCTATCTGCTGAGCAGGTGGCGGAAACAGCATCGAAGTTCCGTGCACTCGTGACAGACAAAGGCGGCAAGATCGTCCACGAAGATGCATGGGGATTGCGGAAGTTGGCCTACCCCATCCAGAAGAAGTCGACCGGCTTCTACCACTTGATGGAGTTCGAAGCTGACCCCTCCGTGATTTTGCCTTTCGAGACTGAGTTCCGTCGGGACGAGCGCATCATCCGCTTCCTCACCACGAAGATGGACAAGCACCACATCGCGTACGCCGAAGGCCGCCGCGACAAGTCTAACCGCCAACAAGCGGCCCCTGCTGACGCAGAAGGCAACGCTGAGGCTTAATCTCTCTCGTTATGGCAGATAAGAAAGTTCGCTACCTGAACCCCATCGACATCGAGACGAAAGCTGAGCGTTACTGCCGCTTTCGCAAAAAGGGCATCAAGTACATCGATTACAAGGATGCCGACTTCCTGTTGATGTTGTGCAACCCCCAAGGCAAGATTTTGCCTCGTCGTTTGACCGGCACCAGCTTGAAGTACCAACGCAAAGCCTCCCAGGCCATCAAGAAGGCCCGTCACTTGGCGTTGATGCCTTACGTTGCTGACAACCTCCGTTAATTCCCATTGCCATGAACATCATTCTCAAGCAAGACGTGGAATTGCTCGGCAGCAAGTTTGACGTGGTGACCGTGAAAGACGGCTACGCACGCAACTTCCTCATCCCCCAAGGTTTGGCTGTGGCAGCGACCGCATCCAACATGAAGGTGAACGACGAGGTGATTCGCCAGCAAGCCCACAAGGCCACCAAGGCCAAGGAAGCCGCGGAAGCCATCGCCGCCAAGTTGGAAGGCCTCAGCCTCAAGCTCGGCGCCAAGGCTGGCGACAGCGGAAAGATTTTTGGATCCGTCAATTCGATTCAGTTGGCCGACGCCATCCAAGGCGCAGGTTACGACATCGAGCGCAAGCAAATTTCGCTTGCCGACGACACCATCAAGGAGTTGGGCGCGTACGAAGCGACCATCAAGCTCCACAAAGAGGTGAGCGTCACGGTGAAATTCGAAGTGGTGGCCGAATAAGCCCCCTCAACTGCACTGAAAAGCCCCGCCCCACAGCGGGGCTTTTTCGTGCGCCACACTTTGTGCCTGACGCCCCCCTTCCCCTCTCCCTGCCCCGTACCTTTGGCGCATGAGCGCGTTCAAACTCGACAGTCCATTCACACCGACCGGCGACCAACCTGAGGCGATTCGGCAGTTGGTGGAAGGCGTGGAAGAGGGCAATGAGCATCAAGTTCTGCTTGGCGTGACAGGTTCGGGCAAAACGTTCACCATGGCGAATGTCATCGCCGAGACCCAACGCCCCACCCTGGTGTTGAGCCACAACAAAACCTTGGCCGCCCAGCTTTACAGCGAGTTCAAGAGCTTCTTCCCCGACAACCTGGTCGAGTATTTCGTCAGCTACTACGATTACTACCAACCCGAAGCCTTCATCCCCACCTCGAACACCTACATCGAGAAGGACCTGCAGATCAACGATGAAATTGAAAAGCTCCGGCTTTCTGCGACTTCGGCCTTGCTCAGTGGGCGCCGTGATGTCATCGTGGTGGCGAGCATCAGTTGCATCTATGGCATCGGCAATCCCGTGGAATTCCACAAAAACGTGGTCAGCCTGGAGGTCGGTCAACGCATCACCCGCAACGACCTTCTCCACCGCCTCGTGACCAGCCTGTACAGCCGCGCGGTGAGCGACTTCAAGCGGGGCAATTTTCGCGTCAAGGGAGACACCGTCGACATCCACCTGGCGTATGCGGACCACGCGGTGAGGGTGGAGTTTTGGGACGATGAAATCGAACGCATCTCCACCATTGACCCTGAGAGCGGACAGCAGCTGCACGTTTTCGACCAAATCAGCATCTACCCGGCCAACCTGTTTGTAAGCAGCAAGGAAACGACGAATACGGCGGTTTGGGAGATTCAGCAAGACCTGGAAAAACAAAAGGCATTTTTCAACGAGCAAGCACGCTTCCTTGAGTCCAAGCGCTTGGACGAGCGGACGTTGTACGACTTGGAAATGATCAAGGAAATTGGATTCTGCTCTGGGATTGAGAATTACTCTCGGTACTTCGACCGCAGGCAACCCGGAGAACGTCCCTTCTGTTTGCTCGACTATTTCGCCAAAGACTTCCTCGTGGTCATTGACGAGAGCCATGTGACGGTGCCCCAGATTGGCGCCATGTTTGGGGGTGACCGCTCGAGAAAGGTCACGCTGGTGGACCACGGATTCCGACTTCCCTCGGCATTGGACAACCGCCCACTGACGCATGATGAATTTGACGGCATTGTCAACCAAACCATCTACGTCAGTGCGACGCCTGCAGACTTCGAACTGGAACGCGCCGAAGGGGTCGTGGTCGAACAGGTCATCCGACCCACGGGGTTGTTGGACCCGCCCATCGATGTGCGACCGTGCGACAACCAAGTCGACGACCTTGTGGTCGAAATCAGAAAGACCTTGGCAGAAGACGAACGCGTGCTCGTCACCACCCTGACGAAGCGCATGGCCGAGGAATTGACCAAATACCTCGACCGACTGAGCATCAAATGCCGTTACATCCACTCTGACGTCAAGACCTTGGACCGCGTCGAGATCCTTCGAGAACTCCGGGATGGAGCCATTGACGTGCTTGTTGGCGTCAACCTCCTTCGAGAGGGTTTGGACCTTCCAGAAGTGAGTCTTGTGGCCATCATGGATGCCGACAAAGAGGGGTTTTTGCGCAGCAACCGAAGCCTGACCCAAACCGCCGGGCGTGCCGCACGCAATGTGAATGGACGCGTCATCATGTACGCAGACAAAGTCACCGACAGCATGGCACAAACCATCGAAGAAACGTCGCGTCGTCGGGCCAAGCAGATGGCGTACAACGAAGAACATGGGCTTTCGCCTCAGCAAATCAAAAAGGAAAAGCGAACCCTGTTCGAGCAAAGCGAGTCGGTGGCCAACCGGCCCAAGAACTACGCAGCCGAACCCGACCAGTCCCCCTTGGCTGCCACCGACCCCATCGTGCAAGCCATGTCCGCCACCGACCTCGACAAGCTGCTGGCCAAGACGAAGCGCGACATGGAACGTGCAGCCAAGGCCATGGAATTCATGGAAGCTGCAAGACTCCGAGACGAACTCCACGCCCTCGAGGCGCGTCGCAAGGAAGTTGGCAAGTAAGTTTGCACCCATGAGGCGTCACGCATTGTCCTGGTCCATTGTCTCTGTGCTTTTGATGCTGGCCGTCATGGTCGGCGGATGCCGGATTGCCGAACCCACTGCGCCGTCCACACCATCGCCTGACTCGACTTGGTCGGAGGTCCCGCTGACACTGACTTCGGTCGCCGTCCAAGGTGACGAGCTCGTGGCCGTGGTGCAGTACAGTGGCGGGTGTGGAGAACACACCCTTCACCTGGAAGCCCATGGCCCGATGCTGAAAAGCCTCCCCCCCAAGCAACCGCTTCGGGTGGTGCATCGTTCTTCCGGTGACCCCTGCCGCGCCATGATTGTTGACACACTCGTGGCCCCTTTGACTTCCTTCCGCGGCACCCCCCGAGGCACCACAGTTCTCATGTTGGAGGGCTGGGAGAAAAACCTGTATTACGCTTACCCTTGACCTTGAAACCATGATCCGACATCAATCCCTTTGGATGACCCTGGCCCTGTGCGGCCTGTCCTTGCACGCTTCAGCCCAACTCACGTACGGTGGCGCCCCTTGGACGGAAGGCGCAAGACCCGATGCGGTGACCATGCCTGCCATTGACCGCGCTGCCCTCGCCACAGAGGATGAAGTGACGGACCGATACAAGGAGGCGCCTTGGCGTTTTGGCGTCGAACACGAGGTGGCATTGAACGCAGTGGAACACGGCGCTTGGACGGTAGAACAAGACCACCGAGTCTGGCGCCTGGCCATCGAGGCGGAAGGTGCCGTGAGTTTGTCCCTTCGCTTTGATGTGTATGACATCCCCAAGGGAGGCCAAATGTTTGTCTACGCGGCGGATGGAAGTGACTTTCTGGGCGCCTTGGATCACCGCAACATGAAAGATTGGGGTGGCTTGGCCGTGGGCGTGATCGCCACGGACCACCTCATCGTAGAGTACCGCCAACCCTTGGGGCTTGATGCCATGCCTGAATTGAGCATCGACCAAGTCGTGCAGGGCTACCGCGCATTGAGCGGATGGCCCCATGGCGGCGATCGCGGCCCCTTCGGAAACAGCGGACAATGCAACATCAATGTGAATTGCCCTGAGGGCGCAACCTGGGCCACGGAAAAGCGGAGCGTGGCGTTGATTGTCCAAGGGGGATTCGGAGCCTGCACAGGGAGCTTGGTGAACAACACGGCCAACGACGGAACACCCTACTTTCTTACGGCGAATCACTGTTTGGGCAATCCGGGCAACTGGGTGTACTACTTCAACCACGAATCGGCCAATTGCACCGGAAACAACGGCCCCACGAACCAAAGCATCAGCGGCGGCACCTTGTTGGTCAACAGCGGGCAATCCGACGTGGCTTTGATCGAATTGAGCCAAACCCCGCCCGCCGATTACAATGTGCAATACGCGGGGTGGGACGCGTCCGGGGTGACGCCCACAAGCACCGTGGGAATCCACCACCCGTCGGGCGACGTCAAGAAAATTTGTTTTGACGACGACAGCCCCTCGCAACAGCAAGCCGCGGGCGCTGCGGTCTGGTACATCAACGAATGGGAGCTCGGCGTCACAGAACCCGGCTCGTCGGGTTCTCCCCTCTTTGACCAAAACCACCGCGTCATTGGCCAACTTTATGGAGGCTCCGCGGCATGCGCAGGCAGCGTCAACAACGGCCAACCCGACTGGTATGGCCGCTTCGATGTCAGCTGGGGATTGGGACTTTCGGATTACCTCGACCCTGCGGGCACTGGCACCGAAGTCTGGGACGGCTACCCTGATGGTGCAGTGACGTTCACCAACGATGCGGGCGTGAACATCACCGGGGCACCTGAAGGTGTCCTTTGCGGTGCTGAACAAGTCATCATCGAAGTGACCCTGACCAACACAGGCGAGAACACCCTGACGAGTTGCATGCTCGAATACAGCATCAACGGAGGGGCCACACAACAGCAATCGTGGGCCGGATCCTTGGCCCAATTTGACACGGAAGTCATCGCCCTTCCAGCCTTCACGTCACAGGGCGGCACGAACACGGTCGAAGTCGCCGTCGTCACCCCCAATGGCGTCGCGGATGAAAATGCCCTCAACAACACGACGACGGTCGAATTCACCTCGTACGAAGGCCCTACCTACAACTACACGCTGACCCTCGTGTTGGACGATTATGGCAGCGAGACGGCTTGGACGCTCAAGCGATTGGGTCAAACGTTGTACGAAGGTGGACCTTACCAAGATGGAACCAACGGCGACGTCGTCAACATCGAGTTTTGTCTGGAGGAAGGTTGCTACCAATTCCGCATCACCGACAGCTATGAAGACGGCATGTGCTGTGAATATGGGGAAGGCAGTTGGACCATCACCGACCCCAATGGCATGGTGGTGGACACGGGCGGAGCGTTTGGCGCTTCGGAGCAAATTCAGTTTTGCGCGGACGAATCGCTGGGGTTGAATGACCTCCAGGTCCAGAGCGTGAAAGCGTATCCCGTGCCTGCCACAAATGACGTGACCTTGATTTGGCCTGAGGCGACTGGACATGCCTGCGTGTTGGACGCCATGGGACGCCAAATCCACTGCGAAACCATCTCCGTCCTTCAATCCACATGGAACACCTCGAGCTGGGCTGAAGGAACCTACATGGTTCAATGGCGTGGTGAATCTGGACGTGCCGTTGTGACACGCATTTCCGTCGTGCGATAACCCATGTGGCTGTCCGTTCTTGGCGCTGGGATTCAAGGCCTGTGGGCCTGGCGCTGGGACGGTCGAACATCCCAAAAAGACCCTGACCTGCCGTGGCACGGCCACGTCAGCGTGGTGGTGTGCTGCCACAACGAAGCGCCCCACATTCCCGATTTGGTGGGTCATCTCCAACCGGCGGTCGACGTGGCGCACGCTGCGGGATGCCTCGTGGAAGTCGTGGCGGTCAACCACGGCAGCACCGACCCAACGGGCATGCTCCTGGAAGACGCCGCGCAACGCGATGACCGATGGCGCGTCGTTCATGTCAAGCGCACACGTGAGGGCAAAAAGGAAGCCCTCGAAGCGGGCATCGATGCGGGACACGGAGAAGTGATGGTGTTGCTGGATGCAGATTGTCGACCACTGCACCCTTCCTGGATTTTGGACCTCACCGCCGGGGCACAGACGCATTGGGACGTGTGCATCGGCGTCAGTTTGCCGCGCTCTGTGGCCTCGAACACCCTGCTGCATCGCCTACAACGTCTGGAGGCCAGGCGCCTCGCACAGCGTGCCATTGGCGCAACCGATGCGGGGCATGCGTACCTGGCGTTTGGCAGAAACATGGCCGTGACGCGGGACATTTGGAACCGCGTGGGTGGGTTTTCCACACACGCTGATGTGCCTTCGGGCGACGACGACTTGTGGCTTCAGGAGGCGGTGCGGGCGGGTGCACGTGTGGCCTCCGCGACGGCACCGTCCACCCAAACGGACTCCATGTGGCCTGCCACGTGGAAGGCGTGGCGGGTGCAAAAATCCCGCCACTTCACGGCGAGCCCATCTTATCCATGGCGCGTCAAAGTCAGGTTGTTGCTGCCTGGACTGGGATGGGGACTGCTCATCGCCGGGGTTGTCCACAATCCCTCGGGGACATCCGTCGGACTTGCCGGGTGCGCTTTGTTGGTACGCACACTTACCTTCGGGAAGTTCTTGCACCGGGCTGGCCTGCCGCGGCGCGAAGCATGGGAACTCCTGATGGAACCTGTGGTGAGTGCGTTTCGGGTTTGGTCTTGGTGCAAAGGTTCAACCTCAGAATCGACCTCATGGAAGTGAATCCCAACCTCTCGGAAAAAGCGCAATACGACTATGCGCTGGTGTTGCGTGCGACGAAGGAGAAGGATCAAAAAGCCTACGCCGAGCTCATGCAACGCTACGAAGGGGCCATTTTCCATTTGATCAACCGCATGGTCTTCAGCGAGGACGACGCCGAGGATTTGACCATTGAGACGTTCACCAAGGCGTTCAAGCGCTTGAACCAGTACACCCCGGCGTTTGCCTTCTCGACGTGGTTGTTCAAAATCGCGTCCAACCACACCATCGACTTCATTCGCAAGAAGCGCATCAATGCGCTGTCGCTCGACCGTGGGTTCACGAACGAAGAGGGGGACCGCATGGAAATCAGCGTCAAGGACGATGGACTTGACCCCATGGAAGCACTCCAAAAGCAGGAGCGCATCGAACGCATGCGTGAGGTGGTGGCCCAGCTCAAGGATCGCTATCGCCGCTTGGTTGAGTTGCGATACTTCGAAGAGAAGAGCTACGATGAAATCTCCGAAGAGCTCAACCTTCCGCTCGGCACAGTCAAGGCCCAGTTGTTCCGCGCAAGGGACATGATGGCGAAGGTTTTGGAGTCGTCTCGCGAAACCATTTGATTCCAGTGGCCGCCCGCGACGTCGTCCTTCCCCACTTTCCCGACCTCACCGATGCGCAGCTCAACCAGCTCGATGCCATTGCGAACACCGTTTGGGATTGGAACCAGCGCATCAACGTGATTTCGCGGAAAGACCCCGAGGTCATGGTGCGCCATGTCCTCCACAGCTTGGGCATCGCCAAAGTGATGCGGTTTGAGCCTGGGAGCCGCGTATTGGACGTGGGAACCGGGGGCGGTTTCCCCGGTTTGCCCTTGGCCGTGATGCATCCAAACACGGAATTTGTGCTGTGTGACAGCATCGGCAAAAAAATCAAGGTCGTACAAGCCGCTGCCCAAGCCGCTGGACTCAAGAATGTCAAAGCCCTTCATGCCCGCGCCGAAGACGTGGAAGGATCCTATGATTTTGTGGTCAGTCGGGCGGTGACTCGAATGGCGGGTTTTTTGACATGGCTGGATGGCAAAATCAAAACGGACTGCGTGCACTCCCTGCCCAATGGCGTGCTTTATCTGAAGGGCGGGGACCTGACGGAAGAATTGTCAGAGGTTCAGTTGCCCTGCATCGTGACAGCGCTCAAGACGTGGTTCGACGACCCGTTCTTTGAGACCAAACACGTGGTCCACGTCGGCTTCACGACAGCCTGAGTTTTGGGCAAAAAAGAAGGGAACCCAAGGGCCCCCTCCTTAACCTGCAAGAAAATTGAAACCAACATGGCCGTTGACCATGTCGAGGGTAAGACGGATGGCTGAATCATGGGTTGCCTTCGAAAGGCGAAAAAAACGCAGCTCCGACTTAGATCAATACAAGTGATTGAATTCGAGATATTTAAGACTCAAACTTGTACCCCACGCCACGAATGGAATGGAAGTGCTTGGGCTGTTTGGGATCCTCTTCGAAGGTTTTTCGAAAGGCCAAGATGAAATTGTCGATGGTGCGGGTGGAGGGCAAGATGTCATAACCCCATACCATCTGCAGGATGTCTTCGCGGCTGACCACCTCGCCCTCTCGGCCGATCAGAAGCTTGAGCAGCATGGCTTCACGTTTGGACAATTTCCTGGACTCCCCATCAGGGCCTGTGGCTTGAAACGCCACAAAGTCCACTTTTCCTTGGCCGATGGAAGCCTGCTTGAGCTGGGTCCATGCGTCAGAGGCGGTTTGGCTCATCATTCGATCCAACCTCAAAAGCAGCTCCTCCACCAAGAAGGGTTTTCCCAGATAGTCGTTGGCACCCAGTTTCAATCCCTCCACCCGATCGCGCCCCTCGTTTCGCGCCGTGAGGAACAAAATGGGTGTTTCAATGCCCTCTAAACGGGCCGTTCTGCACACCGAAAACCCGTCCATCCCGGGCATCATGACGTCCAAGATGGCCGCCGCAAATCGCTGGGTACGCATAGCCTCCAAGGCATCCGTGCCATTCTCAACCTCCACCACCGTGTGTCCTTCGCCCCTCAAATTCATGGCCAGCATTTGACGCAACGGCGCAGTGTCCTCCGCAAGGAGCAAACGAACAGAGGTGACGTTTGATTGTACTTTTGACATGATGGATGACGCAAAGATGACGCGGCTCAGCGAGATTGGAAAAAACACCATCGCCGAGGCCCTTGGACTTGAAATCACAGAGGTGGGTGATGGGGTCGTTCGCGGCAAGCTGCCCGTTGATTCTCGAACACACCAACCCTATGGTTTGTTGCACGGCGGCGCCAGCGTGGTTTTGGCCGAAACCCTCGGGTCGGTCGGGTCTCACATGCTGGTCAAAGACCATGGCAAAGGCGCTGTAGGTATCGAAGTCAATGCCAATCACGTCAAAGGCGTGCGCTCGGGTTGGGTCCATGGCACAGCCACCTTGGCCCACCGCGGCGGTCGCCTCCACGTGTGGAACATTGACATTCGGGACGACGAGGGTGACCTCGTGTGCACGTCTCGACTCACCGTGATGATTGTCCCTCGCCGTGACTGAAACGTTTTTTGACGACGCCCCACGCTCCGAGTCTGCCCGCGGAAAGCACGACTCGGAACCCAGGCTTTGGTGGCGTCCACCGGGCCACAACGATGTGTTCACCCTCATTCCGGACGCTGCCGGCACGAGCACGTTCCATTTCGCCCCTTTCGACCCCTCCCAAGGTGCGCCTGAAATGACGTGGAAGGGACATGCCGTCCGCACCGAGTTTCCGGAGGTGGGCACGTTGCCCCACGTGCCTACTGCCGAAGTTCAGGACACCACCCGTGAGGCACACGTGGCCAACGTTTCGGCTGCGCTCGCCGCCATTTCCGGGGGAGCACTCGACAAAGTGGTGGTGTCTCGCACCCGCGTTCTGCCCGAGGCATTGCCGCCCGAAACGGTGTTCCAACACCTTTGTGACATGCACCCACGCGCCTTGGTGTACCTGATGCACCACCCCGCTGAAGGCACGTGGTGTGGGGCCACCCCAGAACTGTTGCTTCGCGCCCAACAACACGACGTCGACACCGTGTCCTTGGCAGGCACCCGACGCGACGGATCTCAGGCTTCCTGGACGGACAAAGAGCGCCAAGAACAGCACGTGGTCACGGAACACATCCTCGATGTGTTGTCTGACATGGGCAGCACCAATTTGGCCATTCACGGGCCCCACGACCGTGCATACGGGACATTGACCCACCTCGAAACCCGCATTTCAGCCCACTTCATGGGCGACTTGCATCAATTGGCCAAAGCCCTTCACCCCACGCCTGCGGTCTGCGGACGCCCAGTGGATCAAGCCACGGCATTCATTCGCACCAAGGAGCAGCACAACCGCACGTACTACGCGGGATTCTTGGGATGGTCTTCCCCCATGGGCTGCGCGTACTACGTCAATTTGCGCTGCGCGCGATGGGCGGACAACGGTGTGGTGCTCTTCGCAGGAGGCGGAATTGTGGAAGGTTCTGTCCCTGAGGACGAATGGTTAGAGACCGAAGCCAAACTCCAAAGCTTCGCGCCCGCCTTCCTCCCGTAACCTCCACGTACCTTCGTGGCATGCAGATGAGCAGCTCCCACCCTGCCGCGGCCGTGTTGGCCGCAGTGCTGGCCGAACACGGTGTTCGGCACGCGGTGGTGAGCCCCGGTTCCCGAAACGCCCCGTTGGTCATTGCCCTGCACCACCACCCTGACATCGACGTCCGGGTGAGCATCGATGAACGCGCAGCGGCGCACCACGCCCTGGGCTTGGCGTTGGCCACATGGACCCCGGTTCCTGTGGTTTGCACTTCCGGCACCGCAGCCTTGAATCACGGCCCCGCCTTGGCGGAGGCGTTTCACGCACGCATTCCCCTTCTCAGCATCACGGCAGACCGCCCTGCGGGGGTCATCGGTCGTGGACATGGCCAAACCTTGAACCAAGCAGGTGTGCATGCCCCGCACACAGTCCATCACGATGTGCTGGACGAATCCACCATGGACGTCACAACCCTTGCTGCCAAGGCGCGCCATGCGATGCGTCAGGCGCTGCACGGAGGCCCCGGACAATCCGCCGGACCTGTGCACCTCAACGTGCCTTTCGAAGAACCGCTCTACGATCTCGCCCCCGCTTTCCCCCTTCCCACGGCACTGGAGACGACATCCGATTCCGCACCGGACCGTGCAGACCTCGAGGTTCACGAGGCCCTGCGCGGGGCGCTCGACAGTGGCAAGGTGCTCGTGGTCGCTGGACCGCGTCCTGCCGCAGCCCATCGCACGGAACAAGGCATCCTTGACGTGAACCAGCCCTGCCTGGCGGAGCGAGGGGCCTGCGTTGAAGGCCCCTTGGTCATTCACGGCGGCGAGCGCCTGCTCCAAGGCGGACAATGGCCAGACGGCCTCAAGCCAGATGCCGTCATCACCCTGGGACTGCCCCTCATGTCCAAAGTGTTGCGCGCTGCCCTTGCCGACGTGCCACACTGGCATGTTGGTACCGACCTGGAAGGCGAAGGATCGGGTTGGGACATTTGGGCGACGTTGCAAGGCGAGGTGCCTGCCTCGGTGCTTGGCACGCCCCCCCCCGAAACAACCAAGGAGGTGTGGACCGGTGCGAAAACGTTCCTGAACGACGTGGACAGCGCTCAAACGCCCGAATGGAGCGATTTGGCCGCCTGGAAGACCCTCGTTGACACGTGGTGCGGATGGGGTGAAGAAATGCGCCCCACCGCCTTGCATGTCGCCAACAGCGCGTCGGCACGGTATGCTCAATGGTCCGACTTGAGTCAGGCGCTCGGCCCTGACCATGTGTTCCACGCCAACCGAGGCGTGGCCGGCATCGATGGATGCACCTCCACCGCTTTGGGATGGGCTGCGGCCACGGGGCGGGCAACCTGGCTTGTGACCGGAGATGTGGCCTTTCACTACGACGCCAACGCCTTGCTCACCGACCCTGTGCCGTCTGCGCTTCACATCGTGGTGATGAACAATGGCGGCGGAGGAATCTTCCGTTGGCTTCCCGGCACACAACATTCCGACCTGTTCGAACGGCATTTCGAAACCCCACCCAACCGGACCGTCGAATCGCAAGCACGGGCCATGGGGGCCAGACACTTCCTCGCCACAAGCGAAGCCGAGTTGCGTGAGGCACTCTCCGGTGTGATCCGCACCAAGGGCCCCACCGTGCTGGAGGTGCAGACCCCCGCTGTCCAAAGCGCGGCAGTCCTTGCCGATTACCTTGCCGCGTTTCGACACACATGAACATCAACCGGAAGTTGACTCAAATAACGTTAAAAACCTTATTTTCAATTCAATGAAAATCAAACCATGGATTCAAGCCGCGCGCCTCAGGACCCTTCCTTTGGCCATCACATGCGTGTTGCTTGGCGGGGCGGTTGCCCGTGCCCATGGCTTGGATGAAGCAGGGCTGGCTCGATTCACTCCCGTCGTGGTGGGCGCCCTGGTGACGGTGGTGCTTCTCCAAATCCTGGCCAATTTTGCCAACGATTACGGCGACTTCACCAAAGGCACGGACACCGCCGCTGGCCGCACAGATCGGGCCTTGGCTTCCGGGCAATTGACCCTACCTGCCATGAAAAAGGGCGTGACCATCACCGCGATCAGTGCGCTCATTGCCGGGGTGGTGACGCTGATTTTGGCCTTCGTACCTGGGGCGGTTCCGGGCACAGATGGGGTGACCCTCGACGGGGCGCGCATGGGACTCCTCGGGACCTTTGGCGTGGCTGGCATCGTGGCGGCCATGCGATACACCATGGGAAAACAAGCTTATGGATATCAGGGGTTTGGAGATGTTTATGTGATGCTTTTTTTTGGGCTCATTGGCGTGCTTGGCGTGGGGCTTTTGGTGGCCCATGAGGTGCCTGCGACGTGGGTGTTGCCTGCCCTTTTTTCTGGCTGCATGAGCGTCGCCGTCCTCAACCTGAACAACCTGCGAGACCATCAGTCGGATGCCCTTGTGGGGAAACGGACCATGGTCGTTCGCTTGGGATTCGAAGGCGGAAAACGCTACCACCTTGCCTTGTTGGGGGTGGGATGGGGGGCCTTGCTTCTGTTTTTTCAGGGACCTTGGGAAGTCGGCATGTGGCGGGGCACCATGTGGTACGCCCTGCTCGCCTTGCTGCACGCCCGGCATGCGGTGGATGTGTGGCGCTGCGAGGACCCTGCCTCCCTGGATCCCGAGCTGAAGCGGATTGCGCTGAGCACGTTTTTGGTGGCGTTGTTCATGTTCATGGACCAAACCCTCGGCGCATGAACCCGCATGACATTTGGCCTCCCTCCCCTGTGCTTCGTGGGCTCCGCATGGCTGTGGTGCCTCACCCTTTGACATTCAAAACGCCTGCGATGACCTCGCGGGACACGTTGACCGAGAAACCCACGTGGTTCTTGGTGGCGGAGGACGATCAAGGTCGCATCGGGATTGGGGAGTGCAGTTTGATTTTGGGCTTGTCCCCGGAGACCAGCGACATGGCAAAAGCCGCCCTCCAAAGGGTGGCCGAGAGCGGATGCCTGGATGCGATGGCCGTTCCTGCGTCCTGCCCTGCCGTGCGCTTTGCGGTGGAAACAGCAGCGTGGGACTTGAGCCAAGGGGGATGCGGGGTGATTGCCGAATCGCCATTCTCTCGTGGAGAACGCGCCATTGACATCAATGGACTTGTGTGGATGGGCCCTGTTTCCAGCATTCTCCAACAATTCGAGGACCTCGTGGCCCGTGGCTTCACCACCCTCAAATGCAAGGTTGGTGCTCATGATTGGGCGGAAGAACAGCGCATGCTCAAAGCCGTGCGAGAGCGTTTTCCGGCCTCTGACTTTACCCTGCGCGTCGACGCCAACGGGGCGTTCAGCAAGGTGAGCATGGAGGGCGCACGCGCACGTTTGGAAGCCCTTGCTGCACTCGACATTCACAGCATCGAGCAACCCCTTCATCCTGAGGACCGAGACGGTTTGGCGGCGTTGTGCGAGGAAAACATGGTCCCCATTGCGCTTGACGAAAGTTTGATCGGCGTGCATGCCTTGACGGAACGCATGCGACTTTTGGACCACATCCGGCCGCAGCATCTTGTGCTCAAACCCTCTTTGATTGGCGGGTTGGACAGCGCCACAGTTTGGTCTCGGCTGGCCGAACAACGCGGCATGGGCTGGTGGGTCACCTCTGCCCTGGAATCCAACATTGGCCTGCAGGCCATTGCCCAATGGGCGGCCGTGCAGCCTGCCCTGGCGGATTCTCCTGTGCCCCAGGGCCTCGGCACCGGAGGCTTGTTCACGAACAACATCCCTGGCAACCTCGCCATCGAACGGGGTACGCTTCGCACGGCCTCCCAAGCGGCCCGAGAGGAGTCGACCTGGCGCCAAGCGCTTGAGGGTGCCGTTCGCCACCTGCCCGGATGCGGGTGCGGCGTCAACCACGACGTCTCATGAGTGCCCCAAAATCACCTCGAGGGACCTTCCGATGGGGTCAACAGGTCTGGCCTGCCACGGCCATCGGTGCCGCAGAATTTCGCCGCACCCAAGCCAAGCGCGCGGCGTGGCTTGCCGAGGTGGCCGAGGTTTGGCTTCGCTGGTGTCGCGGAGATGAACCGGGCATGGTGGTCCAAACCTCAGGCACCACTGGCACGCCCAAACAGGTCGAACACACCCGTGACGCGGTGTTGGCCAGCGTGGAAGACACCCTGAAGCACTGGGACCTCGGTGCCGGAACCCGCGCCTTGCTCGCCCTGCCGACCTCTTTTGTGGCGGGTCAAGCCATGATTGTCCGAGGGGTGGTCGGCGCGTGGGACTTGGAACTCATCGAACCTTCCTCGACACCTTCCTGGAGCGACTCCAAGGACTTCGTGGCCCTCACTCCCCACCAAGCCCAAGGCTGGGTGAACCAAGGGTCCGGCGCGACGGCCAAGCTGTTGCTGGGTGGCGGCCCTGTATCCAAGACATTGTTAAGCACATTGCTTGCCTCGGGGCGTGTGGAGGAGGTTTGGGAGAGCTACGGACTGAGCGAAGCGTTGACCCACGTCGCGACGCGCAAACTCGCGACCCTCGGGGACCTTCAAAGCCCTTTCCACCCTCTCCCCAGCGTGACCATCGGAACCAACGAAGCGGGCTGTGCGGTGATTCACGCGCCGTCACGCAACGTCACCCTCGAGACCCGAGATTGCATTGAAGAATTGCCCAAAGGCGGCTTCCTGTGGTTGGGCCGTGCCGACGACGTGATCAATTCCGGAGGCGTGTTGGTGCACCCCGGCGAGGTGGAGCGCGCCTTTGAGACCTTCATGCCGTCGTGGGTGTCGGACTGGGCTGCTTTTGGAAGGGCGGACGACACTCTGGGAGAAGCTGTGGTTTTGCGTTTGGCCGGAACGGCGCCCGAGGGTGTGGATGCCGAAGGGGTTTTGGACGAATGGCGTGAAAAGCTGAAGGCCGTGCTGGGTTCCGCCAAAACGCCTCGCACCCTGGAATGGGGGGAGCTCCCGCGGACCGAGCGTGGCAAGCTGCAGCGGAGGTTGCTGACTTGAGTGGGGGTTTGGACTTCAGGCCTGGCGCAACCCACCTTTGTGGCATGAACGCCGACCACCCCACCGAAGCCCGTCCCATTCTTGTCTTCGCCACCCACAACCCCAACAAGGTGCGCGAGCTGCAAGAGATGCTCGGCGACCGGTACCAGATTCAAAGCCTGACGGACATCGGGTGCCATGAGGAAATTGTGGAAGATGCGACCACCTTGGAGGGCAACGCCCAAATCAAGGCGCGTCATGTGGTCGATCACTACGGGCTGGATTGCTTTGCCGACGACACTGGCCTCGAAGTCGATGCACTCGATGGCGCTCCCGGGGTCTTCAGCGCGCGTTATGCAGGGACCCATGGCGACGCCGAGGGCAACATGACCAAACTGTTGGCCGAGCTCGATCGCGTCGGCGCCAAGACCCAAGAAGCCCGGGCAGCGCAGTTCCGCACCGTGATTTGCTTGATTCAAGAAGGTGAGGAACACCTGATTGAAGGCCAATGCAAGGGGTTCATTGAGCCGGCACGGAGCGGTGCTGAGGGGTTTGGGTACGATCCCCTTTTCAAACCAGAAGGCCATTCCTGCACCTTCGCAGAAATGGCCCCTGAAGAGAAAAATGCAATCAGCCACAGGGGCCGTGCGGTCCGCGCGATGGTGGCGCAGTTGCTCACATGATTGTGGAAAAGCCCCTTGATTTCTTCCCGTTTTTTTGGTTGAAATGCGGGGCGCGACGTTGAGGGAGGCCGCATCTTTGGGGTGATGAATTACCTCGACTTTGAAGAGCCGATCCAAACCTTGCGCGAACAACTCGAGCAGGCGAAGGAGATTCAGGACAAGAACGACCTGGACATGACGACCACCGTGGAAGAGCTGGAGGTCAAAATCCAAGAGGTCACCAAGGAGCTCTACAGCAAGCTGACCCCCTGGCAGCGCGTGCAAGTGAGCCGCCACCCCGACCGCCCTTACACCCTCGATTACATCGAAGCGCTGACCGAAGGCAACTTCCTCGAGTTGCACGGGGACCGCACCGTGAAAGACGACAAGGCCATGGTCGGCGGACTGGGTGAATTGGACGGACGTCCCGTCATGTTCATCGGACAGCAAAAAGGCATCAACACCAAGATGCGCCAGTACCGCAACTTTGGCATGGCCAACCCAGAAGGGTACCGCAAGGCTTTGCGCCTGATGCGTCTTGCCGAAAAATTCAACCGCCCCGTGGTGACGCTCATCGACACGCCAGGTGCCTACCCAGGCTTGGAAGCGGAGGAACGTGGACAAGGTGAGGCGATTGCCCGCAACTTGCTCGAGATGTGTCAGCTCCGGGTGCCCATCATTTGCATCGTCATCGGTGAAGGTGCGTCGGGAGGTGCACTCGGCATTGGCATCGGAGACAAGGTCTTCATGATGGAAAACACCTGGTACAGCGTGATCAGTCCAGAGTCGTGCTCGAGCATCTTGTGGCGCTCTTGGGACTACAAAATGCAAGCCGCGGAAGCCCTGAAACTCACCGGTGATGACATGAAGGGCCTTGGCCTGGTGGACGACATCGTTCCCGAACCGCTCGGAGGTGCCCACGCCAACCGTGAAGAGACCTTCGCCACGGTCAAATCGCTCCTGATCAAAGAACTCGACAAACTTCAAAAACAAGACGCCGACAAGCGGATCAACACCCGCCTTCGCAAGTTCTCCAACATGGGGGTCGTTGCAGGCTGACAACTGTCCTTGAGTTGGTTACTTTTGCCCCTGAATTCACAACACACATGCGCATATTTTCTACCATGCTCGCTGTCGTTCTCCTCGCGGGATGCAGCTTGCCCAAAATGATCAAGACGGTTGAGGAGATCAACCTCGAAGTCACCCCCTCCCCTGTCGTCCTTCAAGGCGACGACGTCACCATCGACATCACCGGAAAGTTTCCTCCCAAGTACTTCGCCAAGAAGGTGACCGTGGCGGCGACCCCCGTGTTGGTGTGGGACGGCGGTGAAGCTGCTTTTGAAACAGCCAACTACCAAGGCGAAGACGCGGCCGGCAATGGCACCGTCGTGAGCTGGGAGAACGGCAAGTCCTTCAGCTACACGGCCACCGTTCCTTACGAGGCTGTCATGAAGGACAACGCCCGTCTCGAGTTGCGCATGTCTGGCGCCCAAGGCGACAAGACCGGGGAGTTCCCCGCCATCGAGCTCGCCCTCGGTGTCATGGCCACCCAAGATTTGGTCCAGCCTGACGAACAATTCGTCATCGCCTCAGACAATTTCCAGCGCGTGATGACCTACGTCCAAGACGTGACTCTCAACTACGGTTACCAAAGCAGCTACGTCAAGAGCAACGAGTACCGTGACGAAGACTGGAAAGCAGCCAAGGACCTCATCGCCCTTGCCGCTTCTGCAGACAGCGTAAGCGTCATCAGCGTGGCGACCCAATCCTACGCCTCTCCTGAAGGGGAAATCACCTTGAACGAAGACCTCGCCATGGACCGTGCCAACAGCGCCAACAAAGCGGTGACACGCGAACTCGGTCGCAAAAAGATGGAGTTGGAAGAATCAGCCGTTCGCGCCATGCCCAAGGGTGAAGACTGGGAAGGCTTCAAGAAGGCCATGCGCGCCTCGGACATCGCAGACAAGGATTTGATCTTGCGCGTCCTCGAGATGTACAGCGACAAGAACAAGCGCGAAGAAGAAATCAAGAACATCGCCAAGACGTACAAGGAAATCGAGGAGGGCATCCTTCCCGACTTGCGTCGCTCTCAGGTGGCCATCACGTACACTGTTGAAGGCTACACCGACGAGGAGTTGGTTGATTTGGCCAAGAACAACGCGGACATCTTGACGGTCGAAGAGTTGCTCTTCGCGGCCACCTTGTTCGAAGACCTCAACGACCAACTCGAGGTGTACCAAAACACCGCCCGCGTGCACGGCGACGACTACCGCGGACACAACAACGTGGGTGTGACCTTGATGGCCCTCGGCCGCATGAAGCAAGCAGAGGAAGCGTTCAACGCGGCCAAATCCCTCGCAGCGAACAACGGCACGGTGAACACCAACCTCGGCGCCATCGCTCGTCAAAACGGCGATACGGACGCTGCCGAGACGTACTACGGCAAGGCAAGCGGGGGTTCTGAGCTCAGCTACAACAAAGGCGTGCTCGCCATCACGCAAGGCAACTACGGCCGCGCCATTTCCAACATGGGAAGCAACAGCACTGCCAACCTCGCCTTGGCCAAAATCCTCAACGACGACGCCAACGGCGCGCGCACCACATTGGAAAACTCCGGAGACGACAGCGCCATCACCAGCTACCTCCTCGCCGTGTGCGCTGCACGCCTGAAGGACGCAGCCGGTGTGAAGAAGCACGTAGAAGCGGCCCTGGCCAAGGACCCCACGTTGCGCGACCGCGCTCAGAACGACTTGGAGTTCCGCAACTACAAGTCGGCGCTCGGCATGTGAGCCTCTTGAATTCAGAAAGCAAAAGCCCCGCCGTTTGGCGGGGCTTTTTGTTGCGCAATGGTCGTGGAACCAATGGGAGACTCCTCACCTGTGACGCAGGTGCAGGGCCGCTTGCCAGAGGTAGACTCCAGCACAGACGCTGACGTTGATGCTTTGTTTTACCCCATACTGCGGCATCTCCACCACGAGGTCACATGCTTCGAGCACTTCTGGTGCAACGCCCCGGACCTCGTTGCCAAGGACCAAGGCCCACTTCTCTTTGGCCTCAGGTTGCCAGTCGTAGAGGGGCTTGCTCCCCTCCGCTTGTTCGACCGCCGCGATTTTGAATCCTTCTTGTTTCAACTGGCGAACTGCATCAAGCGTATGCGTGTGGGCATTCCAAGGCACGTGGTCACTTGCCCCGAGGGCGCTCTTCAAAATGTCCCGGTGCGGGGGATGGCACGTGATGCCACAAAGGTCCAGGCCATCGATGCGAAAGGCGTCCGCGGAACGGAAGCAGGCTCCGACGTTTTGGCCACTGCGGATGTTGTCCAAGACGAGGCGGACCGGCAACCGCTCTGCTTGTCCAAACGCTTCAGCCGAGAGGCGTTCCCCAAGACCTTGAGCCGGCATTACTTGATGCGCAGGCTGTAAGGCAAACGAGCTTGGATGGGGTCGCCCGTTTCCACCATGCGACGGACTTGCCACAGTTCACGCAGGAGCTCTTCTTCCACTCCGGTGAATCCGAGCGCGTGCAAACCGGCCTCGACGCCAGTCAAATCTTCCACGAAGGACTCAAAGGGGTCTTTGGCTTCGGGCAACGCCACACGGCGGATGTCTTCCTTTTCGATGCTGGCAAGTTGTGCGGCGTGCGCGACGGCGTATTCCAAATCCCCGATCTCGTCCACAAGGCCGTTCTCCAAGGCGTCGTTTCCGGTCCAGACGCGGCCACGCGCGAGTTCTTCGACGCGCTCGCGGGTCATGTTTCGGCCTTCGGCCACACGCAGGGTAAACGCATCGTACACCTCGGTCACGCTTTCGTTGATGGCCGCAAGCGTCACGGCGTCGGGGGCAAACAGGCCATCGGGCTGTCCCGCATGGTCGTGGAGGGCCACCTCGTCAAACGTGATGCCCACATGCTCTTCCAACATGCCGCCGAGGTTGGGAATCATTCCGAACACCCCGATCGACCCTGTGATGGTGGTCGCGTTGGCGAAAATGTGGTCCGCAGCACAGCTGATGTAGTACCCCCCAGATGCCGCGAGGTCACTCATGCTCACGACAAAGGGTTTGCCCGCTTCTTTGAGCAGGATGGTCTCACGCCAAATCACATCGCTCGCCAAGGCACTCCCCCCAGGAGAGTTGACGCGCAACACGACGGCTTCCACGTCTTCGGCTTCCCGCGCCTCTCGCAGGGCCGTCGCGATGGTTTCCGACCCAATGGTGGAAGCGTCTCCTTCCCCACTTTCAATGGCTCCAACGGCGTAAATGACGGCCACGTTGCCTCCGAGTTCTGTCGCGTCCTCTTCGTCTTCCTCTTCTTCCATTTCTTCCAACGCCGCAGTCAAAGCTTCCACCCCGCCGAGGAATCGCTCTGCCAGGGTGTATTCGCTCAACGAGATCAACTCAGGCTCGTCGCCGTCCAGCTTCTCCTCGAGCAAGGAAATCAACTCGTCCTCGTAGAGCAAGCCATCGACCAAGCCTGCGTCCACGGCGTCTTGCGGTCCGCGAATGGCCAGGCGGTTGGCAAGGTCGTCGAGGGTGCCTTCTTCCAAATTCCGGGCCATCTCCACGTCGGTGCTCATGTCCCACCAAAACCCTTCGAGCAAAGCAGTGAGTTGCTCGCGGTTGGCCGCGCTGAAGTCCTTGCGGAGATAGGGCTCGACTGCGCTCTTGTACGTGTTGTCGGGACCGCGAACCACGGTGACGTCGATGCCGAGCTTCTCAAACATGCCAGGGTAGAACATGCTCTGGCTACGCAGGCCGTTGAGGGTCATCCCTCCTTGGGGGTGCAAGTACACTTCATCCGCCGCAGAGTTGAAATGCAACGCGCGTTGACTCATGCTCTCCGACCACGCCACGATGAACTTGTTGCTGTCCTTCAAAATCTCCAGTCCTGCACGAAGGTCCTCCATCATGGCCGGCATGACCGAGACGTCAGCGACGTTGAGCAGGACGCCTTCGATTTGGTCGTCCTTGGCGGCGCGCTCAAACGCATCCAAAATCTGGTTGAGTCCCACTTGCATGTTGGGTTCCAATCCACCCAAACCCAACGAGAACGGGACGTCGTTGCCACCGCGCTCCACAATCGGAGCATTCAAGGTGACTTTCAAAATGTTCGCATCATCCAGGTCGATGTCGGCCCCGGCCATGGGGTCGGCGTCCGCCAACGCGCCCACCAAACCGCCCACGAGAACACCGACAAAAATGAAGATCAAGACGGTGCCTGCCACGAGCAGGCCCAAGGTTGAGCCAATCGCGGAGCTCAAGATGTTTTTTCCAAATGAAGACATGGTCACAAAAGTAGGTCAAGGCCTGCGATTGGAAGTACCTTGGACCCCAACGACTGTGAAGACGATGAGGACTGTCTATTTGGGACTTGGGACGAATTTGGAGGACCGCGACGCTTGGCTGGATCAAGGGTTGCGCCTGCTGGAACATGCCTTGGTGGAGCGACGGGCTGTGGTGTCCATATCGTTGTCCTCACGCTACGAAACCGAAGCGTGGGGCATGGCCCCAGGCACGCCCGCCTTTCTGAACATGGTCGCAGCTGTGGAAACCGCCATGTCCTTGCCCGAATTGCTGGCCTTGGGATTGGAGGTGGAGCGCGAATGTGGCCGTGTGCGAGACCCGGAAGCCCAAGGCTACACCAACCGCACCCTCGACGTGGATGTCCTGTGCACCTCCACGGATGAGCGGTGTGCGCCCGACGACGGGCTCGACCTGCAGGTGCCGCATCCGCGGATGATGTCGCGGCGGTTTGTGCTCCAACCCTTGGTGGATGTCGCGCCTGACTTGGTCGTGGACGGACAAGCCATTCAAGACGCGCTGGAAGCCTGTCCCGCCGAACCTAAAGTGGCGCTGCGACGCGAAGAACCCGCCGAAAAGAACTGAAGACATGTACGCGAGTTTGGCCATCGAAGGCGGCATTGGCGCCGGAAAGACCACCTTTTCAACGTGGCTTGCCCAAGACTTGGGGGCCGAACTGATGCTTGAGCGCTTTGAGGAGAACCCCTTCCTCGAAAAGTTTTACGAGAACCCCGAGGCCTACGCATTCAGCGTGGAACTGTCCTTCTTGGCGGACCGATACAAGCAAATGCAGGGCGCCATCAAGAGCCGAAACCTCTTCAAGCAACGCCTCGTGGCGGATTACAGCTTCGCGAAGAGTTTGATTTTCGCCAAGGTCAATTTGCCCAAGGACGAATTCAAGCTGTTCAACACCATGTTCCAAATGATGGCGGCGCAACTGCCGCAGCCAGAGATCATCGCCGTCTTGGATCCTGGGCGCACGAGGCAAGAAGCCCAAATTGTGCAGCGCGGACGCGACTACGAGCAAAACCTTCCCGAGGGCTACCTCGACCGCGTGGCCAAAGGCTACGAATCCCACTATCGACATCACCGAGGCTCGCGGGTGTTGTGGGTGGACACCTCGGCGCTGGACTTTGTGGCACGGCCGGAGGAATTGCCGGTCCTGCGTGACGCCATCTTGACGCCGCGCAAACCTGGCGTACACCACATCACGGTGACAGCCTAACTTCACGACATGACCCACTTGAAGAATGCGTTCGTGGATTTGGCCGATTGGCCCGAGTTGGACGAGATCCAACTCGTTCCTGTGCTTGCCGCGTATGCCAAGGCACGGGCGCTGGTTTGGGGCGTGGTGACCTTGGGGCTGGGTCTGGCTTTTGCTGGGCCGCTTGCTGCCATTGCCCATTGGGGAGACAAAACGCCCCCACGGGCGCTGTGGCTGATTTTTGGCGGATTGTGGTTGCTGTCCATGGGATGGTGGGCGTTGGAAGAATGGAAGGGATGGCCCCTGCGAGGATACTTGGTGCGGGACCGCGACGTGGTGTACCGCCGCGGTTGGTGGTCCCGGACCATCACGGCGGTGCCCTTCACACGCATCCAGCACAGTGAAATCCAGCAAGGACCGATGGGACGGTGGCTTGGATACTGCACGCTGAAGCTCTACACCGCAGGTGCATCTGGCGCCAACTTGGAAATCCCAGGACTCAGCACGGCCACGGCCAGAAACATCCGGCGCATGCTGGAAGACCGGAGCCATGAGTGACTTGATCACGCCGCGTCGGCAGCACATCGTGGGATTGCTTGTGTTGATTGGATGGCAGTCGCGCCTGATGCTCCGCGCCGCTTGGCCCATCCTGATTGCAGCGTACGTGCAACAAGACAACGACGCGCGGTATTTTCTGTGGGCCATTGCTGTCGGAGGTGGCGCGACCTTGTTGGGGGCCGTGCTTCACTTTTGGCGGTTCACCTTCAATGTGAGTGGGGGCAAGTTTCACGTGCACAAGGGCGTCTTCGTTCGCGAAAAAATCAACATCCCCCTCGAACGTGTACAAGCTGTGCACATCGAACAAAACCTCATCCAACGCCTCTTCAGCGTGAGTGGCGTGCGCGTCGACACGGCGGGCACCTCCGGATCTGAACTTCGCATCCATGCCCTCAAGTGGGACGAAGCCCAAGCCCTTCGCTCCCTCCTCACCGCCGAACGGTCTGACGACGCAGCTCAGGCCAATCAGGTGAACTTCGACGAAGAGGAAACTGCAATTCAGGAAAGCACTGCGCCGCGACGCGCGCTCATGGACCTCGACCTGGCCACCCTCCTCAAGGTCGGCTTGTCCCAAAACCACCTGTCCAAGGTGGCCTTCGCCATTGGGGGCCTCGTCACCTTTCAAGGCGTTGCATGGGAGGTTGTCGCTGAACTGTGGGACAGGGTGCCGAGCCTTTGGCGGACCATCTTGCTCTTCCTGTCTCCCCTCCTCCTCGTCTTCTCCCCCATCCTGATCACGCTCGGATCGGTGTTGATCTCCTTGGTGACCAGCGTGTTGAAGCATTGGAACCTCCGCATTTGGGTGGAAGGATCCAAGGCCAAACGCACGCCCGCCATCCACCTCACGCAAGGTCTGCTCAACCGACAGGCCATGCAGATCCCCATTCACAAAGTCCAATCCGTGATGTGGGAAAGCACCTGGATTCGAAGGCTGTTCTCCATGGACACGGTGCACATTCGGCAAGCCGCGGCCGGAGGTGCCGTCAGCGCAGGCGATTCGGGAGGCATGGAAGGAGGCAACGCGATGCGCATGGGCATTCCCGCGATGAACGGCACGCGCACACGTCACCTCGAGGCTTTGCTGTTCCCTTCTTGGCCGCAGCGCAAACTTGTCACGTTGCGTCCGGAGAAGTACGCGTTTTGGGTGCGTTGGCTTCAGCGCGGTGTGGCACTCACCCCCTTTGCCGTGGGGTTGGGATGGTGGCTCGGCGCGGGTTGGGGCGTGGCCTTGGGCGCGGTGCTGTGGACATGGAGCGGTTGGCTCTCTCGCAAGGTGTACCGTGGCCAATGGGCCACCACGGACGGACGCCATTTGAGCGCCCACCAAGGTTGGTGGTTCCGCAAGCGCGTCATGATTGACTGGCACAAACTCCAGGCGGTGGAATTGACCCAAAACCGCATCCACGCGCGACGCAACGTGGCCCACCTCACCTTCCACACCTCCTCGGGCGTGGCGCATCTGAGGTTCCTGCCCACCGACGTCGCCCGCGACTTGCGGGACCTCGCCATGGCCCAAGTCCACGCCCACCGCGGTCCGTGGATGTGAGGTCCCGTTCGCTTTAGGGCTGCATGGGCACACGCCTTACTTTTGCCGCCATGAAGACCTTTCGATTCTCTTTCTTTTGGGCTGGCATGCTCGCCATGGGCACAGGTGCCATGGGCCAAAACCAACCCCTCAGTCTCAGCACTGAAGTCTCGACCACTTACTACACCGATGGTTCTGCGGATTCCAAGTCTCGCATGCTCTTCTACGTGGGAGACGGCCCCGCCCAGCGAATGGGATTCATTGGAGGGCGGTTGAAGCCCCACCTCAATGAAGCGCCAGAAGTGCAAGCCAACTACAAAGCTTTTCGCGCCTGGGGTGCCGCAAGCCAAACCTTGGCCCTCACCTGCAGCGCCACGCTCATCGCCGCGATTTTTGCAGATGACCCCATCCCGGAACCTGGCCAAAGTGCGTTCGCAGCCAATGTGTTGCATTACAAATGGGGCATTCTTTCTGGAGTGGCTTACCTCACCACGGGCATGATTGCTTCAGGCAAATTGGAGAAGACCATCGACACGCACAACGCTGTGATTTCTCCCACCCTTTCCTCCACCGGCCTTGGTCTCCAACTTCGATTCTAACATGATCTTCCTGCGTCTCACCACCGCATTCGCCCTGATGGGAGGATGCCTTTTGGGCTCGGCCCAAAACCAAACCGCCCTCTTCGAAGACGGGCGGAAGATGGATTACAACCTCCTCAGCGACGACTGTGAAACCATGAAGCCATTGTGGCTGCATTGGGGAGCACTCGGCGAAGGATCGATCTACGGTGCTCAAATCGACACTTGGATTCCCGGCAAAGCGCGAATCCAGCTCACCACCAGCATCCTCGGCACCAATGTGTTGCAGGGCGACCGTGAAGATTCGGTGTATGTCGACGGGATGCGACCGGGTGGGCGACCCTGGCGCCTTCGGGGCCATGTGTTCCTGAAGTCTTGGACCAAAAGCAAGACCAAGCGCATCTCCCTCAAGAGCGAATCCACCGGTTACAAAGAGGTGACGAGCTACACCATGGAAATGGAGATGCCGCGTACGAGCTACCTCTCATTTCACGGTGGCATTGGATATCAAAATCTCGCCGCCACGGAAGACATCAACTGGCGCGAAATTGCCCTGGGCGTGAGCCTCGTCCGCGCGCGTCACCTGGACTTCGAAGTCTACGATGAGGGCAAGACCGGTGCCCTGCGTCGACGTGGAGGATCCTTCATGGAGCTGTACGCAGACGCTCTGATTTTCACTGGTGCAGACCCCTACACCGTCTCTCTGCTTGAAGAATACGCGGCCGAAGGACGTGAACCCCGGTCCCTCGGGATGGAAGTGGCTTGGAAAGGCATGGCAACCGGTTCAGGCAAAGGTGGATTTGGCCTTTGGGTGAAGAGCGGCGTCATGGTGGGGCCTTACCGCATCCACCCCCTCTTTGGCGCGGGATTCTCGTTCGCGTTGATGGACGACGCGCGGAAGATTGGGTAAGATGTTGGGACGCTTTGGAAGCTTGGGACGTTCCTGCACGGCAATGGTCATCCTGCTGGTGTGGTCCGGATGTTCGGCCTTGAACTTCAACACCACATTGGTGGTCGAAGACATGCCCC
>CBFHRO010000017.1:0-36378 GCA_965658245.1 uncultured Flavobacteriales bacterium
GGTCACGCGAAAAGCTCATGACGGCGCAGAGGAGGTGCTCGTGTCCTACGAGCGTTTGCCTTTGGGAGGCGTCATGAAATTCCCCGGTGGCGGACTTGAATGGGGAGAGGGCACTGCTGCTTGCCTGCGGCGTGAGGCCTTGGAAGAGTTGGGACAGACCGTGGAGGTGGGATCGTTGATTCACCTCAGTCAACAAACCCACGTGAGTTCATTCGACGCCAACCACCAGGTCTTGGCCGTCCATTACGCTGCCGAACTCACGGGAGAGGTGATGTTTGACGACGACGGCGAGTTGGGAGATGTGTGCGGCAAGCGCGTGCCCATGAGGACCCAGCGACTGGGTTGGCGCCCTGTGGAGGACTTGCGTCCAGAGGAGTTTCGCTTTGCCTCCGACCGCGAAGCGTGGGTGGCATGGAAGCAGCAGCGCTGATCAACCAAGAAGGCCGTACCGATGCTCGACACAGTCGTCGATGCGACGGCACAGCTGTTCCGGTGTGAACGTCCTCCAACCCATTTCATTCAGTTCGCCGCCCAAGACGAAGTACGAATCGAGGTCGATGGCTTGCATGTCGGCGAGCACATGTTCCCGAAAGTTGAGCAGCGCAATCCATCCGTCTTCCTCCATCACATCGTCAAACCACTCTTCGTAGTAGGCATCGTCGCTGTAATGAAAGTTCAGCACGTTCTCACCAATGAGCACAAACTTGGACACCCCGCCATCCCGGAGCGGATCGATGACCTCGCGTTTGAGCAGCATGATGTCGTTGAAGAGGCAGTCATTCCACTCGCCGATGAATTCCAAAATGGCATACCCTTCGTCGTAATCCGCGTAGAGGACTTTGGTGTAGAGGGTTTGGCTCCCAAATTCATCCCATTGAGGGTGGATGTAGTGGTTGTACACCTTCAGGTGGTAGGCAAACTCATTGTACACGCGGTCGAAGAACGGACTCTGGGGGTCGTTGCTCGCGATGTAGTGGTTGCGCCAGGCGTAGTAGGGTTCAAGTGCG
The DNA here is from genome assembly GCA_965658245.1 of uncultured Flavobacteriales bacterium. Classification (GTDB taxonomy): domain Bacteria; phylum Bacteroidota; class Bacteroidia; order Flavobacteriales_D; family Sanyastnellaceae; genus UBA11663. Next base: position 1,008 of record CBFHRO010000017.1, read on the forward strand.
TGCATGGCCCTGTTGATGTGCGTCGACCGCAGCTCGGACGCTGCCGTGTAAGGTCAAAAGCGCTTCAGATTCCACCCATCCAAGTCCGGTGGCTTCGGCCACCATCCGCGCGCCGCGCTGCACGAGTTTGGCGTTGGTCAGTTGCATGTCCACCATGCGGTTCCCATGCACGTGTCCCAACTGAATCATGGTGGCCGTGGTCAGTCGGTTCAGGATGAGTTTGGTGGCGGTGCCGGCCTTCATTCGCGTGGAACCCGTGACAAATTCGGGTCCCGTGACCGCGACGACCGGGTGGTCGCATGCCTGGATGATTTGGCTTTCTGGGTTGCATGTCACACATCCCGTCAACACCCCGCGCAATCGTGCTTGCCGCAGGGCACCAATGACGTACGGCGTGCGGCCACTTGCCGCGATTCCCACCACGGTGTCCTGCGTCTGGATGCCATGCGCTTCAAGGTCCTTCCAGCCTTGCTCGGCATCGTCCTCGGCACCTTCCACAGCTGCGCGAATGGCCGAATCGCCTCCAGCCATGATGCCAACCACGCGGTCGGGGGCCACCCCAAACGTGGGGGGACATTCACTTGCATCCACCACACCCAAACGGCCACTTGTGCCTGCGCCGAGGTAAAACAGCCTGCCGCCTTCACGCATTCGGATCACCAGCGCTTCGGTGAGCGCAGTCAAGGCAGGCATGGCCGCGTGCACTGCACCTTGGACGTCGTCATCGACGCGATGCATCGCATCGAGGAGTTCGTGCACGCTCATCGTGTGCAAATCATCAACAGGGCCAGGCTGTTCAGTAGGGGGCAGCGGTCGCTCCATGCTCAAAGGTACGCCCAGCCCTTGGTGCTTAGACTCCTGAGGTCTTCCAAATCTCCCATGCCTTCTCGGCCTGCAATCGCAGCATGTCTGCGCCATTCAGAATGGCGGCACCGCGCCCTCGCGCCTCGCGAAGCAAACGGGTTTCGGCAGGGGTGTAAATCAAGTCCACAACGAGGTGTTCCGGCGTCAACCACGAGGTGGGGAACGGCACCATGTCTTGGTCTTGGGGATGCATGCCCACCGGGGTGCAATGGACCACCAGGAGGTGGTGGCGCACAACCCATTCCGACACTTCGTGGTACCCAATGGATGCCTTTCCGAGGGCGCGGGTGCCGCGCGTGCTGTCCCCATTCCGAGAGACGCTGATGGCGTCAATGCCCAATCTGTCGAGGACGTGATGCACGGCAGCTGCACTGCCTCCCGTGCCAAGCACGAGCGCCCGTTCGTGTCGGTTGGCGAGAAACGGCTGGATCGAACGTTGAAATCCCCAGACATCGGTGTTGTGGCCTTCCCAGCCATGAGGTGTCTTGACCAAGGTGTTGACGGCTCCAACGGTTTGGGCTTCTTCGGAAACGCACCCCAACTTGGACAGGATGGCCTGCTTGTGGGGCAATGTGACATTCAAACCGACCAGGTGGGGATGCTGCTGCAGCAAGGTTTGGAAGTCCTCGATGTCGGGCAAGTCAAACGTGCGGTAGGTCACGTCGTCGCGGCCTTCGGCAGCGAGGATGCGCTTGAACAAGCCGGGACTTTGAGAGTGTCCAATGGGATGCCCAAGCACACCCAACAATTTGGAGGTTCCGTCACTCATTCGACGTCGGTCATGCCACGGGTGTTTCCCCAGCGATGAAGCCCCCACACGACCACGCCTCCGAGGCAGGCCAGTCCAAGGGCCGCAGCGATGTGGCCTTGGGGTGCCACGTTTTCGAGCAACCACTCCACGCGTCCGTCGCTGTGGGTGTAGAGCGGTCGAACCTGTGCCTTCCAAGGCCACAGTGCTTGAAGGGACCCCACCAAAAAGCCGGTGAGCAAGGCCAACGTGGGCCGTCGATGTGTGGACAGCAACCACTTCAGCGCCCGGCTGAACAACAACAGGCCGAGCACGGCCCCGGCGCCGAAGGCTCCGATTTTCGTCAAGTCGAGGGACTTCACCGCCAGAAGCACTGGGGCGTAGGCCCCGAGAATCAGCAGCAAGAAACTGCCTGAGATGCCTGGAAGCAGCATGGCACAAATGGCCAAGGCGCCGGCAGCCATCAAGAGCGCGGGGTGGTCGGTTTGGACCAAGGGCGGGAGGGAAGTGACAAACCCTGCCACGGCGCATCCAATGGCCGCCCAGACCCAGGTGTCCAAGCCCCAAGGCTTGACGTGTTTGCCCACCAGCGGCACAGATGTGGCCACCAATCCCACAAAGAAGGCCCGTAGCATCACTGGGTGGTGTTCGAGCAACCAGTGAAGGGGTGAGGCGAGCGTGGCAATGGCGGTCACGATGCCCACGGCAAGGGCGACGAGGAAGGGGCCATTCACGGCGTTCCAAGCCTCCAATAATTTGCCTTTGCGAAGGGCGGTCAGCCCTTCTCCGCTGAGGGAAGAAAGGCTGTCAAGCAAGGGGTCGTAAATGCCTGCGATGAAGGCCACTGTGCCTCCACTGACGCCGGGCACCAAATCCGCCACACCCATGGCAAAGCCCTTGGCTGTGACAGACCAGGGCCAATTCATGCCACCTCGAGGTTGGGGTCGATGTGGCTGGCCCACGCGCGGATGCCGCCTTCCAGGTTGTGCACGTTGGTGCGGCCGTATTGGTTTGTCAAAGCATGGGTCACCGCCGCAGAGCGTGCGCCAGACCGGCAGTGGATCACGACAGGGATGTCTTCGGGGATTTCCCCAAGGCGCTCGAGCACATCTTCCATGGGGATGTGAACCCCGTTGATGTGGCTGACTTCGCGTTCGTAGGGCTCACGAATGTCAATCAAGGCGTGGGAAACGCCCTCCTCTCGCCAGGAGACCAATTCTTGGACCGTGATGCTTTTCATCGTCAGTCGTCCAAGATTTCGTCTGCTGGAATTTGACGCACACCTTCGGCCATGGCTTCAGGCAGGTGGTCAAAAAACGTGTCGCCCCGCAAGCCCAGTCGCAGGCACTCCAGCGGAATGACATCATGTGGTCCAATGTTGCCCAAGTTGACGTTGGCCCCAAACTGCTTCAAGAACCACACTTGTTGGGGCTTTTGGGGGGCTTCCCAAAGGATGTCCTCCAAGGCAACTTTGGCCAGGATGCGCCTCACCAACGCGGTGTGCGCGGTGCCGTTGGGACGGTAAATGCCCACGTTTCCGCTTTCGCGGGCTTCGGCAATCACCTTCCAGCTTCCGGCAGCGAGTTCTTGCTGCATCATGGACGTCCACTTGTTGGGGCTGATGAGGATGCCTGCTTCTTTCGAGCCGACTTCGCTCAAGACGCGGTACTTCTTCGCCAACCGAGAAATCATCTCGCACTTGGCGTCCTCTTCAATCACCATGGAGCCGTCGCTGACTTCCAACGTCTCGAGTCCGAGATCGTCCACAAAGCGGAGGAAGTCGTCAAGCTGGTTGCGGACGAAGTAGGCTTCGAAGAGGGTGCCACCTGGGTAGACCATGAGGCCTGCGTCGTGGTACAATTTGATTTTTTCTTTGACGTTCGGCGTCACAATGGACGTGCCAAATCCGAGCTTGAGCAGGTCGACCTTGTCGGCATTGACTTCAAGAAAATCTTCGGCTTGACGCAGGCTGAGGCCTTTGTCCATCACCATGGTCAATCCTGATTCACGGGGCTTGGATGGGCGCTCCGGCAGGTGAGAAAGGTTGTGGTTCATCGTTCAGGGTTTCATGCGCGCATACCGGCTGGCCACGCGCGGGTCGTCGAGAAGACCTGGGTAGGTCTCCAACAACCGATTCATGCCTTCGAAATCCGCCAACAGCAATTGATCGAGAAGCCGAAGGGCTTCCCCATCCATGCGCAAGGCGAACAGGCTCACAAATTGTTTGTACCCCAACGAAGTTGAGGTGGGTGGCAGGTGCTCGAAGGCATTGTCGAGCAAAATCAAGGCTTGGTCGTGGGCCTCCAACATTTGCATGTTGTCGATGCGCTCTTCCCACGCCTCGAGGTGCTTGGGGTTGCGTTCGAGGAGTTGAACCAAACAGGTGTCTGCATCTTCATGGCGTTCCATCTTTTTCAAGACGGTGGCCATCATCAGCAAGGTGTCTTCGTGGTGGGGGTGCAGCAGCAAGGCCTGGGCAAAGTGCTCCAGTGCCGCTGCGTGGTCTTGTCGGAGGTCATCCAACACGCCCAGTCCCACATGGGCTTCCAAGAAATGGGCGTCGAGTTCCAAGCACTGCATATAGTACTGCTCTGCTTCGTCCAAATCGCCCAAATGCTCCAAGCACTCGCCCATGTAGCAAAAGGTGCTCGGTTGAGGGGCGTCCAGCAGGAGGGTTTCGCGGTGGACATCCAAGGCGTCGCCGAATCGTTCCATGGCCGTGAGGGCCTCCGCCTTTTGGTGGTAGGCAGGCGCAAAGCTGTCTTCAATGGCGATGGCAAAATCGTAGGCTTCCACCGCCTCTTTGTACCGACCCAAACGCTGGTGAGCGTTCCCCAAATTGTACCAAGCTGCAAAGCTGTAAGGGTGGTCGTCCAAAAATTGAGTGTAGAAGTCGGCCGCTTCTTGGATGCGGCCTTCCTTGTCCATGCAAAACGCAAGCTCGTAGAGGGCCGTTTCGTTGGTGGGATCTTCTTTCAGGGCTTGAAGCAGAACGCGAACGGCTTGTTTCCACTCCCCGAGGTTTTCATGCTCCAGGGCAACGTCGATGTACAAATCCTTCTTCAAGTCGTCGTCGGCGACGGTCAACAGGGCATTGAAGTGCTGCAGTGCGAGCTTGTGCTCCCGCATCTGGCTGTAGATGCTGGCCAGGGTGAGGTGGATTTCCTCGCTGTTGGGCTCGAACGCAAGCAAGTTCTTCAGGCGAGGGATGGCCTGAACGTGTTTGCCTGTGCTGGCGAGGATTTGGGCTTCACGCAGCTGTAACCCCAAACTCTCCGGATACAAACTGCTCGCATGGTGGTGCACTTGCTGCGCTTTGCGCAACGATCCTTTCTCGAGGTAATACTCAATGAGCAGTTCGAGGTCGTCGTGGTCGAAGAACTGCGAATCCCCCGCTTGCATCATGGCCTCAAAAGCCTTGGCAAGTGCGAGAATTTGTTCTTCTCCTTGATGTGGACGTCCTTCTTCGTGCATTCCTCCCTAAAGTACAGCGCGAAGGTCGGAAGAATGGTTGGTTGAAGGCATCGATTATGCACAGGAATGGTGGAAAAAATCCAAAACGACGCATGCCGGTCCTGCTCCCCACCGGGGCAGAGGGGGCCCTACCTTGCAGGCATGTTGATTGCATCCATTTCAGGAATCCGCGGAACGGTGGGCGGAAAAGCAGGTGAGGGATTGAGTCCCGCCGACGTGGTGACCTTTGCAAGCGGGTACGGTGCGTGGGTGTGGGAACAGAAGTCGGGTGAGGGGAGGCCGCGTGTGGTGGTGGGGCGCGATGCCCGCATTTCTGGTCCTTGGGTCCGAGATGTGGTGTGTGGAACATTGAATGCGCTGGGCATTGACGTGGTGGATTTGGGCCTGAGTACCACGCCGACGGTGGAACTCGCCGTGCCGGGCCTCCACGCCGACGGCGGTTTGATTCTCACGGCATCCCACAACCCCAAGCAGTGGAATGCGCTGAAACTGCTCAACGCCGAAGGAGAGTTTCTGTCGGCGGAAGCCGGAGATCGGGTCTTGGCCATGGCCCGCGAGGGCGTGACCTATGCCGACGTCGAATCCACGGGGTCCACGACGCAAGACGACTCATGGTTGACACGTCATGTGCAACACGTTCTCGGGTTGGATTTGGTGAATGCCGACGCCATCCGTGGCGCTGGGTTGAAAATTGCGGTGGACGCCGTGAATTCCTCTGGAGGCATTGCTGTGCCTTTGCTGCTGGATGCGCTCGGCGTGGACGTTGTGCCCGTGCACTGTGAGCCGACAGGGCACTTTGCGCACAACCCCGAGCCACTCCCCCGTCACTTGACCGATCTGACCCAAGCGGTTGTCGACGGCCAATGCGACCTCGGCATCAGCGTGGATCCGGATGTTGATCGTTTGTGCTTTGTCTGTGAGGACGGGAGTTTCTTTGGCGAAGAGTACACCCTTGTGGCGGTGGCGGACCACGTGCTCGCCCACACGCCTGGGGCCACGGTCAGCAACTTGAGCAGCACCCGAGCCCTCCGAGAAGTGAGTGCCCGCCATGGCTGCGCGTACACCGCTTCTGCGGTCGGAGAAGTCAATGTGGTCGCCCAAATGCGTGCCACGAACGCCATTCTTGGCGGAGAGGGCAACGGCGGTGTGATTTACCCCACCTCGCATGCCGGGCGAGATGCCTTGGTGGGCATTGGGTTGTTTTTGACCCATCTCGTGGCCCAAGGCATGTCTTGCCGCGAGCTCCGCAATACCTATCCTGATTTTCACATGGTCAAGGACAAAATGGCCTTGCCGGATGTCGACGTTGATGCAGCATTGAAGGCCTTGCGTCTGGAAATGGCAAATGCCGATGTGAACGACGTCGATGGCGTGAAATTCGACCTCGAGGAAGGGTGGGTTCACCTGCGGAAAAGCAACACGGAGCCCATCATTCGAATTTACGCCGAAGCGTCGTCGCCCGAAGAGGCGCGCGGACTCGCCGATCGATTTGCGGGACGACTGGAGCTTCATCTCCAAAACGCACCTGCGCAAACCTAACTTGGACCCGGCATGCACGCTTATCTCGACAATGCAGCGACAACCCCTGTGGCGCCTGAAGTGGTGACGGCCATGATGGACGTGTACCGTTCGATCCACGGCAATCCTTCTTCCACCCACGCGCCGGGACGCAAAGCCAAGGCTTTGATTGAAACAAGCCGGCGAACCATTGCCAAGCTCTTGGGCGTTCCTCCGCGTTCAGTGTGTTTCACCTCAGGAGGCACGGAGGCAGACAACCACGCCATCCAAGCCGCAGTGAATTGCTTGGGCGTGCGTCGCATTGTGACTTCAGCAGCGGAGCACAGCGCGGTCATCAAGGCGACCCAAATGGTCGGAGATCGCCACGATGTAGAGGTCGTTCACGTCCATCACTGCGACGACGGACGGGTGGACATGACCCATCTCAAAGCGCTCTTGGCGGAAACGGACACCCCTACCATGGTCTCCCTGATGCACGCCAACAACGAAGTGGGCGTCATGGTGGACCTCGCAGAGTTGGGGACCTTGTGCCGAACCCACGGGGCATGGAGTCACAGTGATACCGTGCAGTCGATGGGGCATTACCCCATGAACCTCGAAGCTCTTGAGATTGACTTTTTGACGTGCAGCGCGCACAAATTGCACGGCCCAAAGGGAACGGGTTTTTTGTACGTGGATCCCACCTTGCGGATTGACGGCATGATTGTGGGCGGAGGGCAAGAGCGCACACTCCGAGGCGGTACTGAAAACGTGGCAGGCATTGTGGGGTTGGCGGAGGCTTTTCAATTGGCCTTTGATCACATGGAGGCCCATGAGGCCCACATTCGGGCGATGAAACAACGCATGGTGGAAGGGTTGAAAGCCCGTGTTCCCGGGGTGGTCTTCAACGGTCATTCCCATCAGGAGGATCGCCTGTACACCGTCTTGAACGTTCAATTCCCCAAGCATCCCAATGGCGGAATGGCGGTCTTTTTGTTGGACCTCGAAGGGGTGGCATGTTCTGGGGGCAGCGCGTGCTCCAGTGGAGCCACCTTGGGATCTCATGTCCTTCGCGCTCTGGGATTTCACGATCCGGACAAAGCAAGCGTCCGATTCTCCTTCTCGCGGTACACCTCCGAGGCAGACATTGACCATGCCCTTGATGCCGTAGCCAAGGTGTTTGCCCCGGCGACAGAGGCTTGAATTGCGTGTGGGGTTGCGCTTGTGGCGTAACTTGCTGGCATGCCCGCCAACCGGATTTTTCATCGTTTGATTGGTGCGAGAATGCCGCACATTTTGTGGGCTCAGAACCGTCCAGCCGATGCGCAACGCGGCGTGTATCTCGGGTTGATGCACGGATTGACCTCCACAGCGTATGGCAAGTCACTCGGCATCGAGAAAACCAATGAGTTGTCACGCCGCAAGGACTTCGTCAGGCGTGTGCCCATTGTGACGTACGATGAACTGAAGCCTTGGATTCTCCGGGCGCGTGACGGCGAACGGAACGTCCTGTGGCCGGGAGTCACCAAGTGGTTTGCCCAAAGCTCGGGCACCACCAGCGACCACCACAAATGGCTGCCGGTCACAAGCGAGTCGCTTCACGAAGGCCATTACAAGGGAGGCAAGGACGTGCTCGCACAGTTTTGTCACCAGGTGCCCCATGCCCAGTTGTATCAGGGCAAACACCTGATTCTCGGCGGATCAAGCGCGCTTGTCAAAGAAGGCCAAAGCGCCTTGAAAGGAGATTTGAGTGCCATCATCGTGCGGCATTTGCCGCCGTGGTGCGAAGCCAGAAGAACCCCCGACCGAAGCATCGCGCTGATGTCGGACTGGGAGGCCAAGGTGGAGGCCGTGGCAAGGGCAACCGCCAGGGAGGACGTCAGGATCTTGGCAGGCGTGCCGAGTTGGATGTCGTTGGTGGCCCAGCGCGTGCTCGAAGTCACAGGCAAATCCAACCTGCGTGAGGTTTGGCCCAACCTCTGGCTCTACATGCACGGCGGTGTCGGCTTCACGCCTTATCGAGACACGTTCACCAACATGATTCCTGACGTGCAGGGACGTCCCCCGATGCACTACCTCGAAACGTACAATGCCTCGGAGGGCTTTTTTGCTTACCAAGAGGACCTGGGGCGTGACGACATGGCGCTCTTGATGGACCATGGCATTTACTACGAATTCATGCCCTTGGAGGAGGTGGGGCAATCCCAGCCGCGGGCGTTGGAGTTTCGGGAAGTGGAGGTGGGCCAAACCTACGCCTTCGTCATTTCCACAAATGCGGGGTTGTGGCGCTACTTGGTGGGAGATTTGGTGACCATCACATCCAAGGTTCCGCTGCGCATCCATGTGGCAGGGCGCATTTCCTCTCACTTGAATTTGGTGGGCGAGGAGGTCATGGAGCACCAAACCGACCAGGCCGTCGCTCAGATGTGCAGGGCATTGGGGACCGAGCTTTACAATTACATTGCGGGGCCTGTGCTCGACGATTTTGGCAAGCCTGTCGGCCACGCGTGGGTCGTGGAATTTCAACGCGGATGCCTGCAGCCTTCCGAAGCGGCTTTGGCGGAGCGGCTGGATGCGCAGTTGCAGCGCTTGAATGGCGATTACAAGGCCAAACGCACCGCCAACCTCGCCTTGAACATGCCCGTGGTTCGTGTGGTGGCCTCCGGAACCTTTGACGCATGGCTTGAGGGCAAACAACGGTTGGGCGGACAGCACAAAGTTCCTCGTCTGACGCACAATGAGGCCACCTTGCGGTCCATCTTTGATGCGTCGCGCCAAGAGTTATCCCCAACCTGTTGACGTTGCTTGCAGGGGCGCAGTCGCCGACCTACTTTGGTCTTCCATTTCTGCATTCAACCCCACGACGACGACCCCATGCATCTCGCCATCGCAGGCAACATTGGCTCAGGAAAAACCACCTTGACCACGCTGTTGGCCAAACACTATCGCTACACGCCTCATTTCGAGCAGGTCGATGACAACCCCTACCTGAACGATTTCTACAAGGACATGACCCGGTGGTCCTTCAATTTGCAGGTGTACTTCTTGAAGTCCCGGTTTGCGCAGCTGATCGAGATGAAGAAGAAGGGAAAGCCCATCATTCAAGATCGGACCATCTACGAAGACTCGAACATTTTCGCACCAAACCTGCAGGCCATGGGGTTGATGACGTCTCGTGATTTTGAGAACTACCTGTCGCTCTTTGAGCTGATGGAAGAGTTCGTCACCCCTCCAGACTTGCTCATTTACTTGCGCGCGTCGGTCCCCACGCTTGTGGCCCAAATCCAAAAGCGCGGCCGCGAATACGAGGAGGCCATCCGTTTGGATTACCTCAACCGATTGAACGAGCGCTACGAAGCCTGGATCAGCACGTACAACAAGGGTGAGCTTCTGATCATTGACGTTGACAACAACAACTTCCACGAAGACAAGGAAGACCTTGGAGGCATCATCACGGCCATCGACGGCAAGTTGAACAACCTGTTCAGCTGAGCGGCGCTGATCTTGACAAATGAGCCCACGAAAAAGGCCCGCAAACGCGGGCCTTTTTCGTGCTTGAAGGAGACTTTCCTCACATTTGAGGGACGCCAATCACAGAGAAGCCGACCTCAACTTCATCTTTGATGAACCAGTCCAGCTTGTCGTCAAACGTTTTCGAATGGTAGGTGATGTTGTGTTTGGTGCGATCAAGGAGCAGTTTGCCTTGGACAGCCAACCCCACCACATTTCCAGGCACCTCCGCTTCAGAAATCTCAATGGGGATGGTGTATTCGACGGTCTCCCCGTTCATGGACAGCGCTGCATTGAGTTGAACGCCGCCATCCACCTCGGTGACGCCAGATACGTTCAAAACGGCTTTGGGGTGGTTTTCGACGTTGAAGAAATCGCCAGACTGCAGGTGACCCTCCAGGCTTTCCTTTTTCTCTCCTGTCAAATCAGACACCTCCATGCGCGCCATGTCGAAAATCACGACGCCATCCACAATTTGTCCGTCCGTGACCCGGAATTTGCCGGATTCAATGTGCAGCGTTCCGTTGTGTCCATCCCCCGTGAGCTTTTGCGCCGCCCAAGTGACCTTGGGCTTGACCTTGTTGATGACGTAAAGGCCATCGGTCACAGACGCTTGCATGGCATTTTCTGTGCCCGGAGTGGTTGACGGGGCTTGCTTAGACGACTCACCGCACGCCGCCAATGTCATGGCTGCTGCAAGGAAGGGGAGGAGGAGTTGCTTCATGTTGTTCATTCGTTCACGCTGACAACAATCTCCGTGCGCTCTGTGTTCGCTTCGGCATCCTCGGCATGGCCTTCGCCGTGCCCACCCCCTAAGATGGGGGCGATGACCAACCCGACGAGGCAAGTCAACTTGATGAGGATGTTCATGGAAGGTCCAGAGGTGTCCTTGAAGGGGTCACCCACGGTGTCGCCAGTCACGGCCGCCTTGTGCGCGTCGGAACCTTTGTACGTCATTTCTCCGTCGATTTCCACGCCGGCTTCGAAGGACTTCTTGGCGTTGTCCCACGCACCGCCCGCGTTGTTTTGGAAAATGGCCCAAAGCACACCGCTCACGGTCACGCCGGCCATGTAACCACCGAGGGTCTCAGCCGCCCATGCGGCTTCTGCGCCCAGCAAGAGGGGCACCAATCCAATGATCAATGGGAAGAGGATGGTCATGGCGCCTGGGAGCATCATTTCCTTCAGTGCAGCTTGGGTCGAGATGTCCACGCACTTTCCGTAATCAGGGGTACCCGTGCCCTCCAAGATTCCAGGAATCTCTTTGAACTGACGACGGACTTCTTGCACCATTTCCATGGCGGCCTTTCCGACGCTGTTCATGGCCAAGGCCGAGAACACGACAGGCACCATGCCCCCGATGAACAACGCGGCAAGCACATTGGCCTTGAAGATGTTGATGCCTTCAATGCCAGTGAACTCAACGTACGCGGCAAACAACGCCAAGGCTGTCAGCGCCGCGGAGGCGATGGCGAAGCCCTTGCCGATGGCGGCCGTGGTGTTTCCGACAGAGTCGAGAATGTCGGTGCGCTCGCGCACTTCTTCAGGGAGTTCGCTCATTTCCGCAATGCCACCGGCGTTGTCCGCGATGGGGCCGAAGGCGTCAATCGCGAGCTGCATGGCCGTGGTGGCCATCATGGAGCAAGCTGCAATGGCCACTCCGTAGAATCCCGCAAACTCGTACGCCGCGTAAATCGCAGCAGCGAAAAGAAGGATGGGACCAAACGTCGAGATCATGCCCGTTGCAAGACCTGCGATGATGTTGGTTGCTGCGCCTGTAGAAGACTGCTGGACAATGTCAAGGACGGGCTTCTTGCCGAGGCCGGTGTAGTATTCCGTCATGTACGAAATCGCACCGCCCACCACGAGGCCGACGATGACCGAGTAGAAGACGTTCATGGAGCTGAAGGTGCGGGCACCTTCACCAAAGAATTCCATGGTGAGCTGTTCGGGGAGCATCATGTCCACCAAAAAGAAACACGCGATGGCCGTCAAGATGATGGATCCCCAGTTGCCGCGGTTCAATGCCGCCTGCACTTGGGCTTCCTTGGCGTCGTCACCGACGCGGATCACTTGTGCGCCGAGAATCGAGAACACAATGCCGAGGGCAGAAATCACGAGAGGCAACAAGATGGTGGACATGCCTCCGAAGTTGTCGGAGATGCTGCCCCCCATGTCGTTGATCACGTAGTTGCCGAGCACCATGGCTGCCAACACCGTGGCGACGTAGGAACCAAAGAGGTCGGCACCCATGCCGGCCACGTCCCCCACGTTGTCGCCCACGTTGTCGGCGATGGTGGCGGGGTTGCGGGGGTCGTCCTCCGGAATGCCTGCTTCCACCTTGCCGACGAGGTCCGCACCGACGTCTGCCGCTTTCGTGTAGATGCCGCCGCCCACGCGTGCGAACAAGGCGATGCTTTCTGCACCAAGTGAAAAGCCAGCGAGGGCTTCGAGGATGACGGTCATTTGGTCCACAGAGGTGCCTTCTGCACCGCCGCCCATCCAACCGAGGAGGAGGATGAAGAGGGCACTCAATCCGAAGACTGCGAGGCCAGCCACGCCGAGGCCCATCACCATGCCGCCTGTAAAGGAGACCTTCAAGCCCTCGCTCAAACTCGTACGCGCGGCTTGGGTGGTGCGAACGTTGGCTTGGGTGGCGATGCGCATGCCGATGTTGCCTGCGAGTGCCGAGAACACGGCACCGATGACAAACGCCACCACGATGAACCAGTGGGTGGTTTCCACCATGGAAGACACGAGGCCGAGAAGGGCACCCGCCACTACGACAAAGATTCCGAGGATTCGGTACTCAGCGCTCAAAAAAGCGAGGGCGCCTTCGTGAATGTGCTGTGCGATTTCGCTCATACGAGCTTCGCCGGTGCTTTGCTTGCGCACCCATGCGGCCTGGACGGCCATGACAATGAGGCCGAGAATGGCCAAACCTGGAACGAGGTAGAGCAGTGATTGCTGCATGAGGTTGAGATTGTGGGGCCGCCGTTCGGCCCGAATTGATCTAAAGTTGTTTTGTAAAAGCTTTCTTAGGCGACGTAAGCTACGTCTTTGCACGCCTCCACGATGTCCTTCACTTGTGGAAGGGCTTCCTCAATGAGGGCGGTGGAGAAGGCAAATGGGGTGTCACTCTGGCAGAGGCGGCGGATTGGCGCATCGAGGTGGTCGAACGCGTGACGCTGCACCCGGTAGGTGATTTCAGTGGCAATGGACGCCACGGGGAAGCTCTCTTCTACAATCACCAAACGGTTGGTCTTCTTGATGCTTTCCACGATGGTGTCGAGGTCCAAGGGGCGGATGGTGACGAGGTCGATGATCTCTGCCTCGATGCCTTCTTTCGCCAATTCGTCGGCCGCGGCGTGCACGTCCTTCAGGATCTTGCCAAATGACACAATGGTCACGTCGTCTCCCTTTCGGCGGACGTTGGCCTTGCCAATGGGCACGAGGAATTCCCCTTCTGGAATCATGCCCTTGTCGCCGTACATCTTCTCAGACTCCATGACAAGCACAGGGTCGTTGTCGCGAATGGCGGACTTCAAAAGGCCTTTCGCTTCATACGGAGTGAAGGGGGTCACCACTTTGAGACCAGGCATGGAAGCGTAGAGGCTTTCATAACTCTGGCTGTGCGTGGCTGCAAGTTGACCTGCGGTTCCGTTGGGGCCGCGGAACACGATGGGCACAGAGAACTGTCCCCCGCTCATCTGCAGCATTTTGGAAGCGTGGTTGATGATTTGGTCTGAGGCCAAAACCGCAAAGTTCCACGTCATGTATTCCACGATGGGACGCAGGCCATTCATGGCTGCGCCGACAGCGATGGCGCTGAATCCGAGCTCGGCGATGGGGGTGTCAATGACACGGTCCGCACCAAACTCATCCAACATGCCTTTGGAGGCTTTGTAGGCGCCGTTGTACTCCGCCACTTCCTCCCCAAGGAGGAAGACTGACTCGTCCCGACGCATCTCTTCGCTCATGGCCTCGGCCACGGCTTCCCGGAAAGTGACTTCACGCATAGTAGGTCCGTTTTGGGCGGCAAAGGTAATTGATTAAGCAATGCCTCGTCCAAAAGGGGGGATTGGATGCAATCTCGGGGCATCGAATCGTCCGTGCTGACCTACCTTTGGGGCTCCTTCGAGAAGGCCATTTGGGCCCTCGCAGCCATTCATTCAATGACCATGAAGTTTCTCGTTTGCATCAGCAAAGCCCCGGACACCACGAGCCGGATTGCCTTCACCGAAGGCGACACGCAATTTGACGCCGCTGGCGTTCAATTCATTGTCAACCCGTACGACGAATGGTACGCCCTCGTCCGTGCGCTCGAATTGAAAGAGCAGCACGGAGGAACCGTCACGACCATCACGGTCGGTGAGGCGGATTGCGACCCTGTCATTCGCAAGGCTTTGGCCATTGGGGCAGACGATGCGGTGCGCATTGATGCGAATCCGCAAGACGCGCTTCACACCGCGTCGCTCATTGCCCACCACGCCAAGCAGGGCGGGTACGACGTCGTGCTGTGCGGAAAGGAGACCATCGACCACAACGGTTCGGTCGTGGGAGGCATGGTGGCGGAGATGCTCGATGCGGCCTACATTTCTTTGGCCACGTCGCTTGACCTCGATGGGGGCAAGGCACAGGCCAAGCGTGAAGCAAGCGGTGGGCTGGAGACAGTTGAAGCGACGCTTCCGGTGGTCGTCAGCGCGGCCAAAGGCATGGCGGAGCAACGCATTCCCAACATGCGGGGCATCATGGCTGCGCGCAGCAAGCCCCTGAATGTGGTCCCGGCAGAAGGTGGAGTCCACGGGACCAGCGTGGCGAAGTTTGAGCTCCCCCCTGCAAAGGGCGATTGCAAAATGGTGTCTGCCGATGCCCCTGAAGAACTCGTGCGTTTGTTGCGCGAAGAAGCCAAAGTCCTCTAACCTCAGAACTTGAAAGACATGAATTGTTTGGCATTTGTCCCTGCAAAGAATGGCCAAGCCACCAAGGCTGGTCTGGAAGCCGTGTCCTACGCAAAGCGATGTGGGGCGACCGTCACCGCGTTGATGGTGGGTGAACTGAATGGAGATGGCGGTGCGGGTGCCGCAGGTGCGTCGAAGGTGTTGCACATGGGCGAGAACCTTCAAGACGAAGGCCAAATCGCACGTGTCGTGGCCGCCGCGGCAGAAGCAGAAGGGGCCACCCTGGTGGTGGCGCCTCACGATCACATCGGTCGGGCTGTGGCTCCCCGAGTGGCCGTGCGCATGGGCGCAGGCATGGTACCCGGTGTGACCGGATTGATCCAGGGGTCAGAAGTGAAGAAGAACGTGTTCAGCGGCAAGGCCATGGCCCACGTGAACATGGAAACGGACAAGAAGGTCGTGACCACCACGCCCAACGCGTTTGGTGTGGCGGCGGACGGTGCGGCGGCCTCGGTCGAGGCGTTCGCGGCCGATGCGGGCGAGGCCCGACTCACTGTGAAAGGATTTGAAGCCTCTAGCGAAGACGGCTCTGTGCCGCTTCCCGAAGCGGTGCGCGTGGTCTCCGCAGGACGCGGATTGAAAGGCCCTGAGCATTGGGGCATTGTGGAAGAGTTGGCGCAAGCCATGCAAGCCACCACGGCATGCAGCCGCCCCGTCAGCGACATGGGATGGCGTCCTCACCACGAACACGTGGGACAAACGGGCATCACCATCCGCCCAGACCTCTACATCGCAGCAGGCATTTCCGGCGCCATTCAACACCTCGCAGGGGTCAACCAGAGCAAGGTCATTGTGGCCATCAACACCGACCCAGAGGCGCCGTTCTTCAAAGCGGCCGACTATGGCATTGTGGGTGACGCTTTCGAGGTTTTGCCTAAATTGACCGAGGCCATCAAGACGTTGGGCTGAGCCCAAACCACCTCGCACCCAAATGAAAAAAATCGACCTTGAAATCTTGGACATCGCCCTGAGCGGTTCATCCTCAGGGGCGTATGCACTGGTCTTGGGTGAAGTCAATGGCAAGCGGAAGTTGCCCATTGTCATTGGAGGCGCAGAAGCGCAATCCATCGCCATCGAGTTGGAGAGCATGAGGCCGAGTCGTCCATTGACGCACGACCTCATGAAGAACACGATGTCTGCGTTTGGCATGGAGGTGACAGAGGTGCTCATCCACAAAATGATGGAGGGCATTTTCTACGCGCAATTGACGGTGACCGATGGCATCCGAGAAGAACAAATCGATTCGCGTTCTTCGGATGCCGTGGCGATTGCGGTTCGGTTTGGGTGTCCGATTCGGTGCAGCCAGGCCGTGATGGACGAGGCTGGGGTGGATTTGGACGGTTCTGAGAGCGAGACGCAAGGGGAGGAGACCAACCCCTCGGTCAAGCCTGAGGCCCCGAAGAAGGTGTCGCTCAAGGACCTTCAGCGGCAGCTCGACGAAGCGATTGCCACCGAGAACTACGAGTTGGCCTCCGAGCTCAAGAAGCGCATTGACGGGTTCGAGGCCTGAGTCTGTGCGACAGCTTTTTGTGATGACATGCCGGACGAACGGCAGTATCTTCGCGACATGAAGAAATCAGTTGGCATCATCATGGGCAGTGCAAGTGATTTGCCCGTGATGGAGGGTGCACAGCGCGTCCTTCGCGAATTGGGTGTGGCGTGCGAGATGACCGTCGTTTCGGCACACCGTACGCCGGACCGCATGGTCGAGTATGCCCGTGGTGCAGCCGAACGCGGAATTGGAGTGATCATCGCAGGTGCTGGGGGCGCGGCGCATCTTCCGGGAATGACCGCCTCGTTGACCCCGCTGCCCGTCATTGGGGTGCCCATCAAGAGCCGAAACAGCATCGACGGATGGGATTCTGTCCTGAGCATCCTTCAAATGCCTTCTGGCGTGCCCGTGGCCACGGTCGCATTGGACGGTGGGACCAATGCCGGCATCTTGGCCGCACAAATCCTCGGCGCCACCGACGACGCACTCCGCGCGCGCATCGAAGCCTTCAAAGAGGGCCTGAAAGACAAGGTCATGAGGTCGATTGACGCTGTGGAATCCCACAACGCGAAGTGATGGCGGGGCACGTGACCTACCAACCTTCCGAACTGGACGCCAAAACCTTGCACGGTTGTTTGCTCGGGGGCATTGCGCCGCGTCCCATTGCGTTTGTCAGCACCTTGGACGAGCAAGGACGCGTGAACCTCGCACCCTTTAGCTATTTCAACGTGTTTTCTGCGAACCCGCCGTTGGTGATTTTCTCCCCTGCGCGACGCGGGAGGGATGCGACCACCAAACACACGTGGGACAACGTGCAAGCGGTCGGGGAGGTGGTGGTGAACCTGGTCGATCATGCCTTGGTTCACGCGTGTTCGCTCGCGAGCACGGATTTCGCGGAGGGCATCGATGAATTTGTCAAGACAGGATTGACTCCGGTTCCTTCGGAGGCGGTCAAGCCGCCCCGGGTGGGAGAATCTCCCGTTCAGTTGGAGTGCCGTGTGATGAAGCTCGAGTCCCTTGGGGAGCAAGGCGGCGCTGGACAGTTGGTCTTCGCCGAGATCGTGCGCATGCACTTCCGCGAAGACGTGTTGAATGACGCCGGCGTTCCGGATGCCACCAAGCTGGACCTTGTGGGCCGATGTGGTGGGGCCCATTACGTTCGTGCCCACGGAGACGCGTTGTTCACGGTACCCAAACCGCTCGGCGTCTTGGGCATGGGGGTTGACGCCTTGCCTGAGGACATTCGTACGAGTCATGTGTTGACCGGCAACCACCTGGCCATGTTGGGTGGGGTTGAACACATGCCTGATGAAACAGACGTCAACGAGCACAAACTTTTGGAGTTGGCAGAAGTCTTCATGGAATACGAAGACGATGGGGCCCAATTGGAGCGAACCCTTCACAACATGGCGGCAGACTTTTTGGACAAGGGCATGGTGGATGAAGCGTGGAAAACCCTCCTCGCTTTCAACGCCGGTTGACGCGGAAAAAAGAGGCCGAAAGCCTACCTTCGTTTCATGGCATTTGAAGTGAAAGGCACCCTCAAGAAGCTGTTTGACCAGCAAGATTTTCCCAGTGGATTTTACAAGCGCGACTTCGTCGTGACCACCATGGAACAGTACCCGCAGGACATCAAGTTCTCGGCGCTCAAGGAAAAGTCAGAGCAGCTCGGCCAGTATGCCGAAGGCGACGTGGTGAATGTGAAGTTTGACCTGCGTGGCCGCGAGTACAATGGGCAATACTACGTGGATCTGAATGCGTGGCGAATCGAGCGTGGAGACCAAACGGCCGGTGCCGATGCTGGACAACAGCAGGCCGCAGCTGTGAGTGCAGCGCCCATGCCGCCCGTGCCACCGATGCCCGCTGCCGCACCCGCGGACGACGACGACTTGCCCTTCTAAACGGCCTGCATGGCTGGCAAGCTTGTCCAAGAATCCACGCTGGAGCGTGCGCTTGATGCGTACGCCCGTGGATTTCAACGTTGGTTGCCCAGTCCGTTTACGATTGCGGTGATGTTGACATCCCTGGCAGGCTGCTTGGCCTTGCGAGAGGCCACCCCCCACGACGTGCTCGATGCCTGGGCCCAAGGCCTTTGGAATCCGGGGCTCATCCGATTTGGGTTTCAGGCCATGTTCATGTTGGTGTTGGGCCACGTGTTGGCACTGGCGCCTCCTGTGTTGAAGGCCCTTCGCAGGGCCATCGATTGGATTGTCTTGACCCCATCACATGCCCCGGCCAAGGTGGCCTTGCTCAGCATGTGCATGGGATGGGTCAATTGGGGTTTGGGGTTGATTGCCGGGGCCATTTTGGTCCGCGGGGTGATGGACCGTCGGCGCGCAGAGGGAGAGGCCTCGCCCTTGAACGGTGTTTCGATGGGCGTGTTGGGGGCCGCGGGGTACACGGGCCTGTTGGTTTGGCATGGTGGATTGGGGGGCTCCGCGCCATTGAAAGTGGCGGAGTCCGGGCATTTGGCCTCCTTGGTGCCCAACGCCGCATGGGCAGACGCCCTGCCCGACGCCCTGACGTTGAGCGAGACTGCCTTGACAGGATGGAGCCAAGCCGTCACTTGGACCACGGTGGCTGTCGTGGTGCTGACGTTCTGGTGGCTCGGCCGTCGGATTGGGGGAGGACAAACGCTCCCTGAGGTCGCCGTGGAAGGCAAGGAGCGGGTCGATCCGCTTGAGACGCGAGCCGAGGGGCTGGCAGAACGGTTGGACCGCGGCCGCCTGATTCCTTGGGTCTTGGGTGCGGCTTGTGTGGTGGGCGCAGGATCGTGGGCTTGGTCTTCGGGGCCCTTGTCGAAGTTGGCCTTTGTGACGCCGGATTGGATCAACATGGTCTTGCTCGGAGCGGCGTTGCTCGCGCACGGCCAAGTGAAGGGCCTGTTGGCGTCATTGGACGAGGCCATTGCAGGCGCATCAGGGATTTTGGTGCAGTTCCCCCTGTATTTTGGCATCATGGGGATCGTCTCAGGGACGGGTTTGGGCACATGGCTTGCAACCTCTTTGGTGGGCGCCACCCCTGCGTCATGGCTGCCGGAGGCGTTGTTCCTTTCGTCGGGGGTGTTGAACGTGTTTGTGCCAAGTGGAGGAGGACAATGGGCTGTGCAAGGACCGCTTGTGTTGGAAGCGTGTCATGCGCTGGGTGTTCCTTTGGAGCGCGGCATCATGGCCATGGCCTTTGGGGATGAACTCACGAACATGTTGCAGCCTTTTTGGGCCTTGCCGTTGCTTGGCATCACGGGGCTGTCTGCCCGCGACATCTTGCCCTACACGCTGCTGGTGATGGTGGTGGCTGGTGCGGTGATGCTGACGTTTCTTTCTTTTTGGGCTTGATGCAAGGGGACATGAATCCAGAATTCCAAACCCACGTTTTGCCCAACGGCCTGCGAATCATCCACTCCTGGATGCCAAGGGAAGTGACGCACTGCGCCTTGGTGGTCAATGCGGGAACGCGTGACGAGAGAGAAGGAGAGGCGGGGCTGGCCCATTTCATTGAGCACGTGTTGTTCAAAGGCACGGCCAAGCGGAAGGCATTTCACATCTTGAATCGGATGGAATCGGTGGGGGGAGAGATCAACGCCTACACCACCAAGGAAGACACGTGGATCACTTCTTCACAACGCAGCAAAGACACGGAGCGCGCGCTTGAATTGCTTTCGGACATCGCGTTTCGGAGCGTGTTTCCCGAGGCCGAGATGGACAAAGAGCGCGACGTCATTTTGGATGAAATTGCGGGGGTTCAAGACCAACCTGGCGAGGTGATTTTCGAGTCTTTTGAGTCCGAATTGTTCGCAGGCCACGCGTTGGGTGCACCCATTTTGGGTTCGGCACAGAGCGTCAAGAAACTCACCCGTGAGCAGGTGTTGGGATTTGTCGACAGGCATTATCGTCCGGACAACATGGTGTTGGGGGTGGTGGGCGCGGTGTCGTGGAAAGAGGTGCTGACTTGGGCCGACAAGCACTTTGGCGACGTGAAGGCGGCCTCGGTCCGCGCAGAACATGGACGTGTGGCTCCAAATCTGCCAGGGGTGTTCGCCAAAATCCAACCCCAAGGCATCCATCAGGTTCATCACCTCACAGGGTGCTTGGCGCCAGGAGGGAAGTCCAAGGACAAATTGGCGATGACGGTGTTGGCCAATTTGCTCGGGGGACCTGCCATGAACTGTCGTTTGAACCTGAACATCCGCGAAAAGCATGGCATGGCCTACCACATCGAAGCCAACCATGTGGTGTACCAAGATGCAGGCGTGTTCAACGTGTATTTCGGCACGGATGCACGCTTCCACAAGCGCGTGGAACGATTGGTGCGTCGGGAGCTCGAGGGGGTGAAAACCAAAGCCCTCGGCACCCGCCAACTTCACGACGCCAAGCAGCAATTGCTGGGCCAAATAGCCCTGGGCCACGAACACGGCGCGACCGTGCTGTCTGGGTTGGCCAAAACGTATTTGATGCACGACCGCGTGGAGACGCTCGATTCGTTGGTCCAGGCCATCGAATCCCTTCGGTCGAGTGATTTGCTGGAGGTCGCAAACTCCTGGTTGGCGGCCGATTCGCTGTGCAGCTTGACCTTCACCAAGCCTTCTTGATTTCCCCAAGGGCCATCTCGCAGCGCCCTCTCAACGATGGTCTCAACGTTCAATCGCGCCCAAAGCTGTGCCAGTCGTTGTGGCGCTCTTCAATGCCGTTTTTGATGGACCGAATCTTCAACGCCAAATTGGCCCAAATCCGGTCGTGATTCTCTACGAGGTCGCGCATGGCGTCGTCGTCGTTGTCAGCGGCCAACGCCATTTGGGCCAGCACCGGATGATTGTGGTTCCGAAGCCATTGCACCGCGCGCCCATCGCCCTCCGCGCCACCACAAAGCGCCATGAGTTCGGGAAACCCTTCTTGAATCAACCACGTGCGGGCGTCTGTCTGGTTGTGCATGGCATGCACGAACAGCCCAAGCTCGGGAAAGCCGTTCCCGAGAAGCCAATCGCGGAGTTCGGCATTTCCTGAAATGGCCTCACCCCAAGCAATCAAAACTTTCAATGGATATTGCCGTGCCACGACTGAAAGGTAGGGACGGGGTCGCGGACTACCTTCGCGTCCTTGAAAACGCCCGTCTACACCCGAACGTTTTGGTTGCTCTGCACGGGAACCGTGTTGTTCATGGCCAGTTTTGGCATGTTGTTGCCCGAGCTGCCGGGCTACCTCGACGACATGGGGGCCGGGCATTTGATTGGCTGGATTGTCGCACTGTTCACCATCGGCGCATTTGCCAGTCGTTTTGTGAGTGGCCGGATGGCCGACCGTGCGGGACGGAAACCGGTGATGTTGTTTGGAACGGCAGTGACCGCATTGGCGGGGTTCGCGTACATCGGGGTGGCCCGCATGGACGACGTCGCCGTGGCGGTCATGGGGTTTTTCGTGGTGCGCTTGTTGCACGGCCTTTCCACAGGGTTTCGCCCAACTGGCAGCAGTGCGTTTCTGACCGACATCGTTCCAGCCCAAAGAAGGGGAGAGGCTTTCGGTTTTTTGGGAGTGGCAGGAAATGCGGGCATGGCCCTCGGCCCCGCCCTAGGAAGTTGGTTGGCGGTGGAGTTTGGGTATGACGCCATGTTCTTGGCGAGCAGTGCCCTTGGGGCGGCGGCGTTTGTCATGACCTCATTGCTTCCTGAAACCTTGCCAAAAGCGCGCAAAGTTCAATGGGGGGACCTCAACGTTTTTCAAGGTGGCACCTTGGAGCGCACTGCATGGCCATCCGCTGTGTTTTTGCTCCCTGTGGCCATGGCCTTTGGCGCTTTTTTGACGGTCACCCCTGACCTTGTGGAGGGGCTGGGCTTCAAGTACAAAGGGTCATTCAACACCGTGGTCGTGGCCGCGTCCATTGTCGCCCGGTTGATTGCAGGAAAGGCGTCGGATCGCTACGGACGGCCTGAGTTGTTGATGGTGGGTGCCGTGCTGCTTGCCCTGGGAATGACCTTGTTTTCCAACGCCACCAACGTGCCCATGTTGCTCACGGCTGGAGTGGTCTATGGTTTGTCCATTGGGATCAACATGCCCGCCATTTTTGCGTGGACGATCGACCTCGCACCTGAGGGCAAATCGGCCACGGCCTTGAGCACCATGCTGATGGCGCTTGAAGTGGGCATTGGGGGCGGTGCGTTTGTGTCGGGAACATGGTACGCCTCCGATCCAGAGGTGCTCCTTTCGTTGTATGGGGGCTGCGCATTTTTAGGATTGGTGGGGTTCATCTTCCTGGGGTGGTGGAGGCGCGTCCACAAAAAAGGCGGGTTCGCTGGTTGATAACTCCGGATCACGGGGTCCCATTCATGGGGCTTCAAGTCTATCTTTTGGGCATGGAAATGTTGCTCGAAAAACAACTGCAGGCGGCTTTGACGGAACGCAAGGCAGTCATGGGTGAATTCTTGCGATTGAAAGCCGAACTGGCACGCACGCAACAGCGCAACGACGACCTGCGATCTGAAAACCGTGCATTGCGCGAAGCACTGCATGCCGCTGAGCACGAAGTGTCCAACCTGTTTGCTTATGCAACCCAAGTGGGCGAAGAGGCGTCTTCTTGACCCCCTCCACTCCGATTCACATTCGAAAAAAAAGCCATCCCAACGGATGGCTTTTTTTGTTGTTCAGTTGACCTTGATGCTCAGGCCGTTTCCAACCCTGCAGATACGGTGGGGAACGCGCGGTCGACCTTTTTGAACAGTCCTTGGAGCACCTTGCCCGGACCCACTTCGGTCACTTCGGTGGCCCCATCCGCAATCATGGTTTGCATGGTTTGTGTCCAACGCACGGGAGCGGTCAATTGAGCCACCAATTGCTGACGGATCAAATCGGGATCGCTCGTGGGTTCTGCACTGACGTTTTGGTAAATCGGGCAACGTGGCGCTTGGATGTCGGCATTGGCGATGGCAGAAGCCAATTCCTCTCTCGCGGGTTCCATCAAAGGGCTGTGGAAGGCACCGCCGACGGGAAGCATCAAGGCGCGTCGCGCTCCGGCCTCGCTCAAAGCCGCGCAGGCCGCTTCCACCGCAGGGACTTCTCCAGAGATCACAAGCTGCCCTGGACAGTTGTAATTCGCAGCAACCACGACACCCTCCATCTTCGCGCAGATTTCTTCAACGACTTCGTTGTCCAACCCAAGGACGGCAGCCATCGTCGAAGGCTGCAATTCACATGCTTTTTGCATGGCGTTTGCACGGGCACTCACGAGTTGCAATCCATCGGCAAATTGAAGGGCGCCAGCTGCAACCAGCGCACTGAATTCGCCCAAGCTGTGTCCCGCAACCATGTCTGGTTGAAAGCCGTCTCCCAAGCACTCTGCGAGAATGACGGAATGAAGAAAAATCGCGGGTTGTGTGACCTTGGTTTGCTTCAGGGCTTCGTCACTGCCTTCAAACATGATGGAAGCAATGTCAAACCCAAGGATGTCATTTGCTTCTTCGAAACGCGCACGAGCCTGAGACGACACGTCGAAGAGGTCTTTTCCCATGCCGGAGAATTGGGCACCTTGGCCCGGGAACACAAAAGCTTTCATGTCAAGAAAATTTCAGGGACAA
The DNA here is from genome assembly GCA_965658245.1 of uncultured Flavobacteriales bacterium. GTDB lineage: Bacteria > Bacteroidota > Bacteroidia > Flavobacteriales_D > Sanyastnellaceae > UBA11663. The sequence continues at coordinate 25,115 of CBFHRO010000017.1, forward strand.
ACCTACTGCAAGGATTTGTTTCAGCTGGACCCCAGGGCCCATTTCTCCGGCATCGCCGGGAATGTCCGGATCAGGTTCGCGCAACACAAGCTCCACATCCTTGTCGTAAATCAGGGTGAGGCCGAGGGTAGTGGAGAGCCAATCATTCACTTTCAAGGTCAACACATGGTCTGAGAAAATGTCCACGGCTTCCGGCTCTTCGAGGTAATTGCTGAACAGATCCAAACGCACGGCATACGTGACGTTTTCCGTGACCTCTTCCTTCAATCCAAGGCGGATGTAGCCCCCCACTTCATGACGCGACCGCTCTCCCGGCGCCACCCCAAACATGCCTGCCGCGGAAAGTGCATCGTCCAAAACGTAGGTGGACTTCGACGTGAACGGTGCCAAGAACACCGTGGTGGTGGGCGTGGGTTTCATGTCCAATCCAAGGGCCACGACGAGGTATCCTGGGGCCATCAGTCGAGACGTGACTTGGGAAGGGTCGGGGGCGCCATTGACTGTCGCGAAGCCAGGAGCCATCTGCGTTCGGAAACTCCCAAGCGCCGTCAGCGACCCTTTGTCTCTCAATCGGTATCCAAGTTTCGACGCCAGTTCAATGCGGTCGTCGGTTTTGAGGATGATGTTCTCGTCTGGCCGATGAAGCAACCCAAAAGCCGCATGAAGTTCCGTGTCCCACCCAAACTGGGTGCCGTCGTATTCCCAGAATTGATCCAACTTGGCGATGAGGCTTGCAGAGCTTTGTCCCCCTGCAGCCCATTGGCTCAACTGAACTTGGCTGAATTGGACATTGATGAGGGTTTCGTGTTTGTGGTAGACAGTGTCCGCATCACTGACCACCGGCGCCCGCAGTCGACTTTCTTCACTGCTGCCCAACGGAGTGACAATGGATTGTGCCGTCAGCGTGCCACAAGCCAAAAGCCCTGCTCCGAACAACCACAACCCTCTCATGCCTTGCCGTTATCGGATCATGGTGACTTGACCGGTGTAAGTCTTGGCGCCTTGTCCGTCTTTTTTCTTGATGGAGATGCGCCACGCAAACACTTCACCACCGCTGGAGAAGTGCATCCCTTCACCCGAAAGGTCGTTGCCGCCAACCCAGGCTTTGTTCGGGTCGGTTGTGTAGAACACACGGTCGCCAGACCGAGTGAACACGGAACATTCGTAGGTGGCGATCACATCTTGTCCAATGATGGACGGCAGCCAAGCGTCATTGAGGCCGTCGTTGTCCGGGGTGAAGGCTGTGGGGACATAGACGTAGAGGTCGGTGTACACTTCGATTTCTTGAGAGTACACGTCCGTGCATCCATATTCATTGACAACTTGAAGTTGGGCGTTGTAGAGTCCCGCAACTTCATATTCAACCTCGGGATCCAATTCGCTTGAGCCTTCCCCGTTGCCGAATGACCAAATGTTCTCGACTTGCCCCTCGGAGAGGTTCACAAACTCAACCACCGGGTTGACAAAGTCGATGAGTGTGTCAGGCAGCACGGCAAATTCTGCGATGGGAGGGGTTCGGCCTTCGAATGCAGAGACGTATTCTGTATCCACAGAACACATCAACTCGTGCCCGTCAATGACATGGGTGTTGGTCACCGTGAATTCCGCGTTGTAATATCCCGGGAATTCAACATCCAATTCCAATGGAGATAGAAAATCCTCATACACGGGGTATCCGGGAATGGACATGGAAAAGTTCGCGGCACCTGAAGAAGAATTCAACACAGAGACGGTCGTAGGCAAGCAGATGGAGGGCTGCTCGAAGGTCAACTCGGGAACAGGCAGGCCGTGAACGGTGAAGGGGACATTCGAGGTCGTTTGGGCGCAGCCATGGCTGTTGGTCATTTCAAGCACCACGCTCACAACTCCTGCCGTATCGACGCAAATGCTGGGGAAAGCGGTGTTCAAGTCTTCCGTGACCAAATTGTTTTGAATCAAGTCTCCCAATGGGGTGACAAACCACTCGTAGCTGATGCTGTCGTTTTCACAGATGTCGTAGGACGTGGTGTCGTGGAGGATTGGCACACAATTCAATGCATTCAAATCAAGGCACGCTTGCGGAGCCTCAAGAGAAAACCCTGGGACGGGAGTGGGATTCACCACGGTGCTGTCGGCGATGGCGTTTTCACAAAACACGGTTTGGCCATTGGCGAGCGTGTGCTCGTACCGCACTGTCACGCTTGTGGAGTCGGTGAAAGGACAGTTCGTGGGATTCACAAAGTTCACGCAAATGCCTGCGTTGGTTCCGCCGGGCTCGTTGTCCCAGAAATACTCGACACCGACCCCCGAGAGGTCTTCGTTCAGCAGCGCCACCTGCATGCAATCTTGGGTTGGAGAACAGAGCTCATCCATCAAACTGTCTGTGATGGCGAGCACAGGTGTGGCCACCACTTGCATGTTGTAGGGCTCCGTTTCCGAAAGGCATCCGTTGTTGTCTTTGACGTACACTGAAAAGACGAGGTCGGGTTCAGGGGCAACGTTGATTCCATTCACGGTGGAGACCTGCAAAGAGAACGACCCTGGACCGAGAACCACCTCTGACGTGTCTGCATTGGACGAGGCCGTCCAGATGGGTTGGTAGGTGAATCCCCCGATGGGATCGCTCACGTCACACACGATGGAACCCACCCCGTCTTGGCACATGCCCGCATTCCCGTTCACAGAGATGACCGGGTTGGGAATCACCTCAAAACCCATGGGTTCCATGACACTGCATACCGTTGTCGTGCCTTGAATTGGGTAGCTCGCGTATTTGGTCACCTCGAAGGTTGTCTCCGCACTTTGAAGCTGGAACGAGACCGTGTTGCTGACCTCACCAGTCACGTCCAACCCCGCAGAAGTCCAGTAATCGTAGGTGATGTTTGTTCCCGTGGTATTGACATCTTCGAAGGTCACGAGGTCGCCGTCGCAATAAGGGGCTGGGTCGGCCAAAAAGGTCATCTCCAGCACAGGCATGTCGAACACCACAAGGTTGATGGACGCAGAGGCCTCGCAAGAAAGGAAGTCGTTCTCTGCGATTTCATACACAAGTCCCCCAGTGACCTCGATGATGTCTCCATTCAAAGGGTTGTTGAGAATCAGGCTTTGAAGCGAGTCTCCCGTAGGAACGTAATTGGGGAAATACGCCGCCGGCTCCAAGAATCCGTCCAGGGTGGTGGTGTCCACGTTCCACGTGTAAACATCGGCTCCTTGGGCCAGCACTTCCAGGGTGTCGTCCGCACACACGAAGGGACGCTCCATGTCCACAACGGCACGCTCAAGGGCCACAAATGAAATTTCAGTCGGTGGGGTGGAGATGCACCCGTAGCTGTCGGTGACGACCAGGTCAAAGCTTTGGTCGAATGAACCGTCCAACGTGCTTTCGTAAACCGCCTCAAGCATCACATCATCCGTAGGGTCGGTGGTCGGAATCACGTCGTTGAACGTACTGCCGCTCCAATCCCATTCCCAAGTCACATCGTTGCCATTCAGGCTCGTGGCTCCTGCATCCAGAGATACACTCACCTCCACATTGTCCCCGTCGCAGGCGTGCGTGACGTTTGAAGTCCAGTCCACCACGGGGGTGGGCATGACTTGGTAGCTCCAGTCCTGTTCGACCACACATTCAAATCCCTCAGCAGCACTCACGTTGTACGTGTATGTGACATAGGCTTTACCCTCCACCAAAGTAGGTTGGTCAAAGGGGGCAGAAGGGGTTACATTGATGAAGAAAGCATTTTCATCGGTGCTTGTCAGCGGATCCAGCGCACCACTGCCATCTTCAGCAACCTGGGCCCATGAGAATGCGCTGTTGATCCCGTTGATCGGCGTCGTGTTGGAGGTCAAGGTGAGGTTTCCACCCTCACACATGACCAAGTCGTCGGCAGGGCCACTGTCGTCGCTGGCAGAAAGGGTGAACCCAGGTGCCTGGCGTCGGAACAAGGCAAAGGGCCTCTCGTTGAAGCAGGTGAGTCCGACGTCAGAATAGGTCACGCCTGCATAAAAATCCAACGTCTGTTGGGTCTGCCCAGTGGGCGCTTGCATGTAGGACTGTGGCAAAACGATGTCCATGCCCGCTGCGGGGTCATTGGTGGTCCATGTCAAGTCTGGATTGGGAGCCTGCCCATAGACGGTCAGCACCTCACAACCCGTCACGGTTGCTTCCCAAGCCTGACCAACACAGACGTTGTTGTTGTCTGCTTCCCTCAAAGGAAGGGGGTACACCTCGGCCACAGCAACCCAGTCGGCGGTGCTGGAACACCCCTCGATGGTCGTGGTCAAGCTCAGGTCAAGGGCCTCCGGTGACACAAAGTCTTGGAATGCCACTTCAGCGATGACAGGAGTCACAGTGACGCTCAGCCCATTGGCGGCAACCGTGGGTGGGGCAACCTGGGTGTCGATGCCCGCGGACCAATCGAATTGCAAATCAGAGACATCCAATCCATCGTCCACGGTGACTTCAGAAAGCTCGATCGTGATTTCGCTCCCAGAGCAAATCGTTGGATCAACGACCGAGGTCAATTCTCCGATGACGGGCAGTTCAATGATGGTGATGGGGAAGGTTTCTTCGGCGATGCACCCGTTGATGTCCTCAATGTTGAACTGAAGGTTGCCTTCGTCAGGGACGTCCGCAAGATTGGCCACGCTGATGATGGCCGTGCTGCCGTTTTGCACCAATTGAATGTCGAATACCCCCGGTTGGTCGGCATTGGTCCAAGAGTAGTTCATCTGTTGACCACTGCCCGTTCCGCTTCCCGGGACAAAACCTGACGAAACATTGGCTGTGGAACCCACACAAATCGAGGCTGGCAGGTTGGTGTTGTTGAGGTTGACTTCGGGGGCGTCAAAGACGTCCAATGTCAAATCCCAAGTCGTTTGACAGACCGCATCACCGTAATCCGCCTCCGCATTCAAGGTCAATGTGAATGGGGTGGTGTTGGCCACGTCGAGATCGATTTCGGCCCATGGCACTTCCCACGAAATGGCGCCTGGGGCAACGATGGACATGTTGTAAACATCGCCAGTGCTCGGTCCGGTGTAAGTTAAGCTCGAGGCTCCCAACACGTCGCCCATCCAATCCGCACCTTCACACACGTCGTTGTACGCAGGATTTGCGAAAGCGAGGTTCAACTCCGGCAAAGGATAGAGCTCCACTTGATTTTCGTACACATAGCTCGCTGCACATGTGCCGTCGTCCAGCATCAGCTCGAACCCGATAAGATTGGGCTGTGGGACAGGCCATGCAGCGTCATTGAGTGCAATGTTGGACACCACGTCTGTGTAGGTGCCAGGTGTTGAGGTCACGGTGTAGTTGTCCCCATTGCTCCCAAACGCCGTCCACGAATACGTCAACAAGGAAAGGTCAAGGCTTGGATCGACCAATGGATCCGTCATGGTGATGGTCACTTCGTCATTGGAACACAAAGCGGGAACCGACCATGTTACATTTTGTGGCTCTGGAAGGTCGAGGATGTCCACCATGGATGTGGCTTCGGCGGAGCATCCCAAGGCATCCGTGACGGTCAATAGAACCGAGCCCTCCGTGGCATTCACATCTTCCATCAAGGTGATGCCTGCTGTGAGTCCACTTGGGTCGACCAAGAAGTCGAAGAGTTCTTCGTCGGCATTCGTCCATTGAAAATTCAGCCCCCCATTGGGGTCGCTGAGCACTACGGTACCCATGACTGAACTCGAATTCGGACAGAGTGTCACACCCTGGGTCGGCGGGGCAATGTCCGGATTCTCATGGACGACCAGGGTCTGGGCTGTCACGGCAATGCAGTCATTGGATGCGCTGGTTTGCGTCGCCTGCACGGTGATGTCCAACGCATCGTAGTTGCCGCCGGGAACCGATACATTGGGGTCGTTTGAGGTGAATAGCAAGCCGTCTCCATCTTCAATGGTCCAAGCGTAAGAAACCTCTGAAGCCTCGCAGCCTTCCGTCACCTCCAGCGCATTCACAGAAAATGCCAGCTCAAGGCCGTCGCATGCCACATCTGGCAAAACGAGGTCGAATGAAGGACTCGGGGTCACATTCAAGTCAAAGGCATAAGGATCAGAAGTGCAGGTCAGCAGGTCCCCATCGACCGCATAGGTACGGGCCAACACCAAACTCAAATCAGAGTCGCACGTGACTTCGGTGAAAGTGGGGGAAGGAAGTGCGCTGGCCGTTCCGTTGTAGGACCAAGCATAGGTGAAGCCAGGACCTGTGAGCAATCCTGTGGGGGTGACATCGTCACCTTCGCAGAGGGGAGGAACAGTGCCTGTGGGGTCCGGTGCAATGTAGTATTCAACCAGGCCTTCGATGCTCTCGCCAACGCAGCCAAGTTCGTCTGTCGGCGTCAAAGTGACCACCGTGCTTCCAAAAACATCCAACAAAGGAACCGCAACCGTGATTCCAAATGACGAACCGACACCCGTGGTCACGGCTGCTTCAGTCCCGAAATCGGACGTCCAAGACAGGTTGGTCGATGCGCCTTCAACCGACAGCACCTCGGCAAACAGGGTTGCGGTTTCACCTTCACAAACGGAAACATCAGACGTGGTCCACGCAAGGACAGGCATGTTCACCACAGGGATGTCGTAATTCACTGCCAATGAGGGGCAGGTTGTGCCATTGTCGTCAGGATAAATCGAGGTTTGTGCAATCTCGATGACGACGTCAAAGTCAACGGCGTCCCACGTGTAGGTCAATCCATCTGGGCTGATGGCGTTGGGAAGGGGAGTGGTGGTCCAGGTGTAGGTTTCCTCTTGGCCTTCTGCAGATTCATCCACGATGGACACGATGAGTCCCTCTCCTTCACACAAAGATGCAGGCGGCGTACTTTCTCCATTGAAAAGGACCTCCAGGGGTTCAGGGGTGTACACCACCTGAGAAACTGAGGCTTCTCCCGAGCAGGTTTGGGTGAACCCCAAAAAGGTGTAATTCAAGTCGATGTTTTGGACGAAGACATCCCCATTTGAAGGCGTCGGGTACGTTGCGGACAATAGGTCGGTGCCGGCCCCATTGTTCCATGTTGCCGTCGCTTGCGGAGGGACCCCGTTGGACATCGTGTAATCCAAGAGGTCGATGTTGCTTGCCACGACGGCATCAGATCCTGTGCAAATGGGGTCCGTCGAAAGCTCAAATTCAGGATACACAACGGCCTCGATGTCCAAGGAATTCATGCTCGTTCCACACACATTCACGGCTTCTGCCGTCAAGGTGTAGGCCCCAGCAACATTCAATTCAGTCGGAAGGAGGACCAAATCCACACTTGGGCCATCGCAAGCCTCTCCAACGGCTGAGCCATTGCCTGTGACAAGGGTGAATCCCGCAGGCCCATCCAAGGTGTATTCCAAACTCATCGTGGATTCACCCACGGTGAAGGAGGAGACGCCGCCGTCGATGGATTCTCCCAAACAAAACAGTTGATCAAAGCCAGAGAGGGTGGGTTGGCTCGGGATGTCCGAGACTTTGATGGAGGCGGAGAGAATTTCTTGGTTGGTGGAGGTCAATGCGATGAAATCCAGGACATCCACGGTGTAGCAACCTTGTTCAAGGGGCGTGAAAGTCAGGCTGGTTTGAAGAGACCAGTCCGCCAAGGAGGTCCCTACTGAGGCATCGAGGGTGAGATAGGCGTCCAACGCGTCATTGCCGAGCAATACACCGTTGAAGTAGATCTGCCAGGGCACATTCGTGACGGGATTCCCCGGTCCTGCGTCTGGAACATCCGCCGTGAAGGTGACACTTTCGCCAACGCACACGTCGAGGGCGGAGGGGACGAGGGGGGTGGGGACGAAGTCGTCAGCCCAGACAACCGAGGTCGATGAGAGGACAAACAAGGCCAAAAAGCACGTCAATGCCGCACTGCGGCGCAGCGCCGAGCACAAGCCAAAATTGCAGTTGAATCGCGAATTCATTCAGTTGGGGAATGTTCAATTTGCCAAGTTACGGAGGACAGGTCACGCACAAGGAAATTTGCACGGAGAAGTTCTGCGCATTCCTTCTTGTTGGGACGAGGCAAAGCCAAGACGCTTTTCAAGTCCAAAATGTTGATTCCTTCTTGTCAACAACCTCCATCCCAACCTCTCGACCCCGCTAACTTGGGACTCAAATATCTAATTCAACCACACCCATGAAACATCTTACGTTTTGTGCACTCCTGTTCTTAGGGATTGCCGCCACGGGCTCTGCCCAATACGATTTGGCAGTCGAGTCGTACCCCGCCGTTCAAGAGGGCTTGACGACGTACCGCTTCTACGTCGAAATGGCAGACGCCACAGACCGTGTGAGCGCGGTGTATGGCAACAATGAAGCTGGATTGTTCATCAACACCCCAGACGGAGCGTACAACAGTGCCTTCAATTCAAGCTGGAATGCCTCGGGCATCAACCCTGCATTTTTGGGGACATTTCCAGAATTGGCAGACGATACGTACGCGACCATCGGTCTCACGGGACCTGCTTCGACCTCAGGTGTGGAAGATGCTGCTGATCCGTCCATCGTGGAGGATTCAGCTCAGCCAATCACACCCTATTTCTTGACCCCAGGCGCCACCGCTCTGGAGAGCACCACGCTCACAGGATCTTCTTGGTACATCCTCAACACCGCCGGCAACGGTTTGCCCGATGAAAACATGCGGGTGTTGATTTTGCAGGTGACCACGGCAGGCGGCGTATCCGGAACATTGAACTATCAAGTTTTCCCGTTGGGACTTGGAGAAAACAACACCTTGGTGTCCAACAGTTTCAATGTCATGCCGCAAGAAGACGTGGAAGGTTGCACCGATCCGGCGTCTTGCACGTACAACCCTGAGGCCAACATCGACGACGAATCTTGCCTTTACCTCGACGCCATTGGGGTGTGCGGCGGAGATTGCACAGAAGCTTCTCCGGACAGCCCGACTGTGTGTGCGGGTGATGAAGTCTATGGTTGCATCAACCTCGATGCGTGCAACTACGACCCCAATGCCAACATCAGCGACGGATCTTGCGTGGGCACGCCCGACAATTTTTGCGATTGCGACGGCACCATTCCTGATACAGACAACGACGGAGTATGTGACGAAGACGAAGTGTTCGGTTGCACTGACGGCATGGCTTGCAACTACGATGCAGGTGCGACGGAGGAGGATGGTTCTTGTGAATTCTGCTCTTGTTCGGACAATGCGTTCACGTTGTCCGTGGAATCGTTCCCTGCACAGCAGGAAGGTTTGACCACGTACCGCGTCTACATGAACACGATTAGCAGCACCGACCGTTTGAGCGCAGTGTTCAGCAATGCGGACAATCCCATGACCATCAATGTGCCTGAAGGCGCTTGGAACAGCGATCAGGCCACGACTTGGAACGCAGCGGGCGTGAATCCGGCACTGTTTGTGGACTACCCCAATTTGATTGACGATTCTTACGCGACCATTGGCTTGGAAGGTCCAGCGTCGCCGCTTGGCACGGGTTACGCGGATCCCTCCCTGGTGGATCCCAACTTCGATGTGACAGACCTCTTTACTGTTGATGGTGACATGGGTTTCACCTCAGACAGCGACCCAGGGTTGAGCTGGTTTGTATTGAACACCGCCGAGAACGGACTGCCTGATGAAAATGGCCAAATCTTGATGATGCAGATCACCACATCGGGAAGCATTTCTGGGACCTTGAACTACCAAGTGTTCCCGCAAGGCAACCAGGCCAACGACATGTTCATGACCTCCTCGTTTGAGGGGACGGGCACGTTTGGCCAAGTCAATGTTTGCGGTTGCATGGAGGCCAATGCCTGCAACTACAACCCCGATGCCAACTACGATGACCCTGAAGATGTTTGTGAATATGATTCCTGCAATGGCTGCATGGACATGGAGGCATGCAACTTTGATGAGACTGCCACCCTCGACGACGGCACCAACTGCATCTATGCGGCTGAGGGGTACGATTGTGACGGCAATTGCTTGGGCGCAGACGAGAACATGAACATGATTTGTGATGCAGACGAGACAGGCTGCACGGACATGATGGCGTGCAATTTTGACGAGAACAATGTGTTTGAGGACAACGATCAATGCGTCTACGCCGAAGCAGGATACGACTGCAACGGGGATTGCCTCAACGACACAGACATGGATGGCGTGTGCGACGAGTTTGAGGTCCCAGGCTGCACCGACGCCATGGCCTGCAACTACAATGCAGAGGCCACCGACGACGACGAATCTTGCGTGTTTGCTGATGAGGCGTGTGAAGAATGCGCCGACGATGGAACCGTGGTGTTGAACGACGCCGATGGCGACGGCGTGTGTGACGACGACGAAATCGAAGGATGTTTTGATGAAACGGCGTGCAATTACAATGCGGATGTGACAGACATCAACAACGAGCTCTGCGAATACGCAGAAGAGTTTTACGACTGCAACGGCGACTGCCTCAATGACGCCGATGGCGACGGTGTTTGTGACGAATTGGAAGTGGAGGGTTGCACCAACATCATTGCGTGCAACTACGACGAGTTGGCCACGGACGACGACGGTTCATGTGCATTCCCAGGGGATGCGTGCGACGATGGCGACGAAAACACCATCAACGATGCGTACAACGACGACTGTGAATGCGTGGGCGAAGTCGAAGACGGCGTGGAAGAAGCGCGCATTGTGTTTGGCATGTTCCCCAACCCCAGCACGGGCGAAGTGACCTTGACGGTTGCTGGCTTCCACAGCGGGGTGACAGTCCAAATCATGGACGGCGCAGGCCGTGTGGTTTGGGCAGAGCAAAACGTGGCCCTTCAGGGCAACGCAGTGCTCAACTTGGCGGGCCTCAGCAGCGGCACGTACAACGTCATGCTCAGCGACGAGCGCGGCGTGAGCGTGAAGCGTTTGGCCATCCAACACTGATCGAGGATTCCAGAGGGTTTAGGCCCCCAAAAAAGGATTCATTCAACAATCTACTTGAAAGCCCGGGAAACGTCCTGGGCTTTCTTTTTTGCCCGGGATTTTGGATTCTTTCCAGGTTGAGCAGAAGGGAGCAAGCTTGATTCATGGCGCACCGCGATGGATGCAACGCTTGGGATGCGATGGCGGTTTGAAACATGTTGCTCATCGACACCAAGACATCCTGTTGCGCTGTTGATTTATCTTGCTCACGAAACACAACGAAATCCTAACCATGAAGAATTTGACAATGGGAGCTGCCCTGCTCTTCGTCCTTCAAACAATGGGCCTGGCCCAGTACACGATGACCGTGGAAGCGGCTCCGGCCGTGACTGAGGGTCTGACCACGTACCGCTTTTATGTGGACATGCAAGACGCCACCGACCGCAT
>CBFHRO010000018.1:0-36005 GCA_965658245.1 uncultured Flavobacteriales bacterium
TCCACGTTTCGCTTCGCCCTTTTTCGCTCATCCTTCAAGCGCATTGAACCACGCTTGGGCTTGCTCAGCCTTCGCTTCTGGCACCCAAATCTCCACCGGTCGTGTTGCAAAACACATGCCCACGTAACTCGAGTCCTGCTTGTTCATCACCACAGCAGGAATGCCCTCGGATTCCAAACCTCCCTGAATCAGCGGCGCCATGTTGGCGTCGGGGCACTGCATCACGAGCACCCAACCGTTCATTCCTCCGCCTTGGGTTCGTCCGTGTCGTCCTCAGCAGGCGTTGCGGCTTGGAGAGTGTCGTTGGCCTCGGGGGGCTCCGACGATGGCTCCGCCAAGGCCGGGGTGGCCGAGGCAAATGGACGGGCGCCCAAAATGCGCTCGACATCCTCCTTGAAAATCACTTCATTGTCGAGCAAGGATTGCGCGAGGGCCTCGAGTTTTTCTCGGTTGGTCGCCAAAATGTCCTTGGCCCGGTCGTACGCTTTCTCAATGACTGCACTGACCTCTTCGTCGATGATCCTTGCCGTTTCCTCGCTGTAGGGCTTGGTGAAGGAATTCTCACCGCGGCTGTCGTAGTAACTCCGGTTGCCTATGCGTTCATTCAAACCATAAATGGAGACCATCGAGTAGGCCTGTTTGGTGACTTTCTCCAGGTCGCTCAAGGCTCCCGTGGAGATTTGCCCAAACATGATTTCTTCCGCCGCCCGACCGCCGAGTGCCGCACACATCTCGTCGAAGATTTGCTCCGTGGTGGTGATGGCTCGCTCCTCTGGCAGGTACCACGCTGCGCCAAGGCTTTGGCCGCGAGGGACAATGCTCACCTTCACAAGCGGCGAAGCAAACTCCACCAACCAACTGACAACCGCGTGCCCCGCTTCGTGAAAGGCAATGGTGTTTTTTTCGTTCTCTGTGATGACCTTCGTCCGCTTTTCCAGGCCACCGATGATGCGGTCCACCGCATCGAGGAAGTCCTGGTGGGCGACAAGTTTTCGGTCTTTGCGTGCAGCAAACAAGGCGGCCTCGTTGCACACATTGGCAATGTCTGCTCCACTAAAGCCAGGCGTTTGCTTGGACAGGAAGTCAATGTCCACCGTGTTGTTCGTCTTGATGGGACGCAAGTGCACCTCAAAAATGGCCTTGCGCTCGTTGACGTCCGGCATGTCCACGTATATCTGACGGTCAAAGCGACCCGCGCGCATCAATGCTTTGTCAAGAATGTCCGCGCGGTTGGTCGCCGCGAGGATGATCACGCCACTGTTGGTGCCAAACCCATCCATCTCCGTCAAGAGCTGGTTCAGGGTGTTTTCCCGTTCGTCGTTGGAACCGAAGTTGGCATTCTTGCCCCTTGCCCGGCCAATGGCATCGATCTCGTCAATGAAGATGATGGCGGGTGACTTCTCTTTGGCTTGTTTGAACAGGTCCCGGACGCGAGACGCCCCAACACCCACAAACATCTCCACGAAGTCTGAACCACTCAGGCTGAAAAAGGGAACTTGAGCCTCGCCGGCCACGGCCTTGGCGAGCAGGGTCTTTCCCGTGCCCGGAGGGCCCACGAGGAGGGCGCCCTTGGGGATCTTGGCACCGAGTTCGGTGTATTTGTCCGGATGCTTGAGGAAGTCTACGATTTCGTGCAACTCCTCTTTGGCGCCGTCCACCCCTGCCACATTTTTGAAGGTCACGTCCGTGCCTTCACCTTTTTCAAACAATTGCGCCTTGGACTTGCCGATGTTGAAGATTTGGCCGCCTCCTGGCGCACCGCCTCCGAGACGGCGCATGAGGAACATCCACACCACCACCATCAAGCCGAGGAAAACGACCCAGGACAGGATTTGGCCGCCCCACTCGTTGGGCGGATCGTAACGCAAATCAAAACCGTGTGCCTCCTGCAATTCCTTCAAATCGGTTTGGTACGCCTCCCCGTCGGGAATGTTCATGGAAGCGTCCGCACCTGCGTACAAGGCTTGCAAGAGTTGCGGATCGGACTTCTCCCCGAGCAAGCTGTCCCGTACCTCCTTGGTGAAGAAGAGGTTGGCGGTGTGGCCGTTGTGCGTCACGCGGGCAATCTGCCCGGCTTCAACCATCTCCTTGAATTCAGGCCATTGAACGCGCTTTTGTCCACTGGACTCTCCAAGCATGACCGTCGTGAGCAACAGCACAGCCACGATGGCATACACCCAATAAAAATTCATTTGCCGTCCCGGCTTGCCGCCCTGTGGGCCTGCTTTGTCCTTGCCGGAAGGCTTGGCTTTGGAGGATTTCTTGTCCATGGGGTTCAATTCGAAGTGTGGTGTTGAACGGGGGCATCTCCCCACAATTCTTCCAGCGCGTAGTGCGCGCGGGCTTCGCTGTGGAAGATGTGCACGACCACATCGCTGTAGTCGAGAATGACCCATTCTCCACCTCTCAAACCATGAACCCCCCATGGACGTTCATTCAAAGTCTCAGAAGTTGCTTGTTCCACTGCCCGCGCGAGGGCTTCGACTTGGGTTCGACTTGACGCCGAGGCCACAATGAAGGTGGACGCAATGGCGTGTGTCAATGGACGCAAATCCAGCGAAACAATGTCCTGAGCCTTGATGGCTTCCAATCCTTGAACAACCGCTTGGGCCAAGGCTTCTGTCGGGGGAGGTGTGATCGAATTCATCCGTGCTTCCGCAGTGTCAAAGGTACTACTTTTGAGGAGGTTCCTGGGCGCAGGTTTGGCTTGCGCTTCCCAAGGAAAGCCAAACCACCCCATGCTCTGGCAACACCATCACCTCCCTTCTGTGCCCAGCACCAACCGGTGGGCCTTGGAATGGTTGCGCCAAACCATGCCTCAGGGTCCCGTTCTGTTCACCGCGGACCACCAAACCGAGGGCCGCGGACAACGCGACCGGCGATGGAGCTCCGAATCGAAACGGGATGTGTGTTTGAGCTTGGCCCTGCCTGTGGAACCCCATTGGCTTCCGACGATCTTGAACATGCATGTGGCCCTGTCCGTGCGCGAGGCTTTGATGCGCCACCTCCCCTCCTCACAGTCGGCGCAATCCATCCAAGTCAAATGGCCCAATGACATCCTCGTTTGGCATGCCGGCATGCATCGCAAGGTGTCCGGCATCTTGGTGGAAAACGTGTGGCGGGGCAGCCAATGGTCCGTGGCGGTCGTCGGGGTTGGCATCAACGCCCAGTCCAGTCGGTTGACGCGAAGCTATCCGGCCGTGAGTCTTTCGGAGGCTTGGAACAAGGATTTGGTTCCCGCCGATTTGGCGATGGATGTGTGTCGCGAGCTTACCAAGCCTCTTCGACCCGCAGCGGAAATCATGGCAGACTACCACCATGTCCTCTTCGGTTTGAAGGAAGCACGCGATTTTGTCGTGCACGAGCGGTCTTGGAAAGGCACGTTTCTCGGGGTCAACGAGGAGGGCTTGGGAGGATTCGATTGGGAACCCCAATCGGGCGTGGATTTGTCGCCCTCAGCGTGGCTGGCCTCTTCCGAGGTTCAATGGTGCTGGTGAAACCCCCATGGGTTCACCCTTGGGTTCAGTACCGCGCTTCGAGTGTGCTTGCCATTTGGCCAAACAACCCCTTCAACGCAGGCTCCACCATCATCTTGGTGAAGGGATTCAAATCCGCGTCACAGCCCACCTGGCACGTGGCCCCGTCGCCATCCGGCGTCACCACCACATCCAGGGTGAATTTGACCGGGGTCGGCGCTTCCGTGGCCAGGGTCAACACGCTGCCCTCAGTGACGCTGTTGTCTGAGGTGCGCACAAGATGAACCGCCACGCCGCCCGTGACTTTGAACGAACACTTGTCACCCTCAGCCTTGAAATCTGACACGGGACCCGCTGCAAGCAATTCGCCAAACGTGTTCCAATTTTGGAAGTCTGCTGAAACTTGAGAGGCAGGGGCATTCACCCGAACCGCCGGAGATTCAATGCGCGTCATGCGTTCTGTCTGGATTCACTCCACCCCACGGGGTCCGTGGACCACGATTCGAGCAAGTTGGTTTGTTCTTCCGTGATGTAGCCCTCCGACTGCGCTTGGGCCAACATGGTGGGGTAATCGGTCAACACTTCAAACGGGCACTTGGCCTCCTCAAAACGGGTCACAGAATCTCCAAACCCATAAGAGAAAATCGCCACGAGTCCCTTCACCTCCAAATCCGCTTCGCGCAACGCAGCCACTGCATTCAAACTGCTTTTGCCGGTGGAGATCAGGTCCTCAATGACCACCACATTGCGCATGGTGTCCAGGTCTCCCTCGACCTGCTGACTCGTGCCATGGGCTTTCGCCGAACTCCGGACGTAGCAAAAGGGCAAACCCATCTCTTGCGCAACAAGGGCACCCAAAGCGATGCCCCCCGTGGCCACCCCTGCAATGCCATCTGGCTTGCCATAGCGGTTTTCAATGAGCTCACTGGTCAATTGACGCACGAACGTCCTCACCGCAGGGTGAGAAAGCAATTTTCGGTTGTCACAATAGATGGGTGAAAGACGCCCGCTCGCCCACGTAAAGGGGTCAGAAGGACGCAGCTGGATGGCTTTGATGCGGAGCAAGAATTCCGCTACCTTTCGGCGTTGGTCGGACGCAATGGTCATGTCACAAAGCTACGATGTATTCATGCTGAATCGCCGGGTGAAATTTCGCCCGATGCCCGAGGAGATGCCGGCGCAAGTCCAAGCTCCTTCCCCGGGCAAATTGACCTTGTTGAACCCGACGGAGCGGATGCTTCGGGACCTGCCCAACCTGCTGAAAAGAAGCCCCGACCTGCAAGAGGTGATCCTTCATGCCTCTGACTTGGACCAAATGTGGATGACCTTCTGCGCAAGCTACCACGAACTGGCCGCCGCCGGCGGGGTGGTTCGAGACAGCGAGGGCCATGTTCTTTGGATCCAACGCAACGGAAAATGGGACTTGCCCAAGGGCAAACTTGAACCCGGAGAGCGACTCGAGGAGGCCGCGGTTCGAGAAGTTGAGGAGGAAACGGGCATCAGCGACCTGACTTTGACAGGGGAAGCTTTCACCACCTTTCACACCTATGAAGCTGGAGGGGTGGTGCACTTGAAGACCACCTTTTGGTACCCCATGCATCACAATGGGACCCAAACCGCGGGCGTACCGCAAACGATTGAGGGCATCTCCGATGTCACTTGGTTGCGCCCCCCGTTCTCGACGGAGGTCACCGACAACACCTTTGGAAGCATCCGCATTGTCTTGGATGCCCTCTTGCCCCAGGCGGAGTAAGCCAAAAGGTCACGTGCTTAACGCACGGTTAGCCTCCAACGCTTCAGCTCGGCAAAGAGCCCTTCACTTGGGAGCGCGGCGTGATGCGTTTGGATCGTGCCATCCGGTCGAACCACCACAACCTGAGGCACACGCGACACGTCGAGACGATCCCACCAGCTCGGGTCCCGCCCCACCCAACGCACGCGCTCTCTGATTTGGGCGCGCTGCGCCAAGGTCTGCTTCCATCCCTCTTCGTTGGCGTCCACGGACAACACACCCCATGCCACATTGCCCGGTGCTTGGGTGTCCATCCACGACCTCAATGTCGACCATTCACGCAGTCCGGCCACCGAACCGGAGCGCGTCACAAGCCAAACGCGCCAGTCGCCGTCTCCCGCCCAAGCAGGTTCCAAATCGCCGTTGGGCAACATCCACATGACGTCCCCCCAGGACTGCGCCGTCTTGACATACTGTCTGGCTTGTTCCGATTCCCGACGAATTTCAGCCACGGCGCACTGGTCTTTCCATCGGAGGTCCCACCACGCTTCGGCCCAACGGCTCCACGTTTGGCCTTGGCCCATCCACATCGCGACATGCAATTCATCTTGCGACCATCCCATGGCGTGGGACAAGCTGTCCACGTCTCCTGTGGCCACCCAAGAGCGCCAAGGCTGGCGCTCTTGCGCCAAGCGATCCCACCAACGGTCGTGCATCAACTCCCACGAGGAACACCACCCGGGCGAGGTCAACTTCTCTCTCCAAGAGCGCATGTCGGCTTGAGCCTCCCACGTTCGAAGGGCCTCGATGTCCTCCGTCGCCCCCAAACTCAATTGCCACTCCCGGACCATGGAGGCCATCAGGTCTCCCCACAAGGTGTGCGGCTTCAAGGTGAGGCGAGATGCCATTTCGTGGTTGCCTTGGACCAAGGCTTGGGTCAAGGCCGCACGCGCAGATGCACTCTGAGAAGCATTTGCACCCACCGCCCCCGTGGCCATCAGCTGATCGAGGTCGAGCGAATCCAGCTGCGCACGGATCCACACTTGCAAGCTGTCCACTGCCGTGCCCGGGTGACCTTCACCGTACTTGACTTTCGCAGGGTTGTTGCGCAACCCTTGAAATTGTCGACTTGGCCAAACCAACGTCATTGTGTCCACGTCCGATTGCGGCTCGACCAGCAGCGTCCACGCCCAGGGCAAGGCTTCCAGGGTGTAGACCCCCGATGCCACTTGGGGCCAAATGCACGTCCCTGTGCTGTCCACCACCAAGTCTTCCGCTTGAATGGCCGTTTGGGTGACCCCGTCCATCCATTCGCTCACGTGAAGCGTGGCTCCTGCTTCCGGCAATTGACACGCCGGTTGGCCTGCTTCGTCCACCCATCGCAACACCACATCCGATTGGGCGCCAAGGCCAAGTGGAACGCCAAGCGCAACGACCAAACCCTGCACGACCAAACCCACGTTGTCCAGCCTCATCCCTCTGCCTGCTTGGACGTCATCCACGACATCGCGGCTTGGGGCACAAAGGGCGTCACATCTCCCCCGTGGGCCAGCACGTCGCGGACGACGGTGGAGTGGATGGAAGCGAGTTCTGGATCTGTCAACAAGACCACAGTGTCCAGTTGAGGATGCATGGCCCTTGTCATGTGTGCCAACGTTTGCTCATAGTTCAAATCCACGGCGTTACGCACCCCCCGCAACTGAAACTCGGCCCCCACGGAATGACAAAAATCTGCAGTCAATCCATCGTAGGACACCACGCGCACCGAAGGGTATGCCGCGAACGTCGCTTCGAGCATGGCCACCCTTTCCTCCACGGAAAAAAGACCTTTCTTGGCACGGTGGCGACCCACCGCCACAACAATTTCATCAAACATGGCGGTGCCGCGAACGACCACGTTCTCATGGCCTTTGGTGACGGGGTCAAACGACCCTGGAAACAGTGCTCTTCGCATTCAGTCGAAGGTAAACAAACTGAAGTGGACATGACCGTATTTCCTCGAAAGAACATGGCCTGCCCTGTCCGACACATCCACGCGCTCACCATGTTCGAGAATGAACCATCCACCCTCTGCCAGCAGGCCACTTTCGCGCACCAAATCGGGCAGGGTCGCCAATTTGGGCAGGTCATACGGGGGGTCTGCGAACACCACATCAAACTGGGTCAAAGGCTTGTTCAAAAAGCCCCACACGTCTGCACACACCGTGTGCAAATCGTCGCTTCCAAGTTGCGCCGCTTGTTGCGTGGCAAATCGACATGCCTTGGGCGCGCGTTCCACCGCCGTCACAGAAGCGGCACCCCGGCTCAGAAATTCGAGCGAAACCATGCCCGTTCCCGCGAACAAATCAAGGACTTGGGCACCTTCGACTTCCACGCGGGATGACAGCAAGTTGAACAAGCCTTCTCTCCCAAAATCGGTGGTTGGACGCCCTTGGAACCCCTTGAGTTCCGGCAACCGTCTTCCACGCCAAGCTCCTCCTGTTATGCGCATGACTGCAAAGATTGGAACACGCCCTGCCAATTCGATGCCGCCACGTCCGAAACGTGTTCTCCCGAGGAAACCACGTCCAAAAACCGAGACCACCCCTCCACCATGGTTTCCTCGCCCGACCAACGCACTCGGCTCTGTTGGACATCTGCCCCACTGCGATGCGCAGCATTGACCATGGCGTACAACGCATCCTCCGCCGTGGCCCCTGACTTCAGGTGGTGGATCCATCGCAACGACTCCCCCTCTGTGGCGACCATCACTGCACCTGACTGACGCACGTCTACCCGAAACGTCCAAGCTTCACTCGGAGTCAAGCGGTGCCACTGAACTGCGTCGTGCACCAGGGCTCGAACCAAGGGGATGTGCTTGGCCTGCGGAAAGATGTCCGCCACAGCCTTCGCCCAAACCACGTCGCCTTCCACCGCCACCCAGGGCGCGTCGTCCACGACATCGAGCCGTTGCACGTGAAGGCAAGAATGGGCTGCGACCGGTCCGTGCTGCAATTGGTGCAGGGGGGTGAAATCGTCCACTGCCAGGTCGTCGGGCAGCACCGTGGAAGGAACCGCCGTGGCGGGTTTGGCCCATTCAGCATGAATGACCTCTGCCCCACTTCCTACTTGGTGGCGAAGTGCACGCAGCACCTCCGGAATCATGTCGAGATTCGAAACCTCTCTTCGGGCCACTTCGTGGGTTGGCGCTGTGGTCCACATCAACCACTTCCCATCCCAAACCAGCGTGAGTCGGCCCATTGCCGAATCAATTGCGCCAGTTTCCGTCGCGGTGCGCTTCGGCCAACGAGCCAAAGCGAAGGGTGTCTTTCTTCACCTTTTCCCGGCCAAAGGGCGTGGGATCTTGCACCAGGATGGTGGGCTGCCAAACGCGTCCCACTTCCACAGCGCCGGTCTTCATCACAAAGCGTTCTCCGGTGTAGGGGTTGAAGGGCAACGAGTCCAGGCTGACCTGGGGCAATCGTTGTGCCGCACGCGCCTCAGGTGCGAAAAACTCGTCGTAGAACGACGTGAACAAGGTGTCGCGCACTTTGTAGGGGCTCATGTCCTCAGTGATCAAGTCCAATAGCGCTTCCTCTGTCATCCCGTCTTTCTCTGCGATGGTCGCGAGGTCTGCCCGCTTGATGACGTAGCCTTCCTCGCGGCTTTGGGTTTCGGGCAACGTGTCGTGGAAAGAACCCATGTTGAACTCCACAGGAACCACAGGAGCTTGCACAAATCGCAACAAGCTGTCAAACGTCTCTGCGAACGAGCCGTACACCGCCAAGTGGGATTCCTGCGCGGCGCGAATGTCTTTCAATCGCTGGATGGTGGTGGCGTTGACAGCCTTTTGGGTGGCTTGAAACTCAATCTCCTCGTCCACCGAGTAGAACACGGAGTAGGCCAGGGCAGCGGCGCTGATCACACCCACCGCAAGGAGCGCTTTGTACACCTGTTGGTTCAACTTTTCCAGCACCACGGGCATGGCCACCACGCCCACGGCAATCAGTGCCAAGGACGCATACAACATGGACATGGGTTGGCTTTCCAAGGCGTCGCCGCTCAAAAACTTCGACAAAAAGCCAAAGCCTCCCAGGAACAGCAAGATGCTGATGACGTACTTGTTGATTTCGTTGAAGAACTTTTCCATGGTTCGAACTGCGTGTTTGCGCCCCAAAACTACAACATGCAACGCAGCCTACAACGCCCCGCGACCTACCTTCGAAGGCCCAACCATGCCCCGCTCCACCCCATCCCTGTCCAACCTCGCCCGTGCGGCTGAATTTGAGTCCCGTTTGCTGGGCCAAATCCCGTTCACACCGACAGAAAGTCAGGAGCGGTTTGCCCATGTATGGTCCCGGTTCATCGTGTCAGAAAAGCCGCGGTGCGCCCTCGTGCTCAGGGGGTATGCTGGAACGGGAAAAACCACCGCGGTGGGTGCGGTCGTTCGCACGCTTCGCGACGCCCGTCAAAAGTGCGTGCTCCTCGCCCCCACGGGCAGGGCCGCCAAAGTCCTTGCCGGCCATGCGGGCCAGGACGCCTCGACCATTCACCGGCACATCTACCGCCCCAAACGCAACCCCGATGGCGGGACAGCCTACGGGCTCATGCCCAACCGACGCACCGACACGCTCTTCATCGTGGATGAAGCGTCCATGATTGGCGAAAGCGGGGGACTTCCTTCCGGCGGGTTTCAATACCGAAGCCTGCTCGACGACCTCGTGGAATTTGTGTATTCAGGCCACGGATGCAGGCTGATGTTGATCGGTGACGACGCACAGTTGCCTCCTGTCGGTGCCTCAGAAAGTCCCGCCCTCCAAGGCCCCAAACTGCGTGACGCCTTCGACCTCACGCTGGCCGAGGTTACCCTCAACGACGTTGTCCGTCAAGAGCTGGACAGCGCCATCCTCAGCAACGCCCACGACTTGCGCATGCGCATGGCCGTCACCGACGCCCACAACCCCACGCCTTTGCCCCATTTTGAGCCTGGACCAGGGCTGCAGCGGGTGTTTGGGCAAGAGTTGGAAGATTTGCTGGTGGACCTCCACGCCAAACACGGCGAGGACAACTTGGTGGTCATCACGCGGTCCAACAAACGCGCCGTGCAATTCAACCAACAGATTCGGGCGCGAGTCCTGTGGCAAGAGGACGACCTCAATGCCGGAGACAGACTCATGGTCGTCGCCAACAATTACCACTGGCTTGCAGATCACGAAGAGCTGTCAACCAACCTCATCGCCAACGGAGACACCCTCATCGTGGACCGCATTTTGTCACGCTTCGAGCGTTACGACACCCCTTTTGTGGAAGCGGAGGTGAGGCTGGCCGACATTCCGGACTACCCCAGTTTTTCCGTGCACATCAACCTGAGTGTGCTGACTTCCGATCGTGCCTCCCAGCCTCGTGCCGAGCGCAAGGCCCTCTACGACGACGTCAGCGCCAACCATTCACACCTCGGAAGCAAGGCGAAAATCCACGAGGCCACCAATGCCGATCCGTGCTACCAAGCGCTTCAGGTCAAGTTTGCGTACGCCCTCACGTGCCACAAGAGCCAAGGTGGCCAGTGGCCTGCCGTGGTCGTCGATCAAGGATACATGACGGAAGAACGCGTAGACCTCGAATGGCTGCGGTGGTTGTACACGGCCCTCACACGGGCAGAGAGCGAGCTGTACCTGCTGAATTTCGCGGACGTCTTCTTCGATTGATCGGGTGTCACAAGATCCCCTTGCATGCCGCCAAGGGTGCAAAAAAAAAGGCCACCCACAGGCCGCCTTTTTTCAAGTCTGGTGACAAATGCGCCTCAGGCGAGCTCGCGGGCGCTGAAGAAGAACGCGCCTTCAATGGCGGCGTTTTCGTCGCTGTCCGAACCGTGGACGGCGTTGGCCGCGATGCTCTCAGCGAAGTCCGCACGAATCGTACCGGGAGCGGCTTCGGCGGGATTGGTGGCACCGATCAGGGTGCGGAAATCTGCCACGGCGTTGTCCTTCTCAAGGATGGCGGCCACGATGGGGGCAGACGTCATGTACTCGGTGAGTTCACCAAAGAACGGACGCTCTTTGTGCACCGCGTAGAACGCAGCGGCATCGTCCATGCTCAGTTGGGTCCACTTCATCGCTTTGATGGTGAAACCAGCACCGATGATGCGGTCAATGATTTTTCCAGTGTTGCCAGCGCCCGTTGCGTCGGGCTTGATCATGGTGAAAGTGCGGTTGGTCGCCATGGGGGAAAAGATTGGTTGTCTTGGGTTTTGGAGTGCAAAAGTACGTCGTCC
Source organism: uncultured Flavobacteriales bacterium (assembly GCA_965658245.1). Taxonomy (GTDB): domain Bacteria; phylum Bacteroidota; class Bacteroidia; order Flavobacteriales_D; family Sanyastnellaceae; genus UBA11663. Next base: position 11,459 of record CBFHRO010000018.1, read on the forward strand.
TTCACGGAAGTCGACGGAAGGAGGCCAAGTCGCGCCCTATTTTCGTGGCATGAACACGAACGCAACGCTCAGCTCGGCCGATTTGATGGCCCTCGAGGATGCCCACGGCGCCCACAACTACCACCCTTTGCCCGTCGTCCTTGACCGCGGTGAGGGTGTGCATGTTTGGGACGTGGAAGGCAAGCAGTACTTCGATTTCCTGAGTGCGTACAGCGCGGTAAACCAGGGGCATTGCCACCCGCGCATCGTGAAGGCGATGCAAGACCAAACCGCCAAACTCACCCTCACCTCCCGCGCCTTCTACAACAGCATCCTCGGACCCTACGAGAAGTTCGTGACCGAGTACTTCGGCTACGACAAAGTCTTGCCCATGAACACCGGCGCGGAAGCGGTCGAGACCGCCATCAAAATTGCGCGGAAGTGGGCGTACGACGTGAAAGGGGTGCCGTCCGGCGCCGCCAAAATCATCACGTGTTCCGAGAACTTCCACGGCCGAACCACGACCATCGTGTCGTTCTCGACGGACCCGGACAGCACCGGCGGGTTTGGGCCCTACACCCCCGGTTTTGAGGTCATCCCCTACAACGACCTTGACGCCCTCGCGGCAGCCCTCAAGGACCCCAACGTGGCCGGATTCCTCGTCGAGCCGATCCAGGGCGAGGCCGGCGTGAACGTCCCGGCAGACGATTACATGCGCGACGCTCATGCGCTCTGCAAAGCGGCGAACGTGCTGTTCATGGCCGACGAAGTCCAAACCGGCATTGCCCGCACCGGCGCCTTGCTCGCCACATGCGGCAACTGCTCATGCGAGGCCAAGTGCGAACGCCAATCGACGTACGTGAAGGCTGACCTGCTCATCCTCGGCAAGGCCATCAGCGGTGGCGCCTACCCCGTCTCGGCTGTGCTTGCGGACAACGCGGTGATGGGCGTGATTCACCCGGGCCAGCATGGATCGACGTTTGGGGGGAACCCCGTTGCTGGCGTCGTCGCCACCGAAGCCCTCGCGGTTGTGGCCGACGAGAAGCTCGCCCAAAACGCGCGCACCCTCGGTGCCCGCTTCCGCGAAGCCATGCAAGAACTCGTGGACGAAAGCCCGCTCCTCAAGTCGGTGCGCGGACGCGGCTTGCTCAACGCCGTGCTCATCAACGACACGCCGGACAGCAGCACGGCTTGGGATTTGTGCGTGGCGTTGAAGGACAACGGCCTGCTCGCCAAGCCCACCCACGGCAACATCATCCGCTTCGCGCCCCCCCTCGTCATGACAGCAGCGCAACTCGAAGACTGCATCGCCATCATCGCCAAGACGGTACGGGCGTTCGCCAAGGCTTGAATTGATTGGGGCAGGTTGTGCCCCAGGTTGCCAACCCGGCCCATCGACACGTTTAGATTTGCGGCTCGATGACACAACCTCTTCTCTCTCCCATTCGCACGGCGCTTTTCGTGTTGGCCACGGGCATCCTTTTGTCCGATTCGATGCAAGCCCAAGATGACCTGCGCGACGTCGTCGACCAGCAGATGTCGTGGTACATGTTGTTTGGCAACCACCGCCTCACCGACCAGGTCGGGCTGCACACGGAATACCAGTTCCGCAGGACGGGCTTGGGGGCAGACTGGCAACAGTCGCTGCTTCGGTTTGGCTTGGATTGGCACCGCGACGACCAACATGTGGTGACCGGCGGATACGGTTGGATTCGAAGCTTTCCCTACGGCGAGCAACCCATTGCAGAGACGTTTGACGAGCACCGGATTTGGCAGCAGCTCGTGACCAAATCCGTCACCGGACAGTTCAAATGGGTACACCGCTACCGTCTGGAGCAACGTTTGATGCAATTCTCTTCAGGCAGCCGTTGGCAGCATCGTGCGCGCTACTTCATGCAAGTCAAGTGGCCCGTCCCCAACCACCCAGAGTGGGCGGTCACGGCCTACGAAGAGGCGTTCATCGGGTTGCGCTCCTTGGACACCCCTGTCTTGAATTTGCTGCAACAAAACCGAATGTCCGTCGCACTCAACCGCAAGTGGGAAGGGGGAACGTCCGTGCAGGTCGGATACCTGCGCCAAGTGTTGATCAAGGGCAGCGGACTCGCAGCAGAACGCAACCACGTGCTGCTCGTCGGGCTTCGACACAATTTGGACTTCCGGGACTGACGGTCCTCTCGTGAGCCAAGCGTTAGCTTACTTCAGCCAACCCTGCTCGCGCATCCAGTCGTCGTTGTAGACTTTGCCGGTGTAGCGTGAGCCGTGGTCGTGGAAGAGCACGACCGGAACGTCGGTGGGCTTGAGGCGATCTTTGAGTTGGCGCAGCCCTTGGAAGGCGCTGCCGCAGCTGTATCCGATGAGCAACCCTTCCTTCTTTGCGAGTTCACGCGCCGCGTGTGCGCCCGCCTCGTCCGTCACCTTTTCGAAGTGATCGATGAGGCTGAAGTCGACGTTGGCCGGCAGGATGTCTTCGCCGATTCCTTCTGTGATGTAGGAATAGATTTCGTTTTCGTCGAATTCCCCCGTTTCATGGTACTTCTTGAACACGGACCCATAGGAGTCGATGCCCCAAATTTGGATGTCCGGATTCTGCTCCTTGAGGTACTTGGCGGTGCCGCTGATCGTGCCGCCCGTGCCGACGCCAACGATGAAATGGGTGATTTTGCCCTCGGTTTGCTTCCAAATCTCCGGCCCCGTTGTGCGGTAATGCGCCTCTCGGTTGGCGAGGTTGTCGTACTGGTTGCACCACACGCTGTTGGGGATGTCGTTGTGCAGTTTCTCCGCCACGCTGTAGTAGCTGTCAGGGTGGTCTGGTGCCACGGCCGTAGGACAAACGTGCACCTCCGCCCCCATCGCGCGCAACACATCCACCTTTTCCTTGCTCTGCTTGCAGTTGGTGGTGCAAATGAGTTTGTACCCTTTGACGATGCACGCGAGCGCAAGGCCCATGCCGGTGTTTCCTGAGGTGCATTCAATGACCGTTCCGCCTGGCTTGAGCTTTCCGCTCGCCTCGGCCGCCTCAATCATGGACAGCGCCATGCGGTCCTTGACGCTGTGACCGGGGTTGAAGTACTCCACTTTGGCCCAAATCGGACACGGGAAGTCCTCTGCAATCGCGTTCAACCGAATCATCGGCGTGTTGCCAATGGTCCCCAGAATGTTTTCGTGCACGTTCATGCGTCCAAAAGTAGCGCCCGCCTCCCTGCGCGCCACCTTCCCCGGCCCTTACCTTTCACTCCATGAACGTGGAAAGGTTGGTGGCCCAACGCATGGCGCGCAGCAACCGGGAATTGAACTCCCGGCCGGTGGTGCGCATCGCCACATCAGGCGTGTCCTTGGGGGTCGCCCTCATGATCCTGGCCTCCGCTGTTGTTCAAGGGTTCCAACACGAGGTCAAGAACCTTGTGGTCGGATTTGACAGCCACGTCCAAATTGCCCCAGCCGATCCTGGTGCGCCAGGTTTGACCTGGACGCAAGGCATGCTCGACACCCTTCGTCGTGTGGAAGATGTGGCCCATGTGGCGCTGCGCCACGAGCGGGCGGGCATGGTGGAAACGCCGCAAGCCCTCCAGGGCGTCGTCATTCGCGGGTTGGACTCCACCTCCCAAGTGATCCGCATCGCCTCGGGCCTCCTTCGGGGTCGACTGCCCACGGAGGGCACCACCAAGGAAGTGTTGATTGGCGCACCGCTCGCCCAAAAGCTCGAATTGGACACCGCATCCCGGCTCACGCTCTACGTGGTGGTGGGGCCCGACGACATTCGGCCGCGTCCCATGCGCGTGTGTGGCATTTACGAGACCGGATTGCTCGAGTTTGACCAGAGGCACGTTTGGATTCCCGCCCGGGTGTTGCAAGACGCGGCCCGCCGTGGCGCCGAGGGCCAAATCGTGCTGGAAGAGACCCCCACCGGCCTCCGTGCCGTCGGCCAGGCCTTTGGCCGTGACGACCGAGGTGCAAAATGGACGGGACGATGGGTGAATTTGCCCGACGAAATGTCCAGCCAAGGCCGGCGCGCCCTCTCCCTCGCAGGCATGCCCACGGATGCGAAACCGACTTGGCTCGTCGGCGCAGGTGCCTTGACGGACACCGTTCGCTTGCAATGGATGGAAGGAACTGGCTGGAAGGCCCAACAGTCGGAGGGGACGCACCACCGGGTGGTGGATGGATACGATGTTTGGGCACGGTCCTTGGACAACATGGGGGGGCTCCAAGAGCGCTTGTTTCAGCACATCCCCTACCATTGGCAGGCCGCGCGTGTCGATCAACAACACCCCGAAATGTTCAGTTGGCTGGGCATGCTCGACTTGAATGTCGATGTGATCGTGGGACTCATGGTGCTGATCTCCATCATCAACATGACCAGTGCGTTGCTCATCATCATCTTGGAACGACGCAGCCAGGTGGGCCTGCTCAAGGCCCTTGGCATGAGTGATGGCGCTGTGGTCCAGACGTTCTTGTGGCACGCGGCGCGGATTTTGGGACAAGGATTCGCGTGGGGGAACGTGGCTGGGCTGACCCTCGTTTGGGTCCAATCGACGTGGAAGGTCGTCCCGTTGGATCCCGCGGCTTACTACGTCGATGCCGTGCCGATCCTTGTCGATGCATCAGGTTTGGCCACCATGGAGGTGGTGGCGTTTGGGTTGTGTGTGGTGGCCATGGTGCTTCCGGCGCTGTGGTCCACGCGAATTCGACCTGCACTGACGTTGAGAATGAACTGACCGCCATGAACTGGAGCTTTTCAGCACAAATCGAGCGCTTCGAAGGCGAGGGCCACATGCATTTCTTGGCCCTTCCTCGCGACCTTGCAGCAGAGGTTCGCAGCCAAGGTGCCAAGCGCTTTGTCATCACGGTCAACGACGGGGTGACCTGGCATTGTGGCCTGCTTGGCACGGGCGATGGACGCTGGTTTGTGATGGTGTCCAAAGACAAATTGAAACAAGCCCAAACCACCCTCGGCGGCTGGGTCCACGTCGACTTCCGCGTCGATGACAGCAAGTACGGCATGGCCGTCCCGCCCGACCTGCAGGAGATGCTCGACGACGACCCCGACTTTTTGCAGCGCTTCGACGCCATGCTGCCCGGCAAGCGCAGGAACGCCATCCATCAGATTGCCATGGCCAAAACCGACGCCACCATCGCCAAACGCATCCTGAAACTCATGAATGAACTCGGCCTTGCCTTGCTTCTTCTCTGCCTGGCGATGCCATGTGCACATGGCCAAGACGTCGTGCTTGGCAACGCCCAGATGGACGTCTACATCCCTTCGCTGCATTCCAAGCGCGTCGCCGTGGTCGGCAACCACACCAGCGTCGTGGGAGAGATCCACCTCGTGGACACCCTCCTCGCCCGAGGGATCGACGTCCGTCACGTGTTTGCCCCCGAACATGGGTTTCGGGGCGAAGCGGCCAATGGCGCGGACATCCACGACGGCACGGACGCGGCCACGGGACTGCCCGTCTACTCTCTGCACGGCAAACACCGCAAGCCACAGCCTGAACAACTGACTGACATTGACGTCGTGGTGTTTGACATTCAAGACGTCGGCGCCCGATTCTACACATACATCAGCTCCTTGATGTTGGTCATGGAGGCGTGCGCAGAGGCCGAAGTCGAACTCCTTGTCCTCGACCGCCCCAACCCCCACGGACACCACATGCAGGGTCCCATGCTCGACCCGGCTTTCAAGTCCTTTGTGGGCTTCATCCCCACACCCATGGTTCACGGATTGACCCTCGGAGAAGCGGCCTTGATGGGGTGTGCCGAGGGCTGGATTGAGGTTCCCGAGCATTGGGTGCCTCGCATCGTGACTTGCAAGGGATGGAGCCACGGCACCAACTTTGAATTGACCATTCGCCCAAGCCCCAACCTTCCGACGACGACGTCCATCGATTTGTATCCGTCCCTGTGCCTGTTTGAGCCCACCGTGGTCAGCGTGGGCCGCGGGACACCTCACCCTTTTGAAGGCATTGGCCATCCAAGCTTGGGCCTCGGGTCCTTCGAATTCACACCGGTGTCCACCCCCGGGGCGGCACCCCACCCCAAACACGAAAACACGATGTGCATGGGCCAACACTTTGGAGATCTGGCCAAGGCGTGGCGCGCCAAATCAACTGCTGAATGTGGTCACGCTCGGCCCGGATTCACGCTCAAGCCACTCGAGTTGTGGACCCAGCGATGGCTGGCCCAACACGGTTCGCTGGAGGGATTCATCACCTCCCCTTCGTTTTTTGACAAACTCGCAGGCACGGACGACTTGCGCTTGGCCCTGGAAACGGGCACTTCACTCACCAAGTTGGAGGCCACCTGGGCGATCGAACACGCGGCGTTCTTTGAAGCCGCCCAACCGCATCTCTTGTATCCTTGGAACGCTCCCCTGCCCGGACGTTGACACTCCGCTGTATCTTTCGACCCGTAATCGCTGACGACATGACACTTTCGCGCCCCCTTGCCTTCGCCACTCTCGGATCATTGCTGATGCTCGGAACCCTGCTCTCAGGTTGCACCAAATACGATTCCTACGGCGGTGAAACGTTCGACTGTGACTGTGGGTACGTCTTGTGGGATGGCCGGGATTTGGGCATGCGCATGGCCGAGGTCGAGCAGCTCGACAGCGCGACCTACCGGTACCACATCGTGGCGGATGTCCGAACGCTTGCCGAAATTGAATCCCGCGACGAGCCGCGTGACGTCATTTTCACGTTGACCACCTCACTGAACGGGGCCAACACCAGCCTGGAGTTGGCTGCAGGAGACGAAGCGCTGACTGTACAGCAAGTGGAGTCTCCTGGAACGGGGGTGGACTGGTCCATGAGCGGGGCTTCTCTTTCCATTGCTGTGGGTGACGACGCCCACGTGATGACCATGACCAACGTGTCCGCGACACGAGGCAACAACACGATCGACGCCACCGGCGAAATCACCTTCGACCTCGCCGACTGAACCCAGCATGCGGCGTGGCCCGAACGGGTCCCATCACACTCGACTCTGAAATCAGGTAAGCCTCGACACCGCGTTTGGGCTCAACGATGTGCGTCCCCGTGAATGCCCCAAAGGCAGGCAAGGTGAGCCGGAATCCGGCCTCGCATCCTGTGCTTGTTTGGACAAAACACGGCACCACCACACTCTGACGACCGGCTCCCCGAAGGCGCACCGCGGGATGAATGTGTCCGCACAAGTGAATCGCCGTTCCCTTGGGGATCTCGTCGTCCGGCTCGTGGGTCAACACCACATCGTGATTCGTCCATGAATCCACCACCACAAGTCCCATGTCTTCATAGGTCGCATCGTGGGCTCGGTCGTGGTTGCCCCGAACCAAAATGGCTGCTTTCAGCCCGTTGTCAAATTCGTCGGAAAGCCACGCCGAAAACTCCTGCCATGCGCGGTTGGGTGCGCTGTGAAACAAGTCCCCCAGGATGACCAGCTGCGCGGGCCGAAGTTCATTGAGGAGCGAGGTCAAGACGCCAAGGGTTTGAAAATCCACAGTGGGGGGCACGGCCAATCCCTTGGAACGAAAGTGCTCCGCCTTGGCGAGGTGCAAGTCACTCACCATGAGCAACGACTGGGACGGCCACCAGATGGCTTTTTGAGGCAACAGCCACATTTGGCGTTCACCCGTCATCCAAGACACAGCACCGGGAGGAGTCATGTTCCAAATTTCCGTCAATTCACCCCCCCAATCCGCTTTCCAAGGACACGACCTGCTCGAATTGTTTATTTTCGCGTTCGGCCCAACACCGCCGAGACCTCGCATTCCAACCGAAGAAGATGAGCAAATACCCTACGTATCTCCAAGAAATCGAAGACCGCAAAACCGAAGGATTGCACCCCAAGCCTGTCGACGACGCGGCCTTGTTGAACGAGATCATTGACCAAATCAAAGACCCCAACCACCCTGAGCGTGAGGCGTCTTTGAATTTCTTCATCTACAACGTTCTTCCCGGCACGACAAGCGCAGCGGGTGCCAAGGCGGCATTCCTGAAAGACATCATTTTGGGGGAAGCCGAGGTGGCTGAAATCGATCGGGCTTCTGCCTTCGAACAGCTTTCGCACATGAAGGGTGGCCCCTCCATTGAGGTGCTGCTCGACTTGGCGCTCGGCCAAGACGAGGCGATTGCCTTGGAAGCGGCCGCGGTCTTGAAAACCCAAGTGTTCTTGTACGAAGCAGACACGGACCGATTGTCCGCTGCACATGAGGCGGGGCATGCGATTGCCACCGACATCATCAAGAGCTACGCCCAAGCCGAGTTCTTCACCAACCTGCCCGAAGTGGAGGAAACCATTGACGTCGTCACGTACGTGGCTGGGGTGGGCGACATCTCCACGGACTTGCTCTCTCCCGGCAGCGACGCGCACTCGCGCTCAGACCGTGAGTTGCACGGCAAGTCCATGTTTGAGCACGACACCGTGCGCCAGAACGAGCTCCTCGAACTGCAGAAGCAACACCCCGACAAGCGCGTGATGCTGGTGGCTGAAAAAGGCACCATGGGTGTGGGATCCTCGCGGATGTCCGGCGTGAACAACGTGGCACTTTGGATTGGAAAGCAAGCGAGCGAATACGTGCCTTTCATCAACATCGCACCCGTGGTTGCAGGCACCAACGGCATCTCCCCCATTTTCCTCACTACGGTGGGCGTGACGGGAGGCATTGGGGTGGACCTCAAAAACTGGGTCAAGAAAGTGGACAACGAGGGCAACACCGTCCTCGGCGCCGATGGCGAGCCCGTGCTCGAGCAAGTCTACAGCGTGGACACCGGCTCTGTGTTCACCATCAACACCAAGACCAAGAAGCTTTGCCAAGGCGACCAAGAGCTCATTGACATCAGCGCGTCCTTGACGCCGCAGAAAATGGAGTTCATGCGCGCCGGCGGCTCGTACGCCATTGTGTTTGGCAAGAAGCTCCAAACATTCGCAGCCAAGACCCTCGGCATCGAGGTGCCTTCGGTCTTCGCCACGTCCAAGGAAATCAGCCACGAGGGCCAAGGACTCACGGCGGTCGAAAAAATCTTCAACAAAAATGCCGTGGGCACCTCCGGAAACGTGTTGCACGCAGGGTCCTACGTCCGTGCTGAAGTGAACATCGTGGGCTCACAAGACACCACGGGATTGATGACATCCCAGGAGCTTGAAATGATGGCAGCAACCACCATCTCCCCCATCGTCGATGGCGCATACCAGTCGGGTTGTCACACGGCGTCCGTTTGGGATTTGAAAGCGCAAGAGAACATCCCCCGGTTGATGAAGTTCATGAACGACTTTGGACTCATCACGGGGCGCGACCCCAAGGGGGAATACCACGCCATGACCGACGTCATCCACAAGGTCCTCAACGACCTGACGGTGGACGATTGGGCGATCATCATTGGCGGGGACAGCCACACACGCATGTCAAAAGGCGTGGCGTTTGGGGCAGACTCCGGCACGGTGGCCTTGGCGTTGGCCACGGGCGAAGCGTCCATGCCGATTCCTGAATCTGTGAAGGTGACGTTCAAAGGCCAAATGCAATCGCACATGGACTTCCGCGACGTCGTGCACGCCACGCAGGCCCAGATGCTCCAGCACTTCGGTGGTGAGAATGTCTTCCAAGGCCGCGTCATCGAGGTGCACATTGGCACCCTGCCCGCCGACCAGGCGTTCACCTTCACCGACTGGACCGCCGAGATGAAGGCCAAAGCGTCGATTTGCATCTCCGAGCCAGACACCCTCATCGAGTCGCTCAACATTGCCAAGGGCCGCATCCAAATCATGATCGACAAAGGCATGGACAACGCCAAAGGCGTGCTCCAAGGCCTCATTGACCAGGCCAACAAGCGCATTGCCGAAATTGAGTCCGGTGAGAAGCCACCGTTGACACCAGACAGCAACGCCAAGTACTACGCAGAATTTGAAGTGGACCTCGACATCATCAACCAACCGATGATTGCCGACCCCGACGTCCACAACGAAGACGTGTCCAAGCGCTACACCCACGACACCATTCGTCCGTTGAGCTACTACGAAGGCACCAAGGACGTCGACCTCGGTTTTGTCGGTTCGTGCATGGTGCACAAAGGCGATTTGAAGATTGTGGCCCAAATGCTCCGCAACCTCGAGAAGCAGCACGGCGACGTGACGTTCGAGGCACCCCTCGTGGTCACTGCCCCCACTTACAACATCATCGATGAATTGAAGGCCGAGGGAGACTGGGATGTCTTGCAGAAGTACTCCGGGTTTGTGTTTGACGACGACGCGCCCAAAACCGCAGCACGCACTGAGTACGAAAACATGATGTACCTCGAGCGTCCCGGATGCAACCTCTGCATGGGCAACCAAGAAAAGGCCGAGAAGGGAGACACCGTCATGGCCACCTCGACCCGCCTCTTCCAAGGACGAGTGGTGAAGGACAGCGACCGCAAAAAGGGCGAATCGCTTTTGGCCTCGACGCCCGTTGTGGTGTTGTCCGCGATTTTGGGCCGCACGCCCAACCTCGACGAGTACCTCGGTGCGGTGGAAGGAATCCCACTGACCAAGTTTGCGCCGCCTCGAAAGAAGATGAGCACCAACGCCGGTCCGGGCCACCTCCTCTCCTACTAAGCGCGGGACTGACCTAACTTTCAGCCATGGCATCCACGTCGACGTTGTGGCGAGACATGTTTTCGGTGGCCCTTCGGTCCATCCGAGGCCAAGCGCTACGTACCTCTTTGACGGTCGGAATCATTGGCATTGGCATCATGGCACTCATCGCCATGGTGACGGCCACCGAATCGCTGAAAGCCAACGTCAGACAAGAATTTTCCTCTCTGGGCACCCAGAGTTTTTCCATCGACCAAATGCGCAGCGGAGGCATGTTCAATGGCCGCCGCACCATGCCAAGTCCGCCCATCGATTACCGCGAAGCCATGCGGTTCAAGCGCGAATCCGAGGGTGATTTTGACGTCGCCATCTCCGTGTTTGGAACGAGCATGGCCACGGTCACCCGCGGCAACTTGCGCACCGACCCCAACGTGACTGTGCAGGGCGTGGATGAATTGTACTTGACGGTCAGTGGGCTTGGCATTGCACAGGGCCGCAACTTCACACCCGGAGAAATTGACAACGGCACAGCTGTGGTGTTGCTGGGACAATCGGTGGTGGACCGCGTGTTTGAATCTTGGGAAGATCCTGTAGGACAACATGTCTTGGTGGGTGCGCAACGGTACACGATTGCCGGCGTGTTGGAGGCCCGAGGGACGACGTTTGGGATGTCCCAAGACAACCAAATCCTCATGCCCTTGCTCGGCGTGCGTCGCCAGTACTCCGACGAAGGCAGAAGCTACAACTTGACGTGCACCGTCGACCAAGCCGAGGATCTTCCGGATGCCGTGGATGCCGCCACAGGATGGATGCGCATGGTGCGCGGCGACGCCCCTGGGGACCCCAACACCTTTCGCATTCGTCAAAGTAACCGGCTGGTGGACACCCTGCTTGAAGCCACCGACGGCATCACTCTGGCCGCGGTCTTCATCGGCCTGATCACCCTGCTCGGTGCGGGCATCGGCCTCATGAACATCATGCTGGTTTCCGTCAGCGAACGCACGCGGGAAATTGGAACACGCAAGAGTCTTGGGGCCTCGAGCCAGGCGATTCGCATGCAATTTCTGGTGGAAGTCTTGGTCATTGGTCAACTTGGCGGCGTGGTCGGAATTGCGCTGGGGCTGGCTGCAGGGAATCTCATTGCCTCCTACTTCGAGACGCCCTTTGTGGTGCCGTGGGGCTGGGTGACCGTGGGGGTGATTTTGTGCTTTTTGACCAGCCTCGCCTCGGGCTACTATCCTGCCCGACTGGCGTCCAAACTGGACCCCATCGTTGCCCTCGGCCGTGAGTGACATGGTGTTCCGTGCACTTCGGCCGCAGGAATTCGAAGAAGCCCTGACCTTGTGCCAGGACAGCATTCTCGACGCGGAGCACTACAACGAAGCGCAGCGTGCTGCTTGGGCCGGGTTTGATCGCGCGAACTGGCTCTCCCGACTGGGACAGCAACACAGTGGGGGTGCATTTCATGGACACGGCCATCTGATTGGGCTGGTGAGCTGGCAGTCACGGGATGAGGCCGTCGCTTGGCTTGATTTGGTGTATGTGACGCCTCCCCTTCAGCGCAAGGGCGTGGGCTCAGCCTTGCTTGACGCCGCGGAACAAGAGGCTCAGCGCCATGGGCATGTGCAGGTCCAAACCCAAGCGAGTCTCCAACTCCAACCTCTCCTTCTCAAGCGAGGGTATACGTTGACCGAGATGCGCTGCCCTGTCGTGAAGCAACAGAGCCTTTCTTGCGCTTTGATGCAGAAGGTGTTGTCTTGAGGTGGCATGGTCGCCACGGATTTGCGACATTTGCGGCCGCATGTCCAAGATTCTCTACACCCTTACGGATGAGGCGCCTGCACTGGCGACTTACAGCTTTCTTCCCATTGTCCAGGCCTTTGCCTCCAAGGCAGGCGTGACGGTGGAAACCCGAGACATTTCATTGAGCGGTCGCATTTTGGCCGCGATGAGCGATGTGTTGCCCAGCGACCAAGCCGCGCACGACGCGTTGGCCGAATTGGGCGCCCTGGCCAAAAACCCGGAAGCGAACATTGTCAAGCTCCCCAACATCAGTGCCTCCATCCCTCAGTTGAAGGCGGCCATTGCCGAGTTGCAGGGGCTTGGATTTGACCTGCCATCCTATCCCGACGACCCCGCCAACGAGGCGGAAAAAGACATCAAGGCGCGCTACGACAAGGTGAAGGGGTCGGCGGTGAACCCCGTGTTGCGCGAAGGCAACAGCGACCGTCGTGCACCGAAGGCCGTCAAATCCTATGCCCAAAAGCACCCCCACCGCATGGGCGCCTGGTCTTCTAACAGCTTGGCCCGCGTGGCCAGCATGCCCGAGGGCGACTTTTATGGTTCGGAAAAGAGTGTGACGATCGAGGACGCCACGACCGTGGACCTCGTTCACGTGAATGAGAACGGCGAGCGTACCGTGCTGAAAGGCGGACTCGCGTTGCAAGCCGGAGAGATCATTGACTGTGCTGCCCTGTCCATGGCGAAGCTCGACGCGTTTTTGGCTGAGGAAATTGACCGGGTCAAATCAGAAGGCGCGTTGTTCTCCCTTCACATGAAGGCGACCATGATGAAGGTCTCAGACCCCATTTTGTTTGGGGCCGCTGTCCGCGCGTTCTTCAAGCCCGTCTTGGACAAGCACGGTGCTGCGTTGGACGCAGCCGGCGTGGACTTCAACAACGGATTTGGGGACTTGGTGGCCAAGCTTGAGAACATCGAAGACCACGCCGCCATTGAGGAGACCATCGCGGAGACCATGGCGATGCGCCCCGATTTGGCCATGGTCAATTCTGACAAGGGCATCACCAACCTCCACGTGCCCTCAGACGTCATCATTGATGCGTCCATGCCTGCCATGATCCGCGAGGGCGGCAAGATGTGGAACGCCAAGGGGGCCACCCAAGACGCCGTGGCGGTCATTCCAGACCGCTCCTACGCCGGGGTGTACCAAGCAACCATCGACTTCTGCAAAGCCAACGGCGCATTGGATCCCGCGACCATGGGCAGTGTGCCCAACGTGGGACTCATGGCCCAAAAAGCCGAAGAATATGGCTCCCACGACAAGACCTTCCAAATGGCGTCCGCCGGACGTATGGAAGTCGTCACCACAGGCGGTGACGTGTTGATGCACCAAGACGTGGAAGCTGGCGACGTGTTCCGCATGTGTCAGGTCAAAGACGCCCCCATCCAAGACTGGGTGAAGTTGGCGGTGAGCCGTGCACGCGCCACCGGCGATCCCGCCGTGTTCTGGCTCGACGCCAACCGCGCGCATGACGCCCAGCTCATTGCCAAGGTGGAAGCGTACTTGCCTCAACACGACACGGAGGGTCTGGACTTGCACATCCTTGCCCCCACCGAAGCCACGACATTCTCCTTGGAGCGCATCGTGAAAGGCTTGAACACCATTTCAGTCACTGGAAACGTGCTGCGTGACTACTTGACCGACCTTTTCCCCATCCTTGAGGTGGGCACCTCGGCCAAAATGCTGAGCATCGTGCCGCTCATGAACGGCGGAGGCTTGTTCGAGACGGGCGCGGGAGGTTCTGCCCCGAAGCACGTGCAGCAACTCGTCAGCGAGAATTACTTGCGCTGGGACAGCTTGGGAGAATTCATGGCCCTCGTTCCGAGCCTCGAGCACATTGCCTCGACCACCGACAATGCGCGCGCCGAAGTGCTGGCGAACGCCTTGGATGACGCGACGACCCGATTCTTGGACGAAGACAAAAGCCCGACGCGCCGCTTGGGCGGCATCGACAACCGAGGTTCACACTTCTACTTGGCGTTGTTTTGGGCTGAAGCCTTGGCCACCCAATCGAAGGATGCCACCCTTGCAGAGGCAGCCAAACCCTTTGCAGATGCGCTCCGCGCAGGCGAGACGGCCATTGTCAGCGAGTTGATTGCCGTGCAGGGCGACAAGGTGGAATTGGGGGGGTACTACCGGCCCGATGCCGAGAAATGCAATGCGGTGATGCGTCCGTCCGCCACTTTCAACGCGGCGTTGGCTCGCTGGAGTTGACCATCGCACCCATCCTGGCACGCTCCTTGGCCACCAAGTCCTGAAGCAGCACACCGCTGCCTGGACCTTTTTTGGCGGCGCGAACCGCCGCAAGCAAGGCCATCCAGTCCACCTCCTCTCGGGCAGGCACGCTCCCTTCATAGGGGTGGTTCACCATCGTCTCCGTGAGCTTGAGGAAGGTGGCCATGTAGTCTCTTTGGACTTGTGACATCAAATGGCCCAATTGTGCCACGCTGTCCGGATCCAAGGTGGTGGCCATGGCATTCCTGCATCGACGAATGTTTTCGACATGACCCAAGACAAGCGCTTCCAAATCGGATCCCTGTGGCAACGTTTGAGGGATGGGGGCCGGGTTGCCGAGGGCTGGGATGCCCAACGTTTGGGCCACGTCACTCAGCTGAACGCATTTCTCCACCCGCCCCTCGGCCAACTTGGGAATGACTGCCAAACGCAGAAAATGATCCCTGACTTTGAACACAGCCTGATCCAGGGCGTCGGTGATGGCCTCGACTGAGGCGGTGTCATCCAAACTGAGCAAAGCGAGCGCTTTTGAACGTTCCATTCACACAAGTTACGTGACAACGAGGAGATCAGGCACCTGTCCATGTGGGCTCACTTCTTAAATTCGTGGGTGAAACAAGGAGTGCATCTCCTTGTCCACGTCATCCAAGAACGAATGAAACAAACCATGATTTGGACCCTTTGTACCGCTGCCCTTTTGAGTGTCGGCTGCGGAAACGGCGATGCATCCGCATCGAAAAAAGCGACCACCCCCTCCAAAAGCGCTGCGGCGCCAACAACTGCCGCCGCTTCTCAACCGGACGTGACCGTCTCCGCAAAATGGAAAAGCGGCGTCAACGAAGCCAATGACGGAGACAAGGAGGGCAAGGTGCGCTTGCATGGCAGCATGCCTGCGGCCAATGGCACCAAATTGTATCTCTATGAAACCGAGGGGCGCAACCAAACACTGATGGACAGCGTCACCGTCCAAAATCAAGCCTTTGACTTTGGGAAAGTGGACGTGCACCGCGGATTTTACAAATTGGCGGGAACCGACGCCAAGAACAACTGTCAGTTCGTGATGAACCCGGACGAGGACGACTTGAACCTCGTCTTCCGTTCCAAGCAAATGACAAGTGGCAAAACCGCACCTACGAGTGCAGAAAATCGTGCATGGTTCACGTACGAAAACTTCAGCCGCGTCAACAACAACCAAATCAGAAACTTGCGCAAGCAGCTCAAGGACAGCCCCTTCCGAGCACAAGTGGAGAAGCAGATTGAAGACAAGGAAATGGAGCTTGTGGCGAAGCAACACGAATTGATGGATGCGAATCCTGGGATCTACTTCGCCAAGTTTTTGGGCTGGAAAAACCCCAAGTATCCTGGTTCGCAGGGGAATTTCTTCGACGACATGGATCCCATGGACAACAGCCTCATCCGAAGCATGGCCATCAGCGACCGCATCCAAGGATTCATGGTGGCTTACAGCAAGGGCACAGATCCGGGATTCCTCGCGTGCATCGACATGGTGAAGGCCCATTTCGAGCCCAACCCAACCACGTTGGAAAGTGCCCTGTACTCGATGCTGGAAGGCTTTTACAACACAGGCAAGGAGCACATCTGTCAGTACATCCTTGACAATTACATCTACGACGAAGACTGCGGAGCCGACTTGAGTGACGTCATTCGTCAACGTGCCCAGGGCATCATCAACTTGCAGGTCGGCAAAACGCCCCCCAACTTCACCATGAACAAATGGGATGGCGGGTCACTTGACCTGATGGAGACCGCCAAGGCAAACAAGTACACCCTTGTCATGTTTTGGGCATCTTGGTGCCACAAGTGTGAGCAGGAAATTCCTGTGCTCATTCCAGTCTATGCCAAGTATCAAGGCCAAGGGTTTGAGGCCATTGGTGTGAGTTTGGACCAGGCGCGTTCCACCTGGGTGGGCGTCATCGAGCAACGCGGCATGCAGTACCCCAACGTCAGCCAGTTGCAAGGTTGGGACTCGCCCATTGTGAAGGACTACAAAATCACCTCCACCCCCACCTATTTCCTCCTGGACAGCGAAGGCAAGATTGTGTTGAAGCCCAAGCGCATCTACGAAGTGGACGCCTTCTTGGCGAAGAACCTGTAAGCCTCCCAAAGAGGCGTGAACGAGGAGGGTCTTTGAGGCTCTCCTCTTTTTTTGTGCTCACTTGGCGGATTTGACCGCCTTGTCTTTTTTCCGCTTCACCTCTTCTTTGTGGGCTTTGCGCCACTCCTGATGGGTGCTCAAAATCATGCCGTCCACCAAGCCCACCTTGGGCACGAGCATGTGCGAGGCCCCTGCCATGTTCATGATCTCCAGATAGATGTTGGCCGCGGGAACAATGACGTCGGCCCGATCTGGCTTCAGGTGATATTGACGACGCCGTTCCTCCACGCTCAACCGCTCCAAATCGTCGACCACCTTGCGCAACTTGCTCTCAGGGATGGCCTCGTCACGAGGCGTCAACGCCAAGCGCTGCAGACGGTTGGCGTTCCCGCCTGTTCCGATGGCGTACAATGGTCGCTCTTCTGACTTCAGTTCAGTCACGTACGCTTCTACCGCGGCCCATTCGCCATCAGGAATGCGTCCTGCCAGCTGTCGCACCGTTCCCAACTGAAAGCTCTTGCCCTTGACCCGTCGCCCCTCTCGAATGAGCGTCAACTCCGTGCTGCCGCCTCCCACATCGATGTACAAGTAGTCCTTGCGTTCGTCCATGGTGGCTTGGGCGAAATTGCCAAAAATCAGCTCGGCTTCTCGGTCTCCTGTGATGGGCTCAATGTCGATGTTGGCCGCCTTCTTGACCTTTTTGATCACCGACTTGACGTTGCTCGCCTCTCGCATGGCGCTTGTGGCATAGGCATGAAACCACTCTACGCCTTGCACATCCATGAGGTACCAAAACGCCTTCATGGTCTTCACCAAGTGCTTGATCTTCTCGTCAGATATGGCCCCGTCGCTGAACACATCGGCCCCCAGACGCACAGGAACGCGGTAGAAACTGAGCTTGTCGACTGACTTGCGTCCCTCTTCTCCCTCACCCACGCGCGCAATCAGCAACCTGACGGCGTTCGATCCAATGTCAATGGCTCCAAATTTCAATCTGCTCTGCCTTTCAGCTCAAGGTACAAGTCCTGTTGGGCTTGCACAAGTGGGGCAGCGTCTTCAGACGCCACCCACGCATTGGTGCCGTCCGGCTGAATGACACGGGCGTGGGTGTTGTCGTCCCACATCCGCTCAAAGTGCACGCGCAGGTCGTTGGCGAGGTCTGCGTCCAAAATGGGTGCCGTGACTTCCACCCTGCGGTCGAGGTTGCGCGTCATCCAATCGGCGCTGCTCAGGTAGGTCAAAGGCTTGCCCCCATTGCCAAATCGCATGAACCGGGAGTGCTCGAGGTACCGGCCGACAATGGAGCGCACCTCAATGTTGTCACTCAACCCGGGAACCCCAGGTCGGAGCGCACAAATGCCGCGAACGACCATGCGCACCTTCACCCCCGCCTGACTCGCAGCGTAGAGTTTCTCAATCATGCCGACGTCCACAATGTTGTTGAGTTTGAGATCCATCCACGCCTCCTTGCCTTTCTCCGCGCGGGCGATTTCATCGTCAATGAGCTTGGTGAAACGTCGACGGGTGGAGAACGGACTGACGAAGAGGTTCCGGTACACCTTGCGCTCGAAGCTGTTCTCGAAGAAGTCAAACAGCTTGGCCAATTCCCCGGTGATTTTAGGGTTGGCGGTGAACAAGCTCAAATCTTCGTAGATGCCTGCATTGCGTTCATGGAAATTGCCCGTGCCGACATGCCCGAAGCGCCTGACTTTTCCCTTTTGGCGATGGGTCACCAAGATGATTTTGCAGTGCACCTTGAGGTTGGGGATGCCAATGCGCACGATGGCGCCCGCTTCCTGCAGCATGTTGGCCACCTTGAGGTTCTGCTTCTCGTCGAAGCGAGCCGCAAGCTCGACAATGACTTCAACCCGCTTGCCATTGCGCGCCGCGTTGACGAGGGCATTGATGACCTGACTGTTCTTCGCGACGCGGTACAAGTTGATTTGAATCGTCGTCACGTGAGGGTCGATCGCGGCTTCCCTCAAAAAGTCCACCACATGCACAAACTTGTGGTAGGGGCAATGCACCAACACATCTCCTTCCGCGATGGCGCGCATCACGCTTGGTGCATTCCGAAGTCTTGGGTGGGTGATGGGCGGTTGCGCCGGGTAAACGAGGTCTGTACGTCCGAAATCCGGGAACCCCATCAAGTCTCGTCGGTTGTGATACCTGTCTCCAGCCACCACGCTCGCCGCCGACGGCACCTTCATCCTCTTCAACAGGCCCGCAAGCATGTCTTCTGGCATGTCCCGGTCGTGAATGAGACGCACGTACTCGCCTTGCTTGCGCTTTTTCAGTCCTCGCTCCACGCGGTTCATCATCGAGCGTGCCACGTCGTCGTCCATGTCCAAATCCGCATCGCGCGTGGCCTTCAAGGCATAGGCATCCACAGCTGAGGCCTCGAACAACCTGAAAATATGCGGCAAGGCATGACGGATGACGTCCTCCAAAAACATGACGCGATGCTCCCCTTGTCGCACAGGCAGGGTCAGAAAGCGGTCCAGGTGTCTTGGAATGTGGATGATGGCCAATTTCTCTTTGTCTTCCTCGAACGCCAAGCGCACGGCGAGGTAACCATCCCCATCGACGAGCTGCGGCACCTTGACTTTGCGTCCCAGCATGATGGGCACCAACTCGGGTCGCACCACCCGTTTGAAGTAGGCAGACACAAATTCCGCATCGGCCTCATCCAATTCGTCCTCGCGCACGAAGCGAATGTTCTCGCGCTCCAACGCCGCAATCACCTCGTGGAAAGTCTTGTCGTACTGTCGGCGCAATCCCTCAATGCGATCCACGACTTGAGACAACGTTTCGTCGTAGGCGAACCCGAGGGTGGTCTTGGCTTTTTTGTCCACCATCAACACCCGCTGCAGGTTGGCCACGCGAACGCGGTAGAATTCATCCAAGTTGTTCGAAAAGATGCCCAAAAACCGCACACGCTCAATCAACGGTGTCCGTTCCACCTGCGCCTCTTGCAGCACGCGCTCATTGAAAGACAACCAGCTCAACTCGCGGTTGATGAAGTGCCGTGCTGCGGGGGCTTTTCTCATGGGACAAAGATGGACTTGAATGCGGCAACCCTGGGGCGGAAGGACGTGGAACAAATGTTACCATTTCTTGAGGACCAAAAAAGAACCCCGCCGCGCCGCGCCTGTTATCTTCGCAGTCTCATTCACAAACCAAACCCAACACCAGAACCATGGCAGTTCTCGTCGGCCGCAAGGCTCCCCACTTCAGCGAAACCGCAGTCCTCAACGGCAGCGACATCGTCGACAACTTCTCTCTTGATCAGTACCTCGGCAACAAGTACGTGGTGTTGTTCTTCTACCCCAAGGATTTCACGTTTGTGTGTCCCACAGAGATTCACGCCTTCCAAGAAAAGCTCGGTGAATTCGAGGCCCGCAATTGTGCGGTGGTCGGCGTCTCCACGGACACGGCAGAAACCCACCAAGCCTACCTCCGCGTGTCCAAGGACAACGGCGGCATTGAAGGCGTGACGTATCCCCTCGTGGCGGACACCAACAAGACCATCTCCACCAACTATGATGTGCTCGCTGGCGAATACGACTACGACGAAGAAGGCAACCTCACTGCAGAGGGTGAAATGATCGCGTACCGCGGCTTGTTCCTCATTGACAAGGAAGGCATCGTGCGTCACCAGCTCGTGAACTTCTTCCCCATTGGCCGCAATGTGGACGAAGCCATCCGCGTGCTCGACGCATGGATTCACAACGAAACCCACGGCGAAGTTTGCCCCGCGAACTGGGAGAAAGGCAAGGATGCCATGGCCGCCACCAACGACGGTGTTGCCGCCTACCTCGCAAGCCACTAAGCGCGAATCAAGCAACAAACAAAAAGCCCCGATGCGATGAGCACCGGGGCTTTTTTGCGTCCCTTTCAGGAAACGGTCGCGGGAAGGATCACACGCGGCCTTTGCGGCGACGCACATGGTGTACGACTTCTCCGTTGGGCGCCACGTACTGATCTTGGGATGCTTCAAAGTGCGTCTCGATGTCTTGGGCAGACCATTCCGGACGCGCTTGAATCAAGCAAGCCACATCGTCGCACGCCACGGCGGGCAGACCTTCCCCATCGAGAATCACGTAGATGTCATCCACCAAGCGTTCGTTCATGCGTTCGTCATGCGACACAGGCGGGTTGTACACAGCGTCACGGGTTTGACGCAACTCATTCATCGTGCGAGATTTGATCATCTTATCGAGGGTTGTCATGGGCGGGCAGCGTTGAGCCCGAGAAATGCAATATACACGTTTCCAACAACTTACACGTGTACTTTGGACACGTTGTCGGGGCCAAATGCCGCATTCAACAGCGCCAAAAACCCTTTGGAAGGCGTGGATGACAATCCGAGGCGCACCAGTCCCTGCTCGTGTTGAAGGTGGAGTTCACGCTGCCCTTCCGTCGTGTGAATGTGCCATTGCGTCTTTGCCGAAGCGCAGGGCATGCCATAAACTTCCAAGCGCACCCGGAAGTACAAGATGGCGCCGGATTGGGTGCGCTGCAGGTTGGCCCACTTCACGTCGGACGTTTCTTCAATCATGTCTGACAGCGGGCCTGGCCCGTCGAGCAAACGCATGCGCGGGCTGCCGGCACGTTTCCACCAAGGGAGTGGCTTGCCAGAAATGGTGTAGACCTCTTGCCAGCGGTCGGGGTCAGCGTACGTCAAGTTCCAAAGCATCGGTGCTCCAGAGGGTTTGGTATTTGCCATCGCCATCGTACATCTCGGCCTGTCGCTGCGTGTTGAATTTGCGGTTGGGACGCGGGTCATTGCCCACGCCGGCCACGTAGATCCAGTTGCCCGCATTGCTCGCGGGGTCGTAGTCCAACAGGCAATGCTCGAACCACGACGCCCCCAAACGCCAATCGATGCCGAGGTCGTGAACGAGGTAAGAGGCCACGTTTTGGCGTCCGCGGTTGCTCATGAATCCCGTGCGTGCGAGCTCCCGCATGTTGGCATTCACGAAGGCATCTTTGGTTCTCCCCTCCTTCCACGCCTCAAAGGCAGGCCGTTGAGTGCCGCGGTTGGCGCTCTCGGGCTTCAAGGCTTTGCGGTGGAAAATGCGTGACCCAAACTTCATGGCAATGAACCGGAAGTAATCCCGCCAGATCAATTCAAAGACCAACCAGTAGGTGCTGTCGTTGGCCTCGACGTTGTCTTCGAACCTGTACACCTCACTGGCAATGCGTCGAGGACTGATGCAGCCGTGGGCCAGCCACGGGCTGAACTTGCTGCTGTAGTCCGGGCCCACCAGGCCATTTCGGGTCTTCTTGTAGACGGCGAGTTTTTTGGTGTCCCAGAAATAGTGCTTCAAACGGGCGCGCGCCTCCGAAGCCCCTCCCTTGAAAGGCAACACTCCGCGGCTGTCTGCCGGAGGCATGGTTTGGCCGGTTTGTGCGAGTACCTCTTCCAAGGTTGGAACCGCATCCGACGTGAGTCCGTCGGGACAAGAGAGCGCGGAAGGTGCCGCAATGCACTCTCGGACTTCGCTGTGCTTCTCCACCTTCTTGCGGAATTGGGTGAAGATGTCTGGGATGGCATCGAGGTCCATCGGAAGGTCGTCCGGATGGAACAAGGTGTGTCCCTCGATCCAAAGAGATGTGCCGCCGACTTCCTGCACCGCGCGCGCCACAGCCGATTCGATGTCGAGTTCCTCTGGGGTGTGCTCCGCTTGGGCCGTCAAGGAGGCACAGGACCACTCCTCCATCAACCTTGGCAAAATCTCTTCGGGGCGACCCTGTTTGATCAGCAAGCTTCCTCCAGCGTCTTCGATGGCCGCTTTCAAATCCGCGATGCTTTCGAGGACGAATCGCGTGCGAAACGGACCGGTCTTCACATGTCCCCAGCGGTCCTCGGACCAAAACCGATCGTCCAACAACACGACGGGCACCACCTCGTCGCTGCGCAGCGCCTCAGCCAGAGCCGGATTGTCGTCAAGTCGCAAGTCGTTGCGGAACCAGTGGAGGGTGCGTGAGGTGCTCATGTCAGAGGGTTTCAAGGTTGGCAAGGACGGCATCGCCCCGGTCCAGGAGGGCTCGTTGTTGGGCGGGCTGCATTTTGTCCCAGGTGCGGTAGACCATGCCGATGCGCGGATTGCGCTCGAGCAAGTCTCGGTTTCGGGCATGGAAATGCCAGTAGAGGCTGTTGAAGGGACAGGCGTCGTCTTCGGTTTTGGCCTGACGCTTGTATTTGCAAGAGGCACAATGGGGGCCCATTTTGTGCATGTAATTGGCAGAAGAGACGTAGGGCTTGGTGCCCACGATGCCCCCATCAGCGAACTGACTCATGCCGCGGGTGTTGGTCATTTCCACCCACTCAATGGCGTCGATGTACACCCCGAGGTACCATTGGTCCACCTCGTCGGGATCGATGCCCGCCAGCAAGGCGAAGTTGCCGGTCACCATCAACCGTTGAATGTGGTGGGCGTAGGCGTGATCGAGGGTTTGGCCGATGGCATGCTGAAGGCAGCGCATGCCTGTCTCTCCCGTCCAAAACCAGGACGGCAATTTCCGGTCGTGCTGGAAAAAGTTGAGGTTCGCGTACTCCGGCATGTGGGCCCAATACACCCCACGCATGTACTCTCTCCAGCCGAGAATTTGACGGATGAACCCTTCGGCCTGCTCGATGCTCGCATGGTCCGGCGCTGCGCGCCACTTGCGTTCCACTGCCGCGATGACTTCAAGAGGGCTGAGGATTTTGGCGTTCATCGCAAAGCTCAGTCGGCTGTGGTACACCGTCCAACTGTCCTCCGTGAGCGCATCTTGAAAATCCCCAAACCGCGGAAGCAACGCCTCCACAAAAATGTCCAGCAATTCAAGGCTCTCGCCCCGCGTCACGGGCCAGCCAAAGTGCGCCGCTTCCACCCTGCCCACGGTCTCCACGCCTGCCTTTTCGAGGTCGGAAAGCAAGGTGGTCACGTCACGTTCCCACAGCCGAGGAGCGGGAGGCACATGGCCTTTGGGCAGTTTCTTGCGGTTGTTGGCGTCGTAATTCCACTTGCCCCCTTCCGGCTGACCTGCGCCGTCCAACAGCACGTCGTGTCGCTTCCGCATCATGCGGTAAAACGACTCCATGAGGTACTGCTTTTTGCCCTTGAAATGGTCTGCGAGGTCGGTCCGACCGGTCAAAAAATGTTCGGTGTCGTCCATGGTCACCGTCACCCCCAAGGTCACAGGCCACGTGTTCATCGCTTCGCGGAACATCTCGTCGAGCCGCCATTCGTCGGGGGCTTGCAGACGAACCTCGGTGGCGCCTGTGTCGGACACCAAGGCGCGCAACACCTCCATCATCGGACGGGCCGCATCGGGACCGTCAATGGCGAGGTAGTGCAGGTGGTGTCCCTCCGCGATGCGCTCCTTGGCGAAGCTGCGCATCGCGAGAAAAAAGGCGAGCACCTTCTGAACGTGGTGACGGGCGTAGTCCGTTTCCTGCCGGCACTCCATCATGACGGTCAACACGTCGTCCTGAGGCGACTGCCACCAAGAATGAGCGGCATTCAGCTGATCGCCCAGCAGAAGACGCAAGGTTTGGACAGGTCGGGGGTGGGTGTCGGGGGCTACGGACATTGTCATGAGGTAACACCCGTCGGGGCCTCATGTTTCCCTGGTGGACGACGACCTGTCTCGTCGACAGCGCTCACTGCAATGCTTCACGTTGTCCCAATCTCGCGCCCACTTTTTGCGCCACGCAAAGGGACGCCCGCAGGTCACACAAATCTTCTCAGGAAGGTGGGGCTTTTTGTGGGCCATGCCTCAGGCTTTGGCACCTTGCAAGGACCTCAACTCCGTCCAAGACTTGGGCACGGGAGACGCGGTCACCCGTTGAGGCACGTCGACGTCCCTCAGAAAATTCA
>CBFHRO010000019.1:0-35847 GCA_965658245.1 uncultured Flavobacteriales bacterium
CGAGAATGATTTGATGATCATCAACAAGTCGGGCATCACCATCCGCATGGACGTGGAGGAGCTCCGCGTCATGGGGCGTGCCACACAAGGCGTTCGCTTGATCAGTTTGCGCGGCAAAGACGCCATCGCCGCAGTGTGCAAAGTGCCCAAATCGGACGATGAAGAAACCTTGACTGAAGGTGTGGATGGCCATGAAGAAGGAGGTGGTGAGGCATCCTCGACGCCAGAACAGCCTGAGGCCTAACCCAAAGTTGGCATGAGGTTTGACCAACGCAAGATGTACTTTTGCTCCGCAAACCACGACCTGTAAACACGAAACACTACCCATGCAGAAAACATTCACCCTGATGGCGTTGGCCATTTGCGTCCAAGGATTTGGGCAGAAAGAAGTTGTCTCCGCGTACAACGCCAACAAGGAAGGCGATTTCGCGACAGCTGCCACCTACATCGAACAGGCGATCGAGAACCCCAAGGCCAAGGTCAAGAACAAGACGTGGCGCTACCGTGGGGAGATTTACTTGAACATCAGCCGGGACAGCGCCTTGTTTGCGGCGTACCCTGACGCGTTGGTTCGGGCCAAGGACAGCTACATGAAAGCACAAGAACTCGACACAAAAGGGTCCTACGCTTCTGAAATTCAGGTGGGATTGGGCCAAGTCCAAATGGCAGCCAGCAACGCAGGCATTGGCAATTACAATACAGGCAACTTCGGAGCGGCAGGCGCTTTCTTCGATTTGGGTGCGGAAATTGCCCGAGCCTTTGAGGCCACCGACACCATGGCAGTCTACAATTCAGCGTTGTGTTACGAGAAAGCAGGGGAGGTGGACCTCGCTGTGGCACGCTACCGGGCTTGCGCAGACATCGAGTACCAAGTGCCCAATGTGTTTTTGTTCATCAGCAATTTGTACCGTGAAAACGGACGCGAAGCGGAAGCCCTGGAAACGCTGGCAGAAGCACGAGCACTGTATCCGCGAGAGCAGAGCCTCATCATCGAGGAGTTGAACATTTACCTGACCAATGAGGAATTTGACAAGGCCAAGGAAAATCTGGCGTTGGCCGCAGAGCAAGATCCCACCAATGAAATTTTGTGGTTCAGCCTTGGCAGTGTTTTGGACAACCTCGGGAACGCAGACGAGGCCATTGAGGCATACAAAAAGGCGCTCGAGGTCAAGGCCGATTACTTTGACGCCAACTACAACCTTGGGGCGTTGTATTTCAACCAAGCTGTGCAGGGAATCAACGCAGCCAACGACATGTGGAAGCCCCGCATGACCAAGGCGGAATCAGAGGCCCAAAAGCAAATGGAGGCGGATGCCAAGGCGTTGTTTGAAACCGCAAAGCCATTTTTGGAAGCGGCTCACGAGACAGATGACGACGATTTGGAAACCATGCGCTCACTGCGGGACATCTACGCACGTACAGGTGACGATGACAAAATGCTGGAATTGACCGAGAAGATCAAGGCCGCATCCAATTGATTGCGAACGAGAAGGGACTTCGGTCCCTTTCTCTTTCCACAAGCCGTTTACCATAATGTATATTATCATTCAAGAGGGTTGAATCGCTGAAATCAGGGCGTTTCTGAGAAAACACGTGGATTCGTGTGATTTTAAAAGGTGTGCTGTATTTTTGCGGCTCCGGAGGTTTGGCAGAGTTGGTCGATTGCACCGGTCTTGAAAACCGGCGTGCCGCAAGGTACCGGGGGTTCGAATCCCTCAGCCTCCGCCACATGAAACGCCCGCAGAAATGCGGGCGTTTTTTTGTGCTTTCCACGGCGTCCATTGCCACCATGCAATCCATCGTTACGCGCTTGCGCGCTAATTTGGTCTGCGATTCAAAATCCGCTCAAATTCTCTCACACGCAAACATGGCCAGTTCCGTTTCTTCTGTGCGATTCTCACGCGACGACTTTTGGCGAATCGTGGGTCATGGGCTCGTTGTGTGGGCTGCATTCGGTTTGAGCGCCAACATGCATGCACAAACGTCGTGGATCGGCGACGTGCTGATCCAGCGGTTGCCAGACGGTCAAGCATACGCTGAGGTCCAAACGGCTTGGACATCCACAGCCGAAACAGCGTCGGACAGCTTGAC
Organism: uncultured Flavobacteriales bacterium; assembly: GCA_965658245.1. Lineage (GTDB taxonomy): Bacteria > Bacteroidota > Bacteroidia > Flavobacteriales_D > Sanyastnellaceae > UBA11663. The sequence continues at coordinate 2,092 of CBFHRO010000019.1, forward strand.
GTTGACCATGATTGCCTTTCAAGGCGACGAGATTGTGTCGTTTCAAAAGGACAAGGTCCTTGCGCGCCCTGAAGTCCAGGATTCCTCTGCACTTCGTCATGTGCATGTCGCGCGTTTGGCAGTGCCTCAAGGCGGGGTTCTTGTGGAGTGGCTTGTGGCCCAAAATGAAACACCTATTTGGCAACATAATGCAGGAATGCGTGTTCCTGTGGGCGGCATGCCGGAATTCACGGATGTGATGGTTGTCAACACCCATGCGCCTGCCACGGCCATGAGTCAGCCCAACATGGTACACAGCGGATTGGATTTGATTCCCAAAGTGGGCAACGCCATCCCTGTGGACGCCACGTCAGCGCGCTTTTACGTGGAGCTGCATGGATTGAACGAGATCGTCCCCACGGATTCCTTGTTTCTGTTGAAGTTTGGGTGGGCTGATGAAAATGGCCAATGGAACCCAGGCGCGACGCGGTACCTCAGAAAGTCTTCGGGCCCCATTGTGCCTGTGTTTGAGGTGCTTCCGTGTACGCAAACCTCCCCCACCCTTCGTCAGCCTGTGATGAAGCTGGAGGCACAAACCAGGAATGGTCATGTTGTCGTGTCGCGAGACGTGACCCTTGGCGACCGTGAATGGCCTCAAGGACAACCCCAAACCACCCCCTCAGCACCGGCCAATGTGCTTCTGCCCTCCTTGAACGGCTATGACTCGCTCGCTGTGGTGGTCAAACTGCTCGAAGATCACTTGGCCATGGCCACGACCAATGAGCAGAGCTCCATCCAGCAAGTGTTGATTCCCGGTGGAGACGTGGAACTCATGAAGCGCTACATCTCAGGCTTTTGGATGGATCGAAGCTCATCCGTCCCTGAAGCGGAAGCCATGCTCGCGCAGTACCTCGAGCGAATTGCCCACGTGGACGAGAAGTATGGCCAATGCAAGTACGGTCAAGGCAGCTTGACGGAGATGGGCAACATTTATCTGCGGTTTGGCAAGCCCAACACCGTGGTCAAACGCCACCATGAAACGGACTACTACCCTTATGAGATTTGGCACTACCACAAGGCGGGACGGTTCAACAACAAGCGCTTCCTCTTCTTTGCGCCTCACGTCGTGGGCGAGTGCTTTGAGTTGCTGCACAGCGACATGTTGGGAGAACGCCAAAACGAAGACTGGTTGTCCCAACTTCGTTCTCGCGAAAACACCGTGCAGGTGTCGAAGTCCATGGAAAACCGCTTGAATCCGCGCGACACCTTTTCCGGGGAAGAGCCTGAGGATTTGTTCTTCAACCCGCGATGATGGGAACGATTCAACCTGCAGACGTGGCGGTGGTCATCCTCAATTGGAATGGCCGACATCACCTTGAGACCTACCTCCCAAGCGTCATGGAGCACACGCCCACCGACACGCGACTGTGGGTCGTGGACAACGGAAGCACGGACGACAGCGTGGCGTGGCTTCAAGCGCACCACACACCTCGAGTACAGCTTGTGGAATTGGACCAAAACCACGGGTTCGCTGCGGGTTACAACGAGGGATTGAAGCACATCGATGCCGAAGTGTATGTGCTGCTGAATTCAGACGTCCGCATGGACGGTCCTTGGGTCGAGTCGGTGTTGGCGGCAATGGACAAACACGGCTGGGATGTCGCAAGCCCTTTGATGGTGCAGGATGTCCGGCCGAGCATGTGTGAGCATGCAGGTGCCGCTGGGGGGTGGATGGACAAGGACGGTTACCCGTTTTGTTTGGGACGGTTGTTTGAGAGTGTGGAGCCGGTAGATGGATGGCTTGCCAAAAACAGAGAGGTTTTCTGGGCGTCTGGTGCGTGCTTTTTCATCCGCAGCGAAGCATGGCGTTGTGCAGGTGGATTTGACGGCTCTTTGTTTGCCCACATGGAAGAAATTGACCTGTGCTGGAGATTGAAGAACCTCGGCAAGCGCATCGGTTGCGCTGGAACAGTGTCGGTTCGTCACCTCGGGGGCGGCACATTGCAAACTTCCAGCCCCTTCAAGACCTACTTGAATTTCCGCAACAATCTCGTGGTGATGCTCAAGAACCGAGATGGAGCTTGGCCCCTGTTCATGTTCCGACGCATGGCACTCGATGGCATCGCCGCATGGAAGATGTTGGCAGGGGGCGAATGGCGTGGGTTTTTGGCCGTGGGGAAAGCGCACGGAGCATTCTACTTGCGCCTGTTGTCGACCCTGCAAAAGCGCAGGCAACTCAAACGCGCTCCCGACCGCAACCCCAACATGATCGGCTGGTGGCGTCACAGTGTGGTTGTCGCCTATTTCCTTCGCGGCAAGGCACGCGCAAGGGATTTGGATTTGCCTGGCCTGGAATAGCCAGCACCGCCTTTTGATTGCGATCCAACGCACGCGAAGTTGACCCCGCACCGCTGCGCGATTGTGTGACTTTTCAAGGTGGTTTGGTCTTGCAGTCTTGCAACGGGAATGTGGGTGGCACTCTTGTCCATGGGAGCCCCGACGTCGTTCTTCCTTCTTTGCGCAGGGAGTGCGTTGACCTTCCCCATGCCCACCTGGAAACGCACCTTGCCATGGCTGATGATTGGGTGGGGCCTGGCTTGGACACTTCGAGCTTATCAGGAAAACCAACGTCTCCCGGAAAGGACGTCTGCCAATGCTTCTTGGGTGCTCCTGCGCCCCACGTTTTTGCCGACGGCTCAGCTCATGGAATCCAAGGGAGCACAGGCAGGAATATGGACAGGCGTTGACGTCGATGGACGCCACATCAAGATGTGGATGAAGGCCGATGTCCCTGACATGCAGGGCATGTGGCAATGGGCGCTGGTGATACTGCGCCCCTTGGAAATCTCTGATTTGAACTCCCCCTTTGACTTTCAGGCTTACCTCAGAACCCAAGGAGTCAGTGCCCAAGGTGAAGTCGTCCGTTGGGGCGAAAGCCTTTCAAGGTCATGGATGGCACAACGCACCGCACGCTTGGGATGGGCTTGGAGAACTCACCTCGCAACCACTTTTAAAGGCGATGAAACAGGGTTGCTGTTGGGCATCTTTGGAGGTGACAAGAAGGCCGTGTCCCCGGAAATCAGGCAGGCCTTTCAACATTTGGGACTCGCGCATTTGTTGGCCGTGAGCGGATACCACGTGGGGCTCGTGGCGGGTGTGTTTTTGGTGCTCCTTCGGGCCCAAAACAGATGGGTCAAGCGTGGAAGCTTCATGGGGGTTTTCGTGTCTTGGTGCTTTGTCATGGCCTGCGGGTCGCCCGTTTCGGGGCTGAGATCGTGGCTGATGTTGACTTTGGTTTGGGGGCTGATGGTGAGGGGGAAACGTCCACTGGCATGGGAAGCGTTCGGGATTGCCGGCGTCTTGGCATGCTTGGCGGATGTGAACCTTCCATTGCAACTCGGTACGCAATTGAGCTTCATTGCCACGGGCAGTTTGTTGGCCTTGGCAGGGCACAAACGTGCCGGCTGGATTGTGCCCTGGCGTGCACAATGGGCGACGTCCTTGTTGACAGTTCCCACGTTCCCCATTTGGCCCATTTGGTTCTACCCCATGAACCTCATTGCAGGGGTGGTCATGCTGGCGATTGGGGTCGCAGTGGCGGGATGCTTGTTGAAGATTCCAGGGATGACGCGTGCAACGTTGTCGGCACTTGAGGCCATGACTGCCATGATGATTGAATGGGCAGGTCTTCCCGCTTCCACTGCATCGACCCACTGGTTGGGTGGCCACATTGGGCTCCTTTTTTTGATTCCCCTCTCCCTCAGGTGGGTGGTGAGGTTTGTGCATCGCGACCGAAGGCCGCTCTTTTGGGGTGCGCTCTGTTTTTCTTGTTTTGCACTTGGGATGTGGCGAACCTACCTCCAAACCCATGAAGGAAAACTCTCATGGCATCATTTGCGCGGACATCCTGGCGCATGGGCTGTCACGGACGGATACGGATGGAGAAGTTGGATGCATGGGCAAGGAAATGATGGCCCGGGCCATGCGCCCAAAAGGCTGTCCTTGGAGGGGCCTTTTGACCACTGGGGTGCAGACGGCCTGGGCGCACCTCCCAATCAAGGACAAAAAAAATGGATCCCACCTCCCATGAAGGTGTGGATCCAAAAAGAGAAATCCAATTCGACGAGCCACCCCGTCCATGATTCTGAACTCAGTTCAGCTTCAGCAAATTGGTGAGGACCTGATCGACGTAGCCTTCCCACTCCGGAATGTCCGCAATGGGCAAAATGGCGTTCACGCGGTTGTTGCGACGTGAGTAAATGGCTTCCACAAAAAAGCCGTTCACTTCAAAAATGCAGAGGATGTAGCGATTCTCAATGATGCGCTGTGCAAGACAAACGCCGTGGTCCCACATGTAGGACGTCTTTTGGTCGAGCGGAAGCCGATTGAAAGTATCGAGTTTCATGGAATGAAGGATGTGGTGGTTCAATGTCTCTATCCCCTACGCAATCGAATGAAGGAAGGTTTCAATGAAAGGGGCATTCCCTGTACATTCGGTGCCATGAAGCCCCAAGCCCTGCACCTCGTCGAATGTCCGAGAGATGCCATTCAAGGATGGCCTCATGCCCTTTCTACGGAAGACAAGTTGGCGTATTACCGCACCCTTCTTCGTGTGGGTTTCGACACGCTTGATTTGGGCAGTTTCGTTTCTCCCAAGGCCATTCCTGCCATGGCGGACACAGGCAAGGTGCTTTCCCAGTTGGAGGCAGAGGGCATTTGGGACCAAACCCACACCCGCGCACTTGTGATTGTGGCAAACGAACGTGGAGCTCGGGATGCCGTGGCGTTTGATTCTGTCTCCGACCTTGGCTTTCCACTGAGCCTCTCTCCCACGTTTCAAGAACGGAATACGCGCGCCGACTTGAAAGAAGCCTGGCGAAGGCTGGATGTGGTGGCCAACCTGTGTGCCCAATCAGGCAAAGAACTGGTGGTGTACTTGAGCATGGGGTTTGGCAATCCGTACGGGGACGAGTGGACAGAAGACATGCCCGCCGAATGGGCGAAACAACTGCAAGACCGCCTCTCCCCTTCTGTGATTTCGTTGGCAGATACCGTCGGATCTGCTGACGCAGCTTTGATTGAAAGGGTCTTTGCACGCGCCGTGGCTGAAGTGGGTAGCAACACGGTTGGCGCCCATTTGCACGTCCACCCGTTGGATGGTTTGGAAAAAATAAAAGCAGCTCACCGAAGTGGCTGCTTGCGCATGGACGGGGCTCTGCGTGGGGTTGGAGGATGCCCCATGGCCCAAGATGATTTGGTCGGAAATGCGCCGACCGAGTGGATGGTGGAATGGGCCGAATCTTCGGGCTTCTGGGAACCAACGTCTCCTGAAGCTCTGGATCAAGCCCTGACCTTGGCGGCAGACTTGTTTGGCTGAGTCTTCACAGAGGCCTACTCAGTTCAGTCCGTAGGACATCAAATGGATGCTAAACGTGGACTTTGAAAGTTCAATGGTCTCGACCTTGGAGGTGCTGATGTGAATGCGGTAGTGTCTCATGTCGAAAGCCTCTACGCCCCCGTCGACCAAAAAGTTTCATTTGTCGACTTTCGGTGACTTTGGATTCAAACAAAAGCCAAGAGGCTCCCGCCAAGTCCAATGAGCGTGGCCACCAATTTTTTCCGGTTGAAAGTGTGTCCATCGCCCGCCTCAAAAAGCACCGTGGTTCCAATGTGAAGCAAGATGCCCACCACAAGCGCTTGCATGCATGCAGGGAAAATGGCAATCCAGTCCTGAGACACGTTGTGGACGATCCCCTCGAAAGCAAGCATGCCTGCCAGCGGTGACAATCCAAAGGCCACGAGCACCACCCAAGCCACCTTGCGCGGGACGTGTTGCTCCTGCATCATCGCCATCAACACCATGGAAACCGGCACCTTGTGCAGCACCAACCCGATGACAAGGCCCCAGTCAATCATGTCAAGGGCAAGCGGGCCATGCACGTGACCTTCGTGATGGTGATGGTCGTGGCCGACCACAGGCATGCTCTCCAAGGCTGCATGCAGTCCCAAACTGATCAGGGCAGCCCAAGGAAGTCGCTTCAAGGTGAACTCCTGTTCGCACTGCGCGTCGTGTTCATGCAAATGAACGTGTCCGTGCTCAATGCCCTCTGACAAGTATTCCAGCAGGCCTTGAAGCAAAAACCCCAACAACACAAACGCCCCGGCCAAGGTCGTCACTGCATAAGCCTCTGGAACCAGATGGAGAAAGCACATGCCGATGATGAACGAGCCTCCAAAAGAAAGGATGGCTGGCAAATTGTCGAGCCCACGTTGTCCGAGCATCACAAACACCCCTCCGCCAAGCAAAGAAGTGAGCAAAAAAATGATGGCTGTGAGAATCATGGGTGTTCGGTCGGTCTTTCAGCCAGCAACAGGCAACGAGGAGATGATGGCGTCCAATCTGAAAGTTGGTAATCACCCCAAAGGTCGACAACAACCAGGCCGTGACGAACAAGCATGTCTCTCAAATCTTTTGGGCTCAGCGCCCTCACGCGTTCGACGTGATGTTGCAACACTCCTTCCCATTCAAATTGAATGCTGTTCTCGATCCACCCCTGTTGAATTCGTCGGTGAATTTGAAACGACGTGCCCTTCCGTAGGATGGTTTCCTTTTCGACAAGATGGCGTTCTACCCTTGACAGATTCAAGAAATCCACCACCAATCTCCCCCCTGGCTTCAACACTTTCACAAAGCCCTCCACCACGGCCTCGTGCTCTGCTGAGTCCGAAAAATATCCCAGGCTCGTGAAGAAATTCGTCACCAGGTCGAACGTGGCACGCCACTGCCCCTGTTCGCGCAAAGCCCGGAGATCAAGGCAATGAAAAGTGGCACGGTGCGTCTTCTGACTTTGGGCCTCTCGAATGCTGGCCTCACTCAAATCAAACGCATCGACTTGCCAACCTTGCTCGGCCAATGCCCTAGCATGCCTTCCCGCCCCGCAACCCGCATCGAGGGCACGCCCCGGGGTGCCCATGGCACCTTGTCTCGTCAGGGCCGCAATGAGATGTTGGGCCTCAGATTCGCTCCGATGCCCGTACAAGATGTGATAAGCCTCGGTGTTGAACCAAGGCTTGAACCACTCGGCATCTGTTTTCCACACATCTTCATGCATTTCCTGTGACTTCCATGCGCAAAAGTGAGGCATATCCTGCGTTCTTTGACAAACAACTGACCACCACAGATGTCCTTGAACAGCCACCTCACCCAACTTCAGCATCAGCCACAAGAATGTCGCGTGACAAGTTGGTGTTTTGAAGGCGAGATGACAGGGAGCACAAGTGAGACCATGCTTCGTTGGGTGGAGCACCTCTTGGAGGCGTCGACGGCCACCAAGCCGTCAAGAAAACGCGCATTTCGCTGTGCAGTTGAGGTCATCCAGAACCTTGAGAAGCATGCCACAACAGGCATGTTTGCGTTCTCTTTGGATGGCTTGGATGTCGCTGTGATCTCGTCGGAAAACGTGGTGGATGCGCAGCAAGCTACTGTCTTGAAAGAGGCGTTGAAAGAAGCACAGTCCCGCCCGCTCGAGGCGCTCCGCGCTCAGCGCCTTGAAAAATTGGCTCACGGTGCGCGCACGGAAAAAGGCGGCGCTGGTCTTGGTTTTTTGGACCTCAGGACATGCTCTGAGGGGAAGGTTTACACAGAATTTATACCTTGCCAGGACAAACAGGTGTTGTTTGCCCTCACGGTCAAGGTCCATCTCAAATCATGAATGCCATGGAGGATTTAATCATTGCACGCACAACGAAGACGCCGGAGGTGGCCTTTTTGGCCTTGGACAAGACCATGACGCTTTCAGGACGAAGCATCCCTGAAAATTCCATTCAATTCTTCGAGCCTTTGCTCTCCTGGACGGAATCCTTTTGCCAGTCCTGCACGGGGCAAGTTGAGGTGCACGTGAAGCTGGAGTATTTCAACACAAGTTCCTCCAAATGCTTGATGGATTTGCTCAAACGATTGGAGCAATGCAGTTGTGCTGCAGAAGTCTTTTGGTATTACGAGGAAGAAGATGAAGACATGCAGGAGGCAGGTGAGGACTATGCAGCCATCATCCAGTTGCCCTTCAAGCTGGTAGAGATGCCTTCCGACGCCTAATCCCATTCCAAGGTTTCTGCGCCAACCAAGGGTGAATCAACAAGGTCATCCACATGAGTGCGCTCATGCCCAGGAGAATGACCACGTTGTACATCAAGGTTGGCAACACGCCACCTGCCAAGGACTTGTAAGGAGAATACATGGTCGCTGCAAGTCCCCGGGGGTTCAGTGCGGCGCGGTGAATGGGGCCCGCCTTTTGAAGGAATTCCCCGTCGAGCAAGACTGCACGATCTTTTCGATCGTCTTGCAGTACCCAAGACCAAAGTTCGTCGTTGTGACATTGGTTTTTGAACGCCACCAAATCAGCGTTTCTTGACATGGCTTTCCGCTTGGCATTTCGGGCTTCAAAAGCCTCTTTGTAGTGAGCGTTGTACCGGTCCTTGATGACGTTCCACTCCCCTGCGGCCTCTGGCGGCCATGCAAAATCCCTCCCCTCCCACATGTTCAGCTCATGCTCGGATCTCTGAAGCTCGGCCTTCACCAAGGAATCGTCTTTCGTGCGCTTCAATTCGGCCAACCAAAAATCGCGTCGCCATCCTGACTGGTAAATGCGGTCCTCCCATGCGATCAGTTCCTTGTCGTAAGGGTTGTTTCTGGCGAGGTCGACTGCAAGTGCTTCAAAGCCCCACCGGGAGGCCATGATGTTTCCAAACCACGGCACCGCATCGACATCTGTGAATGTGCTGTTGAAGCGTTCAAACCGGATGATCGCCCCACCAAAGATGATTTGGGGAATGACCAACAAAGGGATGACGATGTAGATGACTTTGGCTGTGCGGAACGTGGCAGAAATGACCAAACCCAAAACGTTGCCGAACAACGACACCGCAAACAACACCAACGTATGCTTCAAGGCAAAATTGGGGATTTCCAAAATCCAATGGGAGACGGCCACAAACCCCAATGCATGAAACAAAGACACAGCAGCAACCACTGCGAGTTTGGCGTGAACGTAGTGGCGCCACTTGACTTGAAGAAACCGCTCTCGCTTGAGAAGGCTCCTGTCGCGAAGGATCTCTTCCGCACTCACACTGAGCCCAAGAAACAAAGCGACAATGACGGAGATGAACAAAAAGGGCGGAATGTTCTCGCTTGCGCGAAAGGTGTACTCGGCACCTGGAACCGCAAACCGCATGAACGCCGCCAACAAAAATGCCAGCGCCGGCGCCTCCAAAGAATTGACCAGCAGATATTGTTTGTTGCGGGCTTTTGTGAGAACGTCGCGCTTCAAGAATGTATTCCATTGTGCCCATCCGCGTGCCACGCGCGAATTCCGCTTGAGGGGCCGCTTTTCACCAGAGTCCGATGGAAGCGTGTTCCCCAGCATGATGGTGTAGAAATCATTCCACTCTTTGGGAGAGGTGCGACGCGTTGGGGTTTTTCGACCATACTCGTCCACCGTTTGTGCTTCGACGATGTCAAAGAGTTGCTCGGGATTGACGTTGCCACACGTGCTGCACTCACATTCGTCAGCGTGAACGCGACTTGCAAGGGCATTGAAATGCTTCACAGCATCTAAGGGGTTGCCCCAATAGATCGGGTGGCCGCCAATGTCCAGCAAAAACAACCGATCAAGCATCTTGAACAAATCCGAACTTGGTTGGTGGAGAACCGCAAAGATCAACTGTCCCCCAAACGTCAATTCTTTGAGAATGTCGAGGATTTGTTCGCTGTCACGGCTGGACAGACCACTGGTGGGCTCATCCAAAAACAGGACGGGCGGTTTTCGCAGGAGTTCAAGCCCAATGTTGACCCGCTTGCGCTGTCCACCCGAAATCACTTTGTCCAACACGGAGCCTACGCGCAAATCTTGGATGTCCCAAAGCCCCAATTGTGTGAGGACTTCATCGATGCGCGTTTGTCGTGCTTCCTCCGTCCACGACCCCAAACTTAACTGGGCGTTGAACGCCAGATTTTCCCGGACGGTGAGTTCTGAAATCAGCACGTCCTCTTGAGGGACATGGCCAATCCATCCTGCCACTTCCTTGGCTTCACGATGAATGTCGACCCCATTGATTGTCACCGAACCGAATGAAGGACTCGTGCTCCCATTCAAAACCCCAAGCAATGTCGATTTGCCAGAGCCACTGCCTCCCATGATGCCGACGAGTTGTCCTCCTTCTGCTTGCAAGTTGAATTGGTGGAGGGCTTGTTCGTGAGGAAAATTGAAATAGTGACTGACGTTTTCTGCGCGAAGCTCCAACGTTTCTCGGGGAGAGATGGTTCTTTGGCGGTGCGCAACAAGTTCACTGTGAAACAGTGCGCCGCCCATGCTGTCTCGAAGCGTCCCTCCCGGAGCCAAGAGAACCACCCGCCCCACACCCACGTTTTGGTGGTTGACTCGCTGATTGCCCTGGTCTGCAGTACGCAGCAAGAAAAGGTTGCCCTCTGTGAGGTGCATCCCGACCAACCGGCCATGGAATCGCCGCCCCAAGAATGCCGGATTCAATTCAAACAATTCCGAGATGTCTTTGCGCGATTCTTCGATGGGACGTTCCACCATGTTTCGCAAAGCATCTGTTCGAACTTCAGAAATCGAGAAACTTTCCGCCACCGTTTTGAGAAACAATCGCCCTGTCTCCTGGTCTTGAACCTCATGGAGATATTCCAACAAACGAACGAGCACCACGTGCTTTTCATGCCATTCCAGTCCTTTGTTGATTTGACTGCAGGTACGAAGAAGTTTGACGCTGAGTTTGGCCAAACGCTTGGCGACCATCTCCTCTCCCCTGTCAGGCATCCGTTGGAACTGATCCACAAGTTCATCAAAGCGCTCCAAACTTGCGTCTACAAGGGTCTTGGGGAGATGATTCCGCATGTATCTCGCAGCATGTGCCCGTCCAAGCGAAATGCCCTCCTTCCCGCGTCCGGCGGCAAACAGGGCAAACAATTGGATGAGTGCTTCGAGAATGTTGGTGGTCATGACTTACGTGATCCATGACACTCTACGCACATTGCGAGAAGAAGGTTTCTTTAGGGTACCCTTTCGTAGCACCCTTTCGTAGGAAAAGAGGTGTTGCGAGGTTCGCCGAGCAAATCCACACTGACTTCCAAGGCTGAAAATTCAGGTGTAGAAGCAATCCCTGACCATTGGACTGCCGTACCCTGAAGCCGGAAGTCGGCAGAAATGGCATCGACAAAAGGCGGCTCTTGATCTGCTGTGGTGGCATCGTCCAAAAGCCAATCGGGGAACGTCTTCTCTTGGTGATGGATGGCCGATGCCCGGAACATGGGTGTGGTGTAAGCTTCCGCGTCCCAGAGGTCCAGAACAACTTCACTGAATTCGTTCAAGTTGGCATTGTTGCCGTACGCAATGCAGTTTCGGAATTCGGTGGCAGACTCAAAAGGCCTCCATTGAACGCTGTTGTCTGCAGCCTCATACCAGTCGTTGACATACAGCGTTGGAAATTGTCTCAAGCCAGATCCAATCGCGGTGTAATTCGCGAACGTGCTGAGATGCATTTCAATCTTTCCACCAAGAGAAAAGTAGCCGCAGGCCTGTCCACAATTGGAAAACAGGTTGTTGAACCCTCGGATGTGTCCCGATTGAGAGAGCAACCCGATGGATTCCGCTTGCGTGACCACACTGTTGCGAATGTCCAATGCGTATTCCGCCCCAACGCCCACGCTGTCCACCCAAAGACCCACTGTCGCTTGGGACAAGACCACATGCTCCATTTGGCACTCAATGGCACGGTCCAACCATATTCCGCCACGAAAGGCGGAATAGTTTACGAGGTTTCCTGACAGCGAGTCGCTCAACGTCAGTTCAAAAGTCAATCCCCACTGTCCGGGGATGTCAGCATAGTCGTCGTCGAGCCGATCGCCACTGAACGTGATGGGGTTGTCAAGTTGGCCTTGGGCAAGCAATGTGCCTCCTCTCACCCAAATTCCAGAGCCGTCGTGTCCATGGACACGTGCACCTGGCATGACGGTCAACGTGCAACCAGGGTCGACCACGATTTGACCATAGATCACGTGAGGCAAGTCCGAGGTCCACACCTCATCGCATGCCAAGGTTGTGAATTGATTGGGGCCGCCGTGAAACACTGCGTTCTGACCTCGCGCCATGAGTTTGACGATTTGGTCATTTCCGTTGGTCGAAAAGCGAAGGTTCTCGATGACCCAAAACGGGACGCTCCCTGCATTGTCGTCAGGGTCTACGGTCACTTCGACAAAAACATACATGCTGTCGCCCGGCAAAAGTGGAATGTCACGCACTGGTTGACTCAGATTGGTCAGCGGCGCGCCATTCACATTGATTCTAAACTCACTGGCCACGCCTGATTCGAGCTCAACTTCATCAATAAGCAGGGTGCCCGCGTGATCGTTGTACACCTTCAAAGGCAGGGTGATGCTGCCCACAGTCGTGAACACAGTGTCGAAAAACAAGGTGTCGGTGGACAAACGCAGCGCATGGTCGGGATTGGAATCCCAAACCTCCCTCTGGCAACTGTTCAATGACATCCCAAGAAACAATGCAAGGATGACCAAGCCGAGAAGGACAACGTTTTGTGAAGGCAATGCACGTGGCATGCTGCAAAGATGTTCAACTTGCATCGATGATGGAACGAATGGTTGAAGAGTTTCTTGCCTTGGGCCTTGGAGAGTTGGCATGTACGCCATGTTTGGGCTCGGCATGATAGACGTCTTTTCGAGCGGCGCCCTCGGTGTTCGCGTGGCGATGGAAACACATTTGAACCTTTCGACCAAACAAAAACCCGCGGTCTGCGACCAGCGGGCTTTGTGTTGGCGTCCTTGCCGGACCCTCGCCACTCTGCACTTTTGGCATTCGTTGAAGCCAGACGCAGAGCGCTTTGTGAATTGAATCAGCCGAGGTAGCCTTTCAAAATGCGGCTGCGGCTCGTGTGCTTCAATCGACGAATGGCCTTTTCCTTGATTTGACGAACTCGCTCACGGGTAAGATCAAAGCGCTCACCAATCTCTTCCAGCGTCATGGGGTGCTCCCCATTCAATCCGAAGTACAACCGCACGACGTCCGCTTCACGCGGTGTCAATGTGCGGAGTGAACGTTCGATTTCCTTGCGGAGAGACTCCGTCATCAAATCGGTGTCAGGGCTGGGCGTGTCGCCTGTTTGCAACACGTCGTACATGTTGCTCGAGCTTTCATCACCGTCCTTCAATGGCGCATCCATGGAGACGTGACGCCCAGCATTTTTCATACTCTGCTTCACTTCGTCCAACGTCATGTCCAACGTTTCGGCCAATTCCGCCGCGGTTGGAGGACGCTCGAATTCCTGTTCAAGACGGGCAAAGGCCTTGTTGATCTTGTTGATCGAGCCAATTTTGTTCAGGGGAAGACGAACGATGCGGCTTTGTTCCGCCAACGCTTGAAGGATGGATTGACGAATCCACCAAACCGCGTAGGAGATGAACTTGAAACCACGGGTTTCGTCGAAACGCTGTGCGGCCTTGATCAACCCAAGGTTGCCTTCGTTGATCAAGTCAGGCAAAGACAAACCTTGGTTTTGGTATTGCTTGGACACGGAGACCACGAAGCGGAGGTTGGCTTTGGTAAGCTTCTCCAACGCATTTTGGTCCCCAGCCTTGATTTTCCGGGCAAGTTCCACCTCTTCCTCCGCGGTAATCAGGTCCACACGACCGATTTCCTGAAGGTACTTGTCCAGGGAAGCTGTTTCCCTGTTGGTGACTTGCTTGGTGATTTTTAGCTGCCTCATGGGTGCAATTCGAAAGGTTCAATACAAATTCAACGGCACAAACTCCAAAAAGGTTTACTACCTCCAGAATTTATGATCATCCGTTGGCGTCAGGACGTGGTCCACGATCGCGACGTTGGCGGTCACCGCGGTCACCGCGGTCGCCTCGGTCACGACGGTCACGGCGGTCTCCGCGGTCACCGCGAGGGGGACGCTCCACATAGCCCTCAGGCTTGGGGAGAAGGACCTTGCGGCTGAGCTTGATCTTGCCCGTCTTGGGGTCGCGACCGACCACCTTGAACTTGACCATTTCTCCTTCTTTCAGGACATCTTCCACATTCTCCACGCGTTTCCAATCCAACTCGCTCACGTGCAACAAGCCGTCGATTCCTGGCATCACCTCCACAAACGCGCCGTATGGCATGATGGTCTTCACCTTGCCTTCGTACTCCTCGCCAATTTCCACTGTCGGTGGGAAGGCGATTTGCTTGATGCGCGTCAGGGCAGCTTCGATGGCTGCTTTGTCTGAGGCGGCAATCTCCACCATGCCCTTGCCATCCACGTCTTCGATGCTGATGGTGGTGTTGGTGTCTGCCTGAATCTCCTGGATGATCTTTCCGCCCGGGCCAATGATGGCACCAATGCTGTCGCCAGGCACTTCCAATCCCACAATGCGAGGGGCATGGTCTTTGTAGTCGTCACGTGGCTCGGAGATCTCCGTGAGCATCGCTTTGCGAATGTGGTGACGACCTTCGCGGGCCTGCTCCAGCGCTTCGCGCAATTGGTCAAAGCTCAATCCTTTGATCTTGATGTCCATTTGGCAGGCAGTGATGCCTTCCGCAGTGCCGGTGACTTTGAAGTCCATGTCTCCCAAGTGGTCCTCGTCGCCAAGGATGTCAGAGAGGATGGCGTACTTGCCTGATTCCTGATCGGTGATGAGTCCCATGGCAATGCCTGAAACAGGCGCCTTGATGTTGATGCCGCCATCCATCAATGCGAGTGTGCCTGCGCAAACCGTGGCCATGGAAGAAGAACCGTTGGATTCCAGAATTTCACTCACCAAACGAATGGTGTAGGGGCACTCTTCCACGGGAGGAAGGACAGGCTTCAAAGCGCGCAACGCAAGGTTGCCGTGACCGACTTCGCGACGGCTTGTGCCGCGCAAGGGACGCTCCTCCCCTGTGCTGAACGGAGGGAAGTTGTAGTGCAGCAAGAACTTTTCGGTCTTGCGTACCAAAGCGCCGTCGATGAGTTGCTCGTCGAGCTTGGTGCCCAACGTCAACGTGGTCAAACTTTGGGTCTCTCCACGTGTGAAGATGGAAGAGCCGTGGCAACCTGGGAGGTAATCCACTTCTGTCCAAATGGGACGGATCTCTGTGGTCTGACGTCCGTCGAGACGAAGGCCGTCATTCAAGATCAGGTCACGCACCGCTTTCTTTTGGGCTGCCTTGATGTAGTCGCTGGCCAACCCTCCCTTCTCTTCTTTCTCCTCGTCGCTCATGGTGGCCATGAATGCCTCCTTCAATTCAGAGAAGCGGGTCTTGCGCTCTTCTTTGGTCGCGCCTGTTTTGCCTGCTTCGTAAAACTTGGGGTACATCTCGTCTTGGATGCGGCTGCGCAACCCTTCGTCGTGCGTTTCGTGGCTGTACTCGCGCTTGTTGCCAAACGTGCCGACCTTTTTGGCCAACTCATTTTGGGCTTCGCACTGGGCCTTGATGGCCTCGTGTGCCTTCTCGATGGCATCGACCATCTCTCCTTCGCTGACTTCTTGCATTTCGCCTTCGACCATGACAATGCTGTCGAGGGTCCCAGCGACCATGATGTCCATGTCTGCCTCTTCAAGCTCAGAGCGAAGTGGGTTGATGACGAACTCGCCGTTGACGCGAGCCACGCGGACCTCCGATATGGGGCCGTCGAAGGGAACGTCGGAAACGGCGATGGCCGCACTGGCGGCAAAACCTGCCAGGCTGTCTGGCAACACCTCAGCGTCGGCGCTCATGAGTTGAATCATGACCTGGGTTCCGGCATGGTAATCCCCTGGGAACATGGGACGCAAGGCCCTGTCGACCAAGCGCATGACGAGCACTTCGGTGTCCGAGGGACGCGCTTCCCGCTTGAAGAAACCGCCGGGGAAGCGACCCGCAGCTGCGTACTTCTCACGGTAGTCCACCGTCAAAGGGAGAAAGTCCACGTCCATCGGCTCATGGCTGGAGACGATGGTGGCGAGGAGCATGGTGTCGCCCGAACGGACGACGACAGAACCGTGTGCTTGCTTGGCGAGCTTGCCGGTTTCGATGGTGATCTCGCGCCCATTGCCGAGATCGATGGTTTGATTGTGAATGTTCATTGTGCCTCTTCTTCTACGTGTGTACGGGCCGGCAAGCCCCAATATGCCAAAGGCGGTTGACCTTCAACCGCCTTCAGAGTTTGTTTAGTCTGTCTTAGCGACGCAGACCAAGTTCCTTCACAATCGCACGGTAGCGAGTGATGTCCTTGTCTGCGAGGTAGTTCAACAACTTGCGACGCTTGCCGACCAAGTTGATCAGGGCGCGCTGGGTGTTGAAGTCCTTGCGGTTTTCTTTGAGGTGCTCAGTCAAGTGAGCGATGCGGAAAGAGAACATGGCAATCTGTCCTTCTGGAGAACCCGTGTCTGTGGCTCCATTCCCGTGCTTGGCGAAGAATTCTTTCTTCTTTTCTGCGTCTAAGTACATGTGCGAAATCGTTAGATGTTCGTGATGTGTAAAAAATTCGAGGTGCAAATATAGGCAGGAATCCTCCGCCCTTGACCCTTACTCCTGGGTGTGAAGCATTTTCAGCGCGAAGGCCATCTTGGCTTTGAGTTCAGCGCGTGGAATGATGGCGTCCAAAAACCCATGTTCCAACACAAACTCCGAGCGCTGGAATCCATTGGGCAAGTCCTTGCCGATGGTCTCCTTCACGACGCGAGGACCTGCAAAGCCAATCAGGGCATTGGGCTCGCTGATGTTCAGGTCACCCAACATGGCGAACGACGCTGTCACCCCTCCGGTCGTGGGGTCGGTCAGCAAGCTGATGAAAGGCAATCCCTCTTTGGAGAGAAGTGACAACTTGGCGCTTGTTTTGGCCATTTGCATGAGACTCAAGCCTGCTTCCATCATGCGGGCTCCACCTGATTTGCTGATGCAAATGAAGGGAACCCCTTTTTTGATGGCATGGTCGATGCCCCGTGCAATCTTTTCACCGACCACGGACCCCATGCTTCCGCCAATGAAAGAGAAGTCCATGCAAGCGATGACCACACCTTGCCCTTCCATCTCCCCTGATCCGACGCGAATGGCATCGGTCAATCCGGTTTTGGCTTTTGCAGATTCCAAGCGATCTGTGTATGCCTTCGTGTCCTGGAATTCTAAGGGGTCAGCAGCTTGCAACTTGGGAGCCACCTCTCTGAATTTTCCATCATCAAAGAGAAGCCCAAAATATTCGTGGCTTCCAATGCGCTCGTGGTGATCGCACATGGCACAAACCCAAAGGTTGTTCGCGTGATCTTGGTTGGAGACCACGGTTTTGCAATTGGGGCATTTGTACCACGCACCTTCAGGAATTTCCTTCTTCTCTGAGCTCGATGTCGTGATGCCCTCGGTGTTTCTTTTGAACCATCCCATGCCGCAAATGTAGCGGGCAAGTTCGCGACGACTTCGATTTCTTGGGTCAGTTCTCCACGGATTTTCACCCGTCTTCGTGGATTAGATGCACTCCTCATTCGCGGCGTTCAAAATGGCAGCCCAAGACCTAGGTGAAGTGCGCCCTTGGCTGGCCCTTGCCCAACCCACCTCGACCCTGCTGTCAAGCCGGGGTCATGCAAGCGCAAAGCACCATCCAACCTCAGCAGAAAAAAACCCAGGTCGAAGCGAATGCCCAACCCCGCGCTCCAACCAAACCCGTTGAAGTCCCATGTGGCTTCTTTTGACACTTCTTCACCGTGAAGCCAAACATTTCCCAAGTCGGTGAACAACGCCAGTTGCCAAAGGTCATTCAACGTCAAGCGTTCCTCCAGTTGCACGTCGACCCGGATGTCCCCCACCCCTGCAATGCTCCCAATGCCCTCGACAAGCTGGGTGTTGCCCGGCCCCAAAGTGCGCAACCTCCAACCACGGATGCCATTCGCCCCACCACTAAAAAAGGCCTGCTCCAAGGGCAACGAAGGGGTGTTTTTTCCGGCATTGGCGAAGCCCAAGAGCACGTGAGCCGCAGCTGTGAGGCGTGGACGGGACGACGCCGAACGTTGTCCTGAAAGATTGACCAAAATGCGTTGGTGCTGTACCAAAGGCACATTCGAGGTGATCAACCAAGCGCCTGAAGCCTCGTCAAAGGCATCCGATGGCGCCCAAGCTTCAGCCAAACGTTGTGCCAAACCACCCGACCAACTTGCCTCAGTGGCCACACGACCGCCCCATCGCCCCAAAGACCAATCGCTCTCCCACGCCAGGGCTGACCCGAGCGTCAGGTGATTGTTGAAACGCGCCTGGACCAAGGGGTTCTCTTGCGCGAGAAGCCACTGCTCAAACGAGGCCTCCCTGTTGGTCAAGTTCACAAACGACACCTCTGCGGGACTCCAGCGCCACTTGGCTTGTCGAGAGGCATTTTCGACCAGGCTGTAGTCGTGCTGGACATGAAATTGAGATCGGGTGAATTCAGGCCAAACCTCTCGATCCCACCCGGCATCCAGCGTCGTTTGGGGTTCGTTGGAGGGCCTAAACAGCGTCAAAGGCAATGGAAGAATTCCGATTTGGTTTTTCTCCCACGACAAGGTCCATTCACCGGCATTGAGAAAAGTGGCTGAGCTCAACGTTGAAAAAGGGGCCACAGCCACGTATCCGAAAGCCACCTCCCACGCATTTTCAGCCCCCCACCCTTTTGGGTTTCGGTGTTGCAACGTGGTGGACAACCTTGGACCATATCGGGCATCGTTTCGGACGAGATCCAATTCAATGCCAAGGTCGTGAGATGGCTTTTGGACCACTGTGTAATCCACGTCCATCAATGCCAACTTTCGTGGAGATCCACCATGTCGCTCCACCGTATCCCACCGAAAGGTGTTGCTCATTTGCACCCGCTCAACAGAACGGACGCGAGAAAGCCTGTTGTACATCGCCTTCATCAATGCAGGATTGTATACGTCCCCAGATTGGGGTTGACCAAGGTGTGACCAAACTTCAGGTCTCAGCCCTCCGGCAAACGCCTTCGAAGAGGGCAACGCACCATTCCATGTCACTTGGCCCAGATGCACCTTGGGATGCGTGAAGGATCCATTCACAAATGGCTGACGCAATGCATCGTCGTCATTGGCATCTCTCGGTGCACAAAGGATGTGCAATGTCACGCCCTCCTTGGAAGTGGCCCCCAAGGTGTCTGCTTGGAAAGAAATGTGGCCCGAGTGAAAGGTAACGTGGCCGTCCTGCTGCACTCCAAGGGCAATGCGCTCACGGGCCGCCCGCAACCCTTGCTGCGAAAACGGCGCGCCAGGTTCAAGAGCTGCATGTTTCAAAATGCGTTTTTCGGAGAGGCCCGAACCTTTGACGACTGCCAAGACCGAGTCGATGGTCCAACGCGGGCCACATTGCATGGCCAATTCGAGGAACACCCCGCCCCGCGCTGGAACCCAGGACGTTTGAACCTCTGCCTCAAGCCATCCCGCAAGTTGCAAACGATTGCGAAGCGCCCTCGCATTGCGAAGTGCTGCCGCTTCACTCTGAAAAACGCGTTTTGCGTTGAACGGTCTCCGCTTTGAAAACAAGGAAGCCCATGGAGTCGGACTCGGTTTTTCCGGCAGAATCTCCATCCAATTGTCCCGCTGTGAGAGCGTTGGAATTTCGTTGTCCGAGGGCAGCGCCACAATTCGCGTGAATTTCCACTCCTTTGCCGGGGCCTGCGACAGCGCAACCTCGGCGTA
This sequence comes from uncultured Flavobacteriales bacterium, assembly GCA_965658245.1. Classification (GTDB taxonomy): domain Bacteria; phylum Bacteroidota; class Bacteroidia; order Flavobacteriales_D; family Sanyastnellaceae; genus UBA11663. The sequence goes on from CBFHRO010000019.1 coordinate 21,773, forward strand.
ACTTGCACACATGAGCATCAGCAAAGCCCTGAGACAGGACATCCGACAGCTGAAGCGTCGCCGTGGACGCCTAACGCAGCGAAAAGTGATGGTCGAAGGGGAAAAATGCATCCTCGAATTGTGTCGCAGCCATTGGGCTGTGGAGCGAATCTACTTCACTGAAGCTTGGGAATCAGAGTCCAATTGGTCGGAAGATATGGAGGGCATTCCGAGCATGGCCGTCAGCGCAAAGGACATGGAAATGATGTCCGCAGTGAAAACACCCCCGGGTTTGCTGGCTGTGGCGACATGGCACGACGATGTCGAGCAGTTGCCTTCTCCTGACGGCATGTCGTTGTACTTGGACAACCTTTCCGACCCTGGCAATGTGGGCACGCTGATTCGCGTGGCTGATTGGTTTGGCCTTTCAGGGGTGATTTGCAGCCAACGATGTGCGGATCCCCTCAGCCCCAAAGCTCTGCAAAGCGCCATGGGCTCGACCTTCCACATTTCTACTGCAGTTTGCGACTTTGAGGACATCCCTGATTCCCACAAAAAGCATGTGGTTGGTTTGGACGCAGGCGGCCAAAACTTGTTTGCCTCCAACGCCTTGGAAACGCCCTCCTTGTTGGTGGTGGGATCCGAATCGCATGGACTTTCACCAGAAGTCAAGGGGGCGTGCCATGCCATCGCCTCCATTCCAGGTGCAGGTCGCGCAGAATCACTGAACGCTTCGGTGGCAGGCGCCATTGCGACGTCAGCCTTCCGCCAACAGCGTTTTTCGAAGGGCTAGAGGAGCGGCAAGCATGCCGCACCATGTTTGTGCGATTTGTTCCTTGGACCATCCCATCGCACCAACCTCTTCTTCGACCCGATCCTTTCGCGAAGTCCAAAGGTCCTTGTCCTCCTTTTGAGGCTCGGGAATGTGTGCGAACAATTCCCTTTCCAATCCCAAATGCTCCGCGGCCAAGCGCTGATTGGGCCACACTTTCATGCCTCGATGCAACGACTGATCCAACGCCTTGGCCATGGCACGCTCGGGCTTGGGTTCGTCCGAGGGCTGCCACGAGAGCAAGTCACCAAACTCGAGGTGAACCCTGCCTTTTTGGCCCATGAGGCCTGTCCACATGCTTCGTTCATCTTCGCCGGGGGACTTGATGTACTCTCCATTCACCTCGAGGTGCAACAGTTCATTCACCTTCATGGCGTCACAAGGGTCCCACTCGTAGCTGATGGACACAGGAACCACCCGAAGCGCATCCCAAACTTCCGCATCTCCATTGTTGGAAAGTGTGCGCATCAGGGCTGGTGCCGTGGTGTCCCTTCCATCCTTGGCACGACCTTCTCGGTGCGCCAGCCACACGGGCGTGGATTGACGCGTGACATGTTGGATGTACGCCGCGGTTCGAAGGCTGTGTTCGTAGCGTTCACGCGCCGACCCCGAGCGTTCCACGACAAAACAACGGTTGAGACGCACCAAATCATTGACCCACGGCTTGGACAACAAGTTGGATCCAATGCCAATCTCCGTCGACCCCCTTCCTTCTTCCAAAAGCGCCACGTTCAACAGCGATGGATCGAGAACGATGTCACGATGGTTGCTAAGGAACAGCATGCCCTCTTGGAAGGACTGCGGATTTCCATGCCAGGTGACAGCATCTGTGGTTTGGGCCATGAGCCCTTGAATGAAAGGCTTCACCACGCTGTCTTGGAATGCACCGATGGATTCAACCGATTTCCATTGCTCAACAAGTTGAACGGCCAAGTGACTTGGCACCATCCGCGCCAAATCTGTCGCCCAGTCTCGGGCCTCCAACAAGGTCTTCAACGCCTGCTCGGCTCGATTGCCTGAGTAAGGCGCCATGTCCTCGAAAGCCGAGTCTTCCCATCGTTCCATCATGCCGCAAGATAACTTGCCCCCTACCTTTGACGGATGCAGTTCGAGGACTTGAAGCTGAAGCGACAATTTTTGAGTGCGGTCTCCGATCTGGGGTACGTCGTGCCCACGCCGATTCAAGTGCAAGCCATTCCAAGGTTGCTGGCTGGGCAAGATGTCATTGGCGTCGCCCAAACAGGCACGGGAAAAACAGGGGCATACGTCCTTCCCCTTTTGCAAAACTTGAAGGGAAGACAAGATGGGCATCCCCGGATTGCCATCTTGGTTCCAACCAAAGAACTCGCCTTGCAGGTGCATTCGGCGGTGCAGGGGTTTGCAGCCTACACAGACATTCGTTCGCTCGCTCTGGTCGGTGGCGTGGGACCCAAAACCCAAATCGCCGAACTCGAAGCCGGTGCCGATGTGGTGGTGGCGACCCCTGGCCGATTCATGGAACTCTATCTCCGTGGCGCCTTGGTGACCAAGAAGCTCCGTGCCCTCGTCCTGGACGAAGCGGACCGCATGATGGACATGGGATTCATGCCACAATTGCGCGACCTGCTCGAAGTGTTGCCACACAAAAGACAGAATGTGCTGTTCAGTGCCACCTTTCCTCAGCGAGTGGAGCGGTTGGCAGATGAGTTTTTGCTTTGGCCGACGCGCATTGAGGTTACCCCGGAGGGCACCCCAGTTGCCTCGGTGGACCAGTATGTCGTGCTTGCCCCCAATGTCCAAACCAAGATCAACGCGGTCCTTTACTGGCTCATGGACAGCCATCCCGATTCACGCGCTTTGTTGTTCGTTCGGACCAAAGATGACGCGAAGCGCGTGCGACAAGCCCTCGAAGAGGCCTTGCCCGGTCAGGTTGCTGAAATTCACTCGAACAAAGCGCAACACACACGCCTCGCGGCGATGACCAAGTTTCGGGCTGGGGAAGTTCGCGTGCTTGTGAGCACAGACGTGAGCGCCCGTGGCATTGACGTTCCGGAGACCGAAGTGGTCATCAACTTCAATGTGCCGAGAATGTCTGACGACTATGTGCATCGCATTGGACGCACGGGGCGGGCAGACCGCCATGGCATGGCTTACACCCTTGTGGACCCCACGGATGAAGTGGCCCTCAAGCGGGTGCTGGACCATCTCCCCGCAGACAGCCTTCCCGAAAAACTCGAGCTTTCCACCCAAATTGAACGCGCAGAGACGCCCCCTTGGGAAGCCAAGTCCATGGCGCGCACCATCGATTTCCAAAAGCGGAAGGCAGACCCCACCTACAAAGGCGCTTTCCATGAAAAGAAGCGAAAGTCATCGGGCAGCCGTGGAGGCTCTGGTGGCCAAAAGCGCGGCCGGAGGAGATGACGATTGGGTCTTGGACCAGGGAACCACAAGCCCCTCTTCCAACAAATAGCCTTCGTCGTAGCACATCACCAACAGATGTCCTTCCTCTGTTGAAGAGAGATGAGTGTGATAGTCAAAATCGAATCCACGTCTGACCAACCACTGTGTGGCCTCCTCCTTCGCCACCCTTTCGCTTCCTCGCAGATGCCGGAGCAAAGCGCGGTTTCTTTCCAGTGTTCGTTTGACCTTCCAAGAGTCTCTTGACCAAGAGCTCCAATCGCGTTGTTGATGTTTCATGGGCTCAAAATGCATGCATCGTTGCAATGACCCGGCCTCACAATTTGCAGACGATGGACCTCACTGCATCGCCGCCGTTGGCCATTACCTTCGTCGCATGAAAGCATGGACAACGGTGGGTGTCGTCGGCGCGGGCACCATGGGGAACGGCATCGCTCAAATCGCGGCGCAAGCTGGGTGCAAGGTGACCTTGGTTGACGCATCCGAGGCGGTGTTGGCTTCAAGTGAGGAGAAACTGGGCAAGGTGTTCTCTCGGCTCGTGGAGAAAGGCCGCGTCACCGAGGAGGAATCTCGTGACATTCAAGCACGCATCCACAGAACCCCTGATCTCCAAGCCCTCTCTCGATGCGATGTGGTCATTGAAGCGATCGTGGAAGATTTGGGCATCAAAACAACCCTTTTTCAGTCGCTTGAGGACGTGGTCCAAGACGAGTGTGTGCTTGCCACCAACACCTCTTCTCTCTCTGTCACCGCCTTGGCACGCGGTTGTGCCAAGCCAAACCGCGTGTTGGGTTTGCACTTCTTCAATCCAGCCCCATTGATGGCGTTGGTTGAAGTCATCCCTGCCCTCCAAACACAACAGGGTTTGGCCGAACACGCGATCGCCCAAATGACCGCATGGGGCAAGGCTCCCGCACACGCCAAAGACACCCCAGGATTCATTGTGAATCGGGTCGCTCGACCCTTTTACAGCGAAGCCTTGCGGATTTTGGAGGAGGGTTTGGCCTCGGTGGAAGACATCGACGCATCCATGCGTGCACAGGGATTTCGAATGGGACCTTTCGAATTGATGGACTTGATTGGACACGACGTGAATTACGCGGTCACTTCCACGGTGCATCAAGCGTTCTACGGAGACTCCCGGTACCGCCCAAGTCACACCCAAAGGCAACTCGTTGCAGCCGATTGGCTCGGTCGTAAGCGAAACCGCGGATTCTACGTCTACGAGGAAGGCAAACGGATGGGACCCGAAGGCAAACGCGTGGAAGGGGTCGCCGAGAGAATCTTGGCCATGTTGATGAATGAAGCTGCCGATGCAGTTTTTTGGCAAGTGGCCACACCCTCGGACGTCGACACGGCCATGCGGAATGGGGTGAATTACCCAGAGGGATTGTTGGCATGGGCCGACAAGTGGGGCGTCCAAGAGCTCATCAACATCTTGGACTCGTTGCGCCAGCGCTATGGTGAGGAACGGTACAAGGTCTCTCCCCTGTTGCGCGACATGGCCAGAGAAGGCCGGCGTTTTTTTGAGTGACAGTCACCGCCAGCGTTTGATGCCGGCCAAATGGTGGGAGGCAACTCGGTCTTCGTGCCGTTGCAATTGTGCGCCGACCAAGTGGTCGATGCGCACCTCACCACTCGCATGGACGACGCGTCCTTGACCGTCACAAATGCCGACATGCGTGATCTTTCCTGCGTCGTTTTCGAAAAAGGCCACATCATCTTGACGGATTTGGTCCAAGGCGACTTCTTCACCGCATTTGAATTGCTCTGACGCATCCCGAGGCACCACTTTGCCTGTCAGTGCGGCGGCCAACGAGGTCATCCCGCTGCAATCCAAGCCCCAACTCGATCGACCACCCCAGTGGTAGGGCACGCCCAAGATGGTGACGCACCAGTCCCACATGCTCCCCTCGTAAAGGACTGGCGCATCCGACATCGGTGTGATCGTCTGTTCGCCTAGCAACCACCGGCCATCGGCGCTTCGAACCACCGCTCCTGCAGGAAGCCAGCCTCCTGCCACATCCCTCCAAGCGCTGGCCTTGGCAAGGCGAATGGGGGTGCCTTGCCAGAGTCCTGTCACGGGTTTCAGTTGTCGGCGATCCATCCACCCCACATACCCATCGGGCAAGCGAACTTGGACCCAATCTCCGCGTCCCAAAGCCAGTTCGATCACCGTTTCTCCGGCCAGTACTTCATTGACACATTCCGACCGATCCGACGCCTCCGCACGAAGCGGGACGTGGCTCAAATGCGCCCAAGCCTCTCCCAAAACGCGAGACATGGTCAGACCAATTCCAACACCAAGGCCGAGGCACCTCCACCGCCATTGCAAATGCCGGCTGCACCCTTGGTCAGACCTCGGTCCTTCAAAGCGTGGATCAACGTGACCACGATGCGGGAACCGCTGGAGCCAAGCGGGTGACCCAGGGCCACCGCCCCACCATGGATGTTGACACACTCAGGGTTCAAGCCCAGTTCTTGATTGTTGGCAATGCCAACCACACTAAACGCTTCGTTCAATTCCCACAGGTCAATGTCCTCCTTACGGAGTCCGGCCTTATCCAACGCCTTGGGCAGCGCCAAGGAGGGCGCCGTTGTGAACCATTCGGGTGCCTGGGCGGCGTCGGCGGTGGCAAGGATTTTGGCCAAAGGCGTCAATCCGTGCTTGGCCACGGCCTCTTCAGAGGCCAACACCACAGCGCTCGCCCCATCGTTCAATGTGGACGCGTTGGCCGCAGTGACCGTTCCCTCACGGTCAAAGGCAGGACGCAGGGCCGGAATCTTGTCCAGCTTCACGTTCCGGTATTCCTCGTCGCAATCCACAATGAGGTCGTCTCCCCGACGCTGGGGCACCGAAACGGGCACCACCTCTGCCTGGAACTTGCCTTCGTCCCATGCCTTGGTGGCGCGGCTGTAACTCTCCACGGCAAAGGCATCTTGCGCCTCGCGAGAGATGTTCTTTTCCTTGGCGCAGAGTTCTGCACAATTCCCCATGTGCGTGGCGTTGTAGACGTCGGTCAAACCGTCGAGCAGCATGCCGTCTTGGACTTTGATGTTGCCAAACTTGGCGCCTTTGCGGCCGTCGAGGTAATGGGGAACCATGCTCATGTTCTCCATCCCTCCGGCCACGACCACTTCTGCATTGCCGGCGGCGATGGCTTGGGCGCCAAGGGCAATGGACTTCATGCCGCTCGAGCACACCTTGTTCACAGTCGTACACGGGACGCTTTGATGGAGCCCCGCAGCCATGGCCGCCTGCCTTGCTGGCGCCTGTCCCACACCCGCCTGCAACACGTGTCCCATGAAGACCTCATCGACGTGGTCTGCAGACACCGAGGCCGCATCGAGCGCGCCTTTGATCGCCTCGGCACCAAGCTTGGGTGCGGGAACAGTGGACAACGCGCCAAGGAAACTTCCCATGGGCGTCCGAACGGCAGAAACGATATAAACAGTGCGAGACATGATGCGGTTTTTGGGGATTGTCGTAGCACGAAATTAGGGCGAGATGGGCCGATTGGTTTGGGCTTTTTTCAAGGCGATGAAACTTTCCATAACATCATCGCGTACCAAGACCAACCTGCAAACAACAATCACATGGCACTCAATGGCATTCCTCTCCAGCATGAACCAGATCGCCTGAGAGAATTCCAAACCTTGATTCGCCACGTCCATCAGCAGCCCACGCAAATGCGAAGGGCCCTGCGGTTGGCCTTCAAAGAATTGCCCGTTGACGAAGCCCAAACGCTTCGAGACTGGGTCGAGCGCCGGTTCTCTCTCTGAGAATCAGCGCTTTTTTTTGCGCGTATCCGAAGCGGGACGCTTGGGAGCGTCGCGATCAGGGCGGGGCCGACTGGGGCGTCCCCCCTTCTTGGCCGGACGTTCGTCCATGTCACGACGTGGCCCTGGCTTGGGGGAACTCCCCCCTCTAACCAACTTCAAGAATTCGTTGGGCACCCGGGTTTTGACATTGATCACTTCGTCGTTGGGGCCTTTCAATGCGAGCGCGAACAAGTGAATGCCACCTCGTTTGATGGGGTCAGGTGCCGATTTGCCCACACCAATCAACAGGCAATCGTCGCGACGCAACGCGGGAAGCATGTCCTTGATGACTTCATAACCCGCCTTGAATTTGAGGAGGGTGTGCATGGCCGTCGCACGCATGGTGCGGTAAGGCAAGGCATAAGGCTCTGCATTTTCGGGACGCAAGAAAAGCTCATCGTCTGCGGCTAAGTGACCCTGCACCATGATGTACATTCCTTTGGCGAAGGAATTCCAATGGGTCTGCAAGTGCTCGCGCCATTCCATGGACTTGGTCACCACAAGCAGCCCGCTCGCCTCTCGGGGGAGCTTGTTCACAAAGTGCACATCGATGCGCTCCTCAGATTTGGCTTCGAGGTACGCCTTCACCGCGCTGTAGGTCGTTTTCACTTTGGGGTTGGGTGAGGCACACACCCAGCCAGCAGGCTTTTCATAGACGAAAACGTGATCGTCTTCATAGACCACAGGAAAAGGTGCTCTCAACAAAGAGGGACCTTTGGTGCCTTGCGTCGGTCGGTTTTGCGCTCCGCCGGTCCGCTCGCGTTTGGCCATGTCTTCCTTGGACAAAATGGACACCGCCGCACCTGGTTCGAGGATGTCTGTCCCCCTCGACACCACGGTTCCGTTCACCAAAACCTCCCCCCGCTTCAATGCGTTGCGGGCGCGAGTTCGGGTGGCGTATCCCACGTGCGTCATGAGCGCTTCAATCAACTCAACAGGATGGGTGGCCTTGAATTCTTGCATGGCGCGAAAGTACGCGTTGCAAGCGGTCTTAAACCTGACCCTCGTGGACATGGCCCAAAAAAAGAGGCCCCCGCCGTTGCGAAAGCCTCTCTAACTAACAACTAAACTTAACCGAACGCGATCCCCTGAGGGGCTTTCAAGCATTCAATTGGAACGAATTTGGGTGTTTTGATGAAGCGACACAAGTGCTTCATTCTGATTGACCTTGCCACTTTTCCACATGTCCGGTGGACAACCTCCACCGCGGGGTTTAGTCAAGCGAGCAGCCTTGCCCATAAACCGAAAGCATGTTCATGAGATCCGACACGCCCACGCTGTCGTCAAAATCCGTGTCCGTCGTGCATGCACTTGGGCAACCAAACTCAGACAACACGGTCAACAGGTCGTCCACCCCGCGTGCACCATCTCCATTAAAGTCGGCGTAACACCATGGCACTGCAACGCAAAACGGAACCTCCAACTCACCCCCAAAGTCAAGTCCATTCGCTTCCGAGACCGTGTCACCAAAGGGACCCGCAAGGATGTATCCACCAGGCTCTCCGCAATACGCACCCGAAAAACCATCCTCTCCTAGGTCGTTCCAGACGAGTTCGTAGCATCCCTCGGCCAAGCACCAGGTCGTGGTGATGGTGTCCGAGGCCGCCAGTGGGGCGCTTTGCAACAACACGTCCTGGTTTGTTGCGTCTCTGAGCTCCCACCGAATGTCTGCGCTTTCACAATCTCCCCACCATGTCATTGACGAGGTGTGCCCCAAACCGGAGGCGTACAGTGTGGTGACGAAAGGCGCACCAAGCGCTCCGTGCTCCGAACTCCATGCTTGCGCGCTGACATTCCATGCGCCGGCATTCGGCACCTCGAAATGGAACGCATGCAGCGTGACCTCCTCCCCGTGATGAACAGGTGCGACAAAATCCGTCCAAACTGTGTCCTGCAGCATCAAGCCTCCTTGCTGACATTCGAGAATACAATGGACACCAGAAAGTGAGTCTGTGCCGCTGAACCGAAACCTCGGCTGTCCGGCAAGAAGACCCATGCATTGCGTCTGGGGAGCCGTCACTGTCACAATCGCTCCCGCCACGTCAGGGGCGGATGGCAAGGGACACGCCCACAGTCCTCGTCCATACGTGGAAGCGACCAATCGATTCAAAAGGGGGTCCACCGCAACATCCACAACAGGTGTCAGTGGCAAGCCCGAACCCATGTTGGACCAAGACATGTTGTCTTCGTCCCAAAGGTGTACGCCCATGTCTGAGCCACAAACCCAACGTCCATCGTCAAGCTGTTTGAGCACGTGAATGGGCAGTGCAGGAAGCCCTTCACTGACGTTTTCCCAAGAGGCACCTTGATCTTCAGTTCTCCATACTTGTTGGCCATCTTCATACGCCCCGAACGCAATCCACCATACATCCATGTCATCTTCATCAATGGCCACGTCGCCAATATGAATCTCAGGCAGTCCAAAAACGGGGTTGAACGTCGTGGTGGTGCTGTCCCGCCAATACAAGTCGCTGTTCTTCGCAATCAAAGCCGCCTCGGCGTCTTGCCCCGTGAGTGCCATGGCCGTGGCTCGGACCGTGCCCAAGCCACCCCATGAGGTCCAGCTTTCCCCTCCATCGTCCGAGAAATGCACTGACTTTTTGGCCGCCACAATGCGCCCAGGCACCGCGGGATGAAGTTCAAAAGGCGTTTGCCAAGCGCCCACTTCGTTGGGGCCTGAGGATTGCAAATAATTGGCAATGTTGGTCATGGTGCGCCCTCCATCATCACTTCGATAAAGCAAGCCATAGTAAGCCGAGGCATACAGCCTTTCCTGTTGCGCAGGGTCAAAAAAGGTGTGGAATCCGTCCCCATCGAGAATGCGGGCTTCCCAATCTGGCTGCACCAAGGTCGTCCCATTGTCTTGGGTCCCGACCAACAGACGCCCGGGTTGTTCAGGATGAATGCCCAAAGCATATCCCTGCGTGATTTCGAGTCCCGCCGACAGGTCGGTGATGTGCTCCCCGTTCCAGCGAAACACACCGCCGTCGTTGCCCAGAACCACACTGCCGTCGCCCAACCATGTGATGCCATGCTGGTCTGCGTGGGTGTATTTGGCCTCAGAAGCCCCTTGCCAATGAAGCGGACAGTTCCAAGTCGCGCCACCATTGGTGGTCTCCCACACATTCACTCCGCCCACCAACACGTGCTCCGCATCTTCGGGGTCCACGGCAATGCACAAATCCCAAAACGCTTGCCCACCATAATCTGATCCAGAGACTGTGAATCCAAGAAGGTTGGGACCTCCGGAGCGCGTGGCCTCTGCGGTCCACGTCGCACCTCCATCCACACTTCTCCAGAACGCCAGGAAATTTTGTTGGAAGTAATGGCCGGCCACGGCATATAGCGTATCACATGCTTGCCCAACTTCGACAGCTTGTCCCGCAAGTTGAATGCGCCCCACGCTGTTCAAGGTCTCGGGCAAGGCACACGCCGTCCACGTTGCACCCCAATCTGTGGTGCGGAATGCGCCCTGATTTTGAACGCCCGCCACCGCAGTGCTGTCGTTGACCCAAACCACATCCCTCGATCCGCCAGAAAGGACCAATTCAAAAGATTGCCCCCCATTCATCGTGACAAACAGGCCCAAATCTGTCCCCACGAACGCGGTATCCACTGAGGTCGGGTGCGGTTGCATGGCATGGATGACACGGCCTTGATTGACCTCAAAAGACAATTCCAACGGCGACCATGTGGAACCTCCGTCGTGGGTCTCAAGAATGCCAATGCTGTACGTGTCTCCGCCATTGCCATCCCCGGTGGCCACCCAAAGGTGCGACGCATTGTTGGGGTCGACCCACACGTCGGTCACCCCGAGGGGTGACAACACATCAATGCCAAACACCTCCCACGTTTGGCCCTCATTCATGGAGTGCCAAAGTCCACCCGATGGAGCGCATGCATACCAATGCTGAGCATCGTGAGGATCAACGCGCACTCGGTTGATGCGGCCCGCGCCCCCGTGTGTGGGCACAGACTCTGGGGCCAGGTAAGACCATTCGAGGGTGTCGGTTGACAACATCGCTGCCGATGCCATGCTTGTGCGCACGGGAGCGGTGGCTGCCCACCAAGATGCTTTGTCCGGCATGGCATGAAGCCCACCGCGTTCAGAAGCCCACCACGACCAACGCCCAAAAGCCTTTTCCCCGCAGGAGCGCGGTTCTTGTCGCCACGCCTTTTGTGCGTCGAAGGCGGCCATGGCCTCGTTGAGGCTTCTCTGTTCGCCGGTCATCCAAGCCGACCACGACTTGGAATCATCCGAGGCGGACGATGGCGCGTCCTCTTGCCCATGAACGACACCGGCAACCCACATGAGTGCCACAGGCGCCCCCATTCTGACCATTCGCAACATGTGCACGCAGGGGAAAAGAAGTACGTTCAAAAAGGACATCACCAAGAAAGTACGAAAGTCCTTGAGGAAGGTTGCACTTCTGCATCTTGAGATGCGCCAAAAGGGCGATGCGACTCAGCCCAATGCCGGTTCCATCGTGTGAAAGACAGCTTGAACATCGTCGTCTCCTTCGAGTCGTTCAATCAATCCTTCCACTTCCTCCACTTGCGCCGCACTCAGCGCTGTGGTGGTCGTCGGCACCCTTTCAAGACCAGACTCTACAATTTCGTACCCTTCTTCCTCCAACTTGGATTGCAGGCTTCCAAAGGACTCAAAAGGGGCAGAAACAATGATTTGATTGGCTTCCTCATCGCGTTCCACTTCCTCTGCCCCGACATCAATCAGTTCCAACGTCAAATCGTCCAAATCCACTCCTGTATCCTGAATGTTGAAGAAGCACATTCTGTTGAACATGAATTCCACAGAACCCGTCGTTCCAAGTTGGCCACCTCCGCGGTTGAAGTGGGAACGCACATTGGCCACCGTGCGGTTGTTGTTGTCGGTGGCTGTCTCGACATAGACCGCAATGCCATGTGGACCGTAGCCTTCGAAAGTCACCTCCTTGTAATCAGAGGTGTCCTTGTCCGTGGCTTTCTTGATGGCACGCTCAATGTTGTCTTTGGGCATGTTGGCAGCCTTGCAGTTTTGCAAGACCGCACGCAACCGAGCGTTGGTGTCGGGGTCGGCAATCCCTCCTCCTTCCTTGATGGACAGGATGATGTCCTTGTTGAGTCGGGCGAAAATCTTGGACATCGCAGCCCAACGTTTCATTTTCCGCTCCTTCCGAAATTCAAATGCGCGTCCCATGACTTGTTGTTTCCCGCGAAGATATTTGTCGAAAGGCCACCCATGCAACCTCGAGATGCACTCGTCTTAGGGGCATGCCAGCCCAAAGACTGTCAAGAACACAATCAAGTCGGCCGATCCGACCACCCCATCGCCGTTGTGGTCGCTGGAGCAAGAAGCTTCACACTGTTGGGTCGACGCATTCCAAATGGTTCCCGTCCCGCACGCACAAGACCAATCACATGACCCGTCGTCCACAAGGGCAGACACGTCGAAATTGCAAGCCAATGCGTACGTGCATCCAAGTTCAGTCTCACCTCCGGGGTTGGCGTCAAGTTCATGCAACGCATGATGTTGGTTCGCCGCCAGGCTCCATGCCGTTGTCGAGGCACCTGAAGTCCAATCCACAACCACACTGTCGACTTCCATGGCTGAACCCAAACCAAAGTGCAACCGGCGACTGTGTTGATTCATGTATTCCGAACCGCAAACCACCGTACGCACATCAGGTTGACCATTCATCCACGCTGTGACCCTGGCCCCAATGGCATCCGCATTGCCCTCTTCGGGAAAGAGGGAGATTTGAATCCAATGATTGTCGTTGGGCACCCCATTCAACAGCCGAGCGTGCGTCCCAATTCGATGCGACACAAAGTCCAAGGCCCCGTCTTGATTGTGGTCCGCCACCGCACCGCAGAATGTCACGTCGTTGTCCGTGTAGACATTGAACGAAGCGTCAATCATGGGAAATTGGCCTTCGTTGTTTAAGAAAAAGCCATTGATGCTGTTGTCATACAGATTCAGGATTCCCGGATAATCGCTGTACATCGAGGTGCCCGTGGCCACAAACAAATCCAACCACCTGTCGTTGTTGGCGTCAAACCACATCGCGCCCCAAGCCAAGTTGTCGAGCAAAATGCCGGCCTCTTCGGCCACCTCCTGGTACGCCAGATTCACTCCTTCGGCTGGATTGAGCCCTGAAAAGGGTTGCCCGGCACACTCCAAGAAGTTGTTTCCCTCATTTGCGCCGTTGGTCACCACGATGTCCCAGTCCAAATCCTTGTCAAAATCAGCAAACGAGGTGCTCATGGAATACGCCCCAATGTCAATTCCCCAAGTGGCGGCCATGTCCACAAACGTGCCATCGCCCATGTTCCGATACAATGCGTCGGGCCAAAACGTTCGGTCATTGACGACATGCAAGTCCAGCCATCCATCTCGATCCACATCAATCCAAGTCGCTTGGAAGGACTGTTTGACCCCATTTCCGACGCCCGCCAGCAACGTGGTTTCTTCGAACGACATGTCCAAATCAACGCCACCGGCATTGCGGTACAATCGGTTGGGTTCTGAATTGGTTTGGGGAGTGTGGTATTGACTGAAATAGACGTCTAGGAGGCCGTCGTTGTCGTAATCTGCCACGGAAGCGCCGTACGTTCTTTCCAACGATGTCCCCTCAAGCCCACCTCCTCCGGGGACCATGTGCAGTGAGCCATCAGGCATCCTTGCGTAGATGCGATTGGGTGCAAGGCGCTGCGTGACGAGCAAGTCTTGGTCGCCATCGTTGTCGAGGTCCACCCACAGAGGACATTTGGGCTCTCCCAGAGTGTTGCCTATCCCTAAATCGATGGGGGCGAATCCTCCATTGCCGTCTCCTGCATACGTGAAGATGGATCCTTCGAATTGGGCGAAGGTCAGGTCGTCGAACCCATCGCCGTTGAAGTCCGCGAAGCTCACACCATGTCCGAGAAAACCGCCCACATGGTTGGTGAAAAGCACCCCTTCCGGATCTCCGTCCACAAAAGTTTGACAGTGACCAAAGACAGGGAAGGCCAACAGGGCAATGGCCATCCACTGCGCGCACCGAAC
>CBFHRO010000020.1:0-35660 GCA_965658245.1 uncultured Flavobacteriales bacterium
GAGGAAGTGACCTTTTCTGTCAGCCCTGTGGGTTCTGGATTCATTGTGCTTGACGGCGCCACCATCACCACATACCCGACCACGGATTTGGTGAATGTGGGGAATCACAACTTGCTTGCACAGCCCAACGATTGGTGGGCCTTTTCCCACTGGTCTTGGAACGGCAACGTCATCAACCCCGATGCCGGAGCCTCCCCCGCGCAATTGGAGGTTTTCGAACCCGGCACGGTCACGGCGCATTTCGTGGAGATCCCACACACCAACTTGACGGTGATGGTGTCTCCACCTCAGGCCGGTCAAGTGAGGGTGGTGGACATGGCGATGGTGGAGGACAGTTGGAACATGTCTTTTGAGCCTTCGGGTCCCGTGGTGTTTGAGGCCCTGACAGAAGAAGAGTGGCAGTTCAGCCATTGGGAAGTGGCCGTCTCCACGCCCATGCCAGAGAACAAGGCCAATCCCATGGCCCTCACCTTGACGGACATTCCCTACGAAATTGTGACGGCACACTTTGAGCCGGTGGAGTTCCACTTGTATGTGCCCAACGCATTTACGCCTGACAACGATGGGGTGAACGACGCGTTCCACCCTCTGGGCGCTGGGTTCGAGGGAACTTCGTACGCCTTCAGTGTCTTCAACAGGTGGGGGGAGGTGGTGTTTGCCACAGACGATCCTGAGCAGCCGTGGATTGGTCAAAACAACCAAAAGCTTGGCATCCACTTCGTTCCTGACGGGGTGTACGGATACCGTGTCGAGGCCCAAGGCTACCACGAACTTGTTCCCACTGTGTTGCGGGGGACAGTGACGGTCGTTCGTTGAGGAAAGGACTTCTGGCCATGTTGACGTCGGTGGTGTTGTACACCTCGGCCAACCTGTGTGTCAAGGAGCTTTCCCATTTGGGCACGTTTCAGCTTGTCTTTCTTCGATCTGCCGTGTCTTTGTTGCTGTGTATGGTGTACTTGTGGCGTGCGGACATTCCCTTGTTGGGCAACAACCGTAGGTGGTTGTTTGTCCGCGGGTTGATGGGGATGATTGCCCTTTCAGGCTTTTTTCACACGGTCCGGCACATTCCCCTGGCGAGTGCCACGGTGATTCAATACTTCAGCCCTGTGTTCACGGTCCTGCTTGCCCTTTTGTTTTTGAGGGAGCGGGTGCATCAATGGCAATGGTTGTTTCTCGGGCTTGCACTCGTGGGCATTGTCATGGTCAAGGGCTTCGATCCACGGGTGTCTTGGAGCATGTGGGGCTTGGGCTTGATGTCGGCCTGTTTGGCGGCAGTCGCGTATTTGGCCACCATGAAATGCCGAGACACGGACCATCCCGTGGGGGTGGTGATTTGGTTTCACCTTCTGGCTGTGCCTGTGATGGGCATGTTGTCATGGGGTGATTGGACTCCCATGGCGGACATGGATTGGGGCCTTGCGCTGGCCATCGGCGTGCTGAGCATTGCGGCGCAAGTCTTGATGACCGTGGCGTTGCACAACGAAGAGGCGGGCATGGTGATGCCCTTCAAATACCTCGGTGCTGTGCTCGCCTTGGCCATTGGCTGGTGGGGCTATGGGGAAAGCATGTCGACCATGAGCCTTGCAGGCATGGCCCTCGTGGTGGCCAGCATCTCAGCCAACACCGTGTTGAAAGCGCGTCGTTCAACTTCGGCCGCGTGAGGCCAAATTCATGCCCATCCACGCACACGGAAAGACCATGGCCACCGTGGCGATGGATAGGGCAGGACCGTGGTCCACGCGGCACAAGTCCATCACGACACCGGCAGCAAAGAGCATGGTCAACACCCAACCTTCAAGAGGGCGGCCTCCAGGACAACGGCGCACAGTCACGGTGCCCAACATCATGCCAAGGCCCATGGCCAACAGACGTCCTGCGTGTGCCAAAGGCGGGAGAGCTCCCAAGAATTCCGCGACTTGGGCGGCGTCATTGACCTCTGGACGTGAGATTTCAGGTGCAAGGAAGTCTTGGAGAAACTGTCCAAGACCCCAAGTGAACAGCGTGCCCAGAAGAAATCCGGCACTGATCCGAAGACCAGAGAGGAGCACATTCTTCATGACAGCAAGGGCAATTCGACAAAGGGAATGTGCTGAACATAGGCCTCTTGGAGTTGTGCCGTGACAGGGCCGGGACCCTGTCGGTCAACTGGGCCAATGCGACGTCCGTCCACTTCGACAATGTGGGCCAAGCCGCCCATGGTGCCCGTGGTGAATGCTTCGTCCGCGCTGTACAATTCAGTCAAGCTGAAATCCCCTTCGCGCGCAGGGATGCCAAGTGTTGTGGCCAGTTCAAGGGTGTACGCGCGTGTGATGCCTGGCAAGCAGGCATGCCCAAATGGCGTGCACAGCACCCCATCGCGGATCAAGAACAAATTCGTGGCATTCGTTTCGGCGAGGAACCCCCTGTCGTCGAGCATCACAGCATCGTCGGCACCTGCATGGTTGGCCTGGATTTTGGCCAGGATGTTGTTCAGCAAGTTGTTGTGGTGGATTTTGGAATCCAAGTAGGAGGGGCCGTTTCGCCGGATGGAGCTCGTGACCAGTTTGATTTCGCCAGAGCCGTACACCGCGCCTTTGTATTCGGGAAGCACGATGAGGGTGCAGCCGTGCACGTTCAGGCGGGGGTCCATGCCGGAGGTGGATTTCTCGCCTCGCGTCAGGGTCAGTCGAATGTGCACACCGTCGGTCATGCCGTTGGCTTCCAAGGTCTTGAAGACGGCTTGTTTGACTTCGTCGGTCGAAGGAATGTCCGCCATCAAGAGGGTGTGGGCGCTTTCCTGCAGGCGCCGCAAGTGCTCCTCCATTTGGTAGATGCGCCCCCCGGCGACCCGCAATCCTTCCCACACAGCATCCCCACCTTGGACCACGCTGTCGAGGACGCTGACACGCGCTTCCTCTCGTTTCACGAGCCCATTGACCCAGCACCAGGTGCCGGCGTTTCGGGGGTCAGGTTGGTTGAATTTGGCCATGGTTCAAGGATTCACAGACTGGGCTTGCAAGGCAAGGTAATGTTCAAGACAAGTCGCACGAAGCGCCGCGAGGTCAGATGGCACTTCGCCATGGGTCAACGTCCGCGGCTCCCATCCTGAGCTGCGGTGCACGCCTTCATACCAATGCGGGGCCCAAACACCATCTTCCGGTCGTCCCCCGGGCTGCCATGTGAGCATGCCAACATCCCAAGGCAATTCGAGGGCGTCACACAGGGCTCGAAGGGTGCGTTCAGGTTGGGCAAACAAGGATTCTGCGGTCACCACCACAGCGCGGTCTCCTGCATGTTGGAGGATGCTGTGTTGATGCGCATAGCCCAAATCGAGCATCGTCGGACGCGCGATGTGGGCCCGGTAGGAGGGCAGCACGCCATCGGGATGCCGCGTGAGAATCACGTGTCGGTGGTTGGGGCCATCGACATCTGACCATGACAACCCTTCGAGGTGGTTGGCCATGTGCTTCAAAAAGAGCACCTGGTCTGTGGGATGAGGATGAAGCGTTCTCAGCGCTGCAGCGCGTGACGTCGGCATCGTGGCCAACACCTCTTCCCGTGAGGGGCGCTCTACACCCGTGTGCGACAAAAAATGACCAAACAGGGGTTCGTCCATGACGCGGGTGTCTGTGCGCTCCGCAAAGCTGTACATCGTGGCCGTGCTTCCATTGCGGGGTCCCGCCCAAAGTGCCACGGTTTTCGCCATCATGTCCTTACATGTTCCGGCGATACGCACCGCCGACTTCGAACATGGCTTCTGTCAATTGCCCCAACGAGCACCATTTGCAGGCCTCCATCAGGACGTCAAAGATGTTCTCGCCTGACACGGCCGCGCGTTGGACCTCCGAGATGGCCTCGCCGGCCTTGGCATCAGACATCGTGTGCAGAGCGCCGAGGTTGGAGAGCTGCTGTTGCTTTTCCTCCTGCGTCGCCCGAATCACTTCGCCCGGCACCAAGGTGGGGGAGCCCTCCTTGCTGAGGAAGGTGTTGACCCCGATGATCGGGTATTCGCCAGTGTGCTTCAGCATCTCATAGTGCAGGCTTTCTTCCTGGATGCGCGAACGCTGGTACATGGTCTCCATGGCGCCGAGCACGCCGCCCCGTTCGGTGATGCGATCGAACTCGCTGAGCACCGCTTCTTCGACGAGTTCGGTGAGTTGCTCAATGATGAACGAGCCTTGCAGCGGGTTCTCGTTTTTCGCCAAGCCAAGCTCCTTGTTGATGATAAGCTGGATGGCCATGGCGCGCCGGACACTGGCTTCAGTAGGGGTTGTGATGGCCTCGTCGTATGCGTTGGTATGCAGGGAGTTGCAATTGTCGTAAATCGCGTAGAGCGCCTGCAGCGTGGTTCGGATGTCGTTGAAGTCAATCTCCTGCGCGTGGAGCGAACGGCCCGACGTTTGGATGTGGTACTTGAGCATTTGGGCGCGGGAGGAAGCGCCGTATTTCTCGCGCATCGCCTTGGCCCAAATCCGACGTGCCACCCGCCCAATCACCGCGTATTCAGGATCGATGCCGTTGGAGAAGAAGAAGCTCAGGTTGGGCCCAAATTTGTCGATGTCCATCCCGCGGCTCAAGTAGTACTCCACGTAGGTGAATCCGTTGGCGAGCGTGAAGGCCAACTGTGTAATGGGGTTCGCTCCGGCTTCGGCAATGTGGTAGCCGCTGATGGAGACCGAGTAGAAATTGCGGACGCCGTTGCGAATGAAGTTGTCCTGCACGTCGCCCATGAGGCGCAGGGCGAATTCGGTAGAGAAGATGCAGGTGTTTTGGGCTTGATCCTCCTTCAAGATGTCTGCTTGAACGGTGCCGCGAACGCTGCCCAACGCCTCGGCTTTCAAGCTGGCGTAGGTCTTCGCGTCGAGCACTTCGTCGCCCGTGCAGCCGAGGAGCAAAAGACCCAAACCGCCGTTGCCTTCTGGCAGGTCGCCGTGGTAGGCAGGGCGGGGGAGTCCGCGGTCGTCCCATTTGGCCTTGAGGACCTTTTCGACGTCCGCCTCCAATCCCTTCGCGCGGATGTGTTTTTCGCAGTGCTGGTCGATGGCGGCATTGAGGAAGAACCCCAGCATGACAGGGGCCGGCCCATTGATCGTCATGGACACGCTTGTGTTGGGGGCACAGAGGTCAAATCCGCTGTAGAGTTTCTTCGCGTCATCCAAGCAGCAGATGCTCACCCCGGAGTTGCCCACCTTGCCGTAGATGTCAGGACGCAGGTCAGGATTGCGACCGTAGAGCGTCACCGAGTCAAAGGCCGTCGACAAGCGCTTGGCCGGCATGCCAAGCGACACATAGTGGAAACGCTTGTTGGTGCGCTCAGGGCCGCCCTCGCCGGCAAACATGCGCGTCGGATCTTCGCCTTCGCGCTTGAACGGGTAGATGCCTGCGGTGTAGGGGAACGAACCAGGGAGGTTTTCTTGAAGGTGCCACTTGGCGAGGTCTCGCCAGCCGTGAAGGGCAGGCAAGGCCACCTTGGGAATGTCTTGATGTGAGAGCGACTTGCTTCTCGTGGGGATGCGGATGTCTTTGCCCCGAACCTGAAACACATATTCAGATGCAGCATAGCGCGCTTGGAGTTCGGGCCAGGCTTTCAGCCAGTCGTACAAACGGGCATCGAGGTCCAATTCCAATTGCTTCTGGGCCGATGCGAGGGCCTCGGAAGCCGAGTCGTCCACTTCGGCAGCGGCTGTCTGCACGGCCTGGAGTCGGCCAGCGAGGTCGGATTGTTTGTCCACCCAGCGGTCGTATGCCCGATTGGTTTCCGCAATTTCGCTGAGGTAACGGGTTCGGGCGGGAGGGATGATGAAGACCTTCTCACTCGTGCCTGCTTCGGCCGCAAACGTGGAGGTCAGCTCGGCGCCGGTTTTTTCCGCCAGCGTGTTCATCATGCGGCGGTAGAGCTCGTTGGTGCCAGGGTCGTTGAACTGCGAGGCGATGGTTCCCACCACAGGGAGTTCGTCGTCTTGGGCTTCCCAGAGGTCGTGGTTGCGCTTGAATTGCTTCCGCACGTCGCGCAACGCGTCTTGGGCGCCCCGCTTGTCAAACTTGTTGATCGCCACCACATCCGCGAAGTCGAGCATGTCGATTTTCTCGAGCTGCGTCGCAGCCCCAAATTCCGGTGTCATCACGTACAGCGACACGTCGCTGTGGTCCATGATTTCGGTGTCGCTTTGGCCGATGCCGCTGGTCTCCAGCACAATCAAATCGAACCGAGCCGCCTTCAAAATGTCGAGTGCCTCCTGCACGTGACGCGACAACGCGAGGTTCGATTGGCGCGTCGCCAGCGAACGCATGTACACCCGATCCGAATGAATGGCGTTCATGCGGATGCGGTCCCCCAAAAGGGCGCCTCCGGTGCGTCGCTTGGATGGATCCACACTCACGAGGGCAATTCGCTTCTCGGGGAAATCGAGCAAAAAGCGCCGAACCAGCTCGTCCACCATGGAGGATTTGCCTGCGCCGCCTGTTCCTGTAATGCCCAGGACGGGCACCTTCGGCAGCGATTCGCGGACGGATTCAAATGCCTTGCCGAACGCTTCGGCGTTGTTTTCCGCAGCGGTGATGCACCGGGCAAGGTCGCGAACGTTGCGCTTCGACAGGCGGTCCATGGCGCCGTCGAGGTCGTCCAAGGAGGGCACCGTGTTGAAGTCGGCCTTCTCGATCAAATCGTTGATCATGCCCTGCAAACCCATGGCGCGCCCGTCGTCCGGGTGGTAAATGCGTGCGATCCCGTAGGCGTGGAGCTCCTCGATTTCCTCAGGAAGAATCGTGCCGCCGCCGCCACCAAAAATTTTGATGTGTCCCGCCCCGCGCTCGTCAAGCAAGTCCTTCATGTATTTGAAGTACTCCATGTGCCCACCTTGGTAGGAGGTCATGGCAATGGCTTGGGCATCTTCTTGGATGGCGGTGGTCACCACCTCATCGACGCTTCGGTCGTGGCCGAGGTGAATGACTTCACATCCGGTCCGTTGCATGATGCGGCGCATGATGTTGATGGCCGCATCGTGTCCGTCGAAGAGGCTGGCCGCCGTGACGATTCGGACTTTGTTCTTGGGGGTGTAGGGGGTGGCGTTGTCCATGTCGTTGCGTGGGTCCCTGCGAAATTAGGCCAAACCCCGTGCCGCCCTGTCATCCCTTCACGGCGTCTTCCCGCGGCACGATCGAGACATCCCCATCCCAAGGCCACGCCTCCAAAATGGCGGTCCATCCCTCAGGAGCGCCAGCTTGGAAGAACATTTTCCGCACCCCGTCGGGGTGGTTCACTTCGAGCCGTCCAGCATGAAGCAGAAGGGTGTCGGTTCCGGTGTGACTTGCGACAAATCGGTTGTGTTTCTTGTCCCCGTATCGAGAGTCTCCCACAATCGGGTGCCTGAGGTGTCGGAAGTGCAATCGAATTTGGTGAAACCGCCCTGTTTCAGGCCGACACTCGACCAGGCTGTACCTCGCGGTGTCGTAGGGACCGACGGGGTGCGGGAGCTCCACACGAGCCAACGTGCGGTAGGATGTTCGGGCTTCCTTCGGAACAGGATTGTGTGCTGTGGGCAAGGGTTTTTCCACGACGCCTTCATCTTCGGTCCATCCCCGAACCACCGCGAAATAAGTCTTTCTCGTGCGCCGATGCACAAATTCGAGCTTCAGCGCGTTCAAAGCATCACCCGCGCCGGCAAAGAGGACAATGCCACTGGTGGGCTTGTCCAATCGATGAACGGGTTGCAACCATGCATCGCGTTCCCGGGTTTTGTTCAAGAGGTCCCGCAAATTGAACGGCTCGTGGAAATCGATGTCTGTGCGATGGACGAGCAGGCGGTTGGGTTTCACCACCGCGCACATTTGCGCATCTTCATGCAACACCCGAAATGTGGGCTCGGCACTTCGCGCGTCGTGGTTTCCTTGGTTTGGGGTGGTTGTAGAGTGGTCCAAATCCGCTAATTTGCATGCCAAATCTACCCTCCTCTCGAGGAGGTCACACCGAATCCAGGTTCTTTCAATGAACAACATGAACATACTGTGCCTTTTTCGACACGCTTGGGTGCTGCTTTTTCTTCTTGGAATGGGGCAATCAGGCATGTTTGGACAGGCCATTGGGGTGGAAGTCGTCGTTGACACGGCGTTTTACGGACCCAACACGCCCACCCCAGAAGACACTTTCGATCCAGAGGGATTGCTCGACGGATACGTGAGCTACCTCGTGTACGTCAACTTCACCAATCCCACCGATTTGCTCAGTGCCATTTTTTCTGACACTGGGGTCTATCCGCAAGGAGGAGCAATGGGTTTGAGTGCCCCATGCGGATGTTGGAATCCCGTGACCAATTCCATGGTCATGGACGCCACAAACAACAGCTTGCTTTGGCAATTCCCGACCACAGCTTTGTACCAGTACGATACCTTTTGGACCATTGGAAAATTGAGCGGCGATGCCCCGGGACAAAACCCCACTTGGATCTCGAGTCCCACGTTGGATGGCTCGGGCATTTGCAGTGCCCAAGTCGACAACGGATCAGCTTTTGTGACAGGGGCTCCCCAGAATGCCGTGGCGGGAGACGATTTGAAAATCGCAGTGGCACGTGTCACGACGTGTGGAGACTGGTCGTTGAATTTGAACCTTCAGGTTTTTGTGGAAGGTGACACCGAAAGTGAGCAATTGTTTTTCCTCAATGCAGACGGCAATGGGGCGATTTCTGTGCAAGACCCCTGCGAGGCCTACGACGAAACAAGCGCCACCGTGAGCAACACCGTGACTGCTTGTGCCGGGTTGTCGACGGATGTCGAATTGGAATTTTTGGGTCTCGTTGCCGAAGAAGAGGAGACCACTTACACCTTGGCCACGTCGAGCGATGGATTCGACATGGATGTCACCGTCCTGAGTCAAGCTGCGGTGAACCAATTTCCAGGGTTGTTGGAAGGAGACTACGAGGTGTACGTGGCCAATGAATTCGGTTGTTATGACACCACGGCCTTTTCAGTTCAGTCCCCGGCGCCGATTCAAGCGACGATCTCCATCGCCGACAACAATTCGTGTTTCGGCGAGGCCGATGCCTTGATTGTCTTGCCGGACTCCCTTTTGACGGGAGGCACAGGAAACCTTCTGCCCGTGGCAGAGAACCCCTTGGGGTCCACCATCAACCCCAATTTGATCGAGGGCGTTTGGCGTTGGGATGGCTTGACCTGCATCAATGGCGATGGGGAGTTCATTTTCACGGTAAGCGATGCGAATGGTTGCACCCTGAAAGACACGCTTTTTGTCAATTGTCCAGAGCCATTCGACGTCGCGTTTGATTACGGTGATGTGGTGTGCGCAGGCGATGCAGATGGGTTTATTTCAGTGGAAGCTTCTGGCGGTTCGGGCTCGTTGTTTTTGACCAATTCGACAGAAACCGTGCCTGCCGAAGACGGGTTGATGGATTTGGGGCCTTCGATCTATCAAGTGTATGTCTTGGATTCCCTCAACTGTTCTTCCGACACCGCAGTCATCCTGATCACTGAACCTTCGCCCTTGGAAATCAGCATTGCCGGTGTGACCAATCCGTCATGTGGTTTGGATTGTGACGGGGAAGTGGCCTTGACGGCCATTGGTGGTTCAGGCGCCTTGGCCGTGAGTTACTTCAATGTCACGACGGGAAGCGCATCTGCGGATTCTGTGGGATTGTGTGCAGGGGACTATGTCGCAACGGTGACAGACACCTCCGGATGCCAGCTGACCGCGCTCTTCGAAGTGGACGCACCGGCACCTTTGGACTTTTTGGTGGCCGCAAGCAACGCCACATGCACAGGGATGAGCAACGGTTCGGCGGATGTGTTTCCAATTGGAGGCACCGTGAGTGACCAGGAATACGATTGGGTGGTGCTCGACACGGCTGGCAACGTGGCCAATTTGAACAACCTCAGCGAGATGACCTACACGGCACTTGTCACAGACCAAATCGGATGCAGCTATGCCGAGACATTCGACATCGGCATCGACTTTGTGACCGACATGGAGCTCAACACGCTCACGTCTCCAGTGACCTGCTGGAATGCCGCCGACGGCACGGCGACGGTGAGCGTCAATGGAGGAGAGGCCCCTTTCACCTACGAGTGGAGCGATCCTTTTGCGCAATCCACCTCCACGGCGGTGGGACTCACGGAGGACACATACACGGTGGTGGTGACCGACGCGCTCGGATGCCGTCGCACGGCCTCCCAATTTGTGGACGCCATTGAGGGTTGCTTGTTCATTGCAGATGCACTGACGCCCAACGACGACGGCAAGAATGACGACTGGGTGGTGGGCGGATTGGAAGATTACCCTGAATCGGTGGTGAAAGTGTACAACCGATGGGGTCAGCAGCTGTTCGAGACAGAAGGGGGAAGCGAGCGTTGGGATGGCCGATTCAACGGCGCGCGACTTCCCGTGGCCGACTATTACTACACCATCGAATTGTTCCCAGAGGCGTTGCCCATCCGAGGAACGGTCACCATCAAGTACTGAAGACCATGAAACATGCATTCCTCTTGTCCGTGGCTTTGGTCGCCACCTCGGTGTCCGCAATTGCCCAGCAGCAGCTTCGACGCTCCCAGTTCGTGACCAACACCTACCTCGCCAACCCCGCGGTGGCCGGAACAGAGCCAGGCACGGTGCTTTCCTCCACCTACAGAAACCAGTGGGCGGGATTCAGTGGTGGTCCCACAACCATGTTGCTCAGTGGCCACCGTGCCTTGCCCAATGGGGTGGGGGCCGGGTTTGTGCTTTACAACGACGACATGGGAGGCGCCATTTCCCAAACGGGCATGGAGCTGACGGGCGCTTACAGCATTCTGCTCAACAACCAAGACGCGGTGTCTTTTGGGTTGAGCATGAAGGGCAATCAATTTGAATTTGACGGCACAGATCTCGAGGTCTATCAGGCCAACGACGAAAGCCTTCCTGGCACCTTGGAGTCGTCCTTCGGCGTGGATTTCAATGCCGGCATGATGGTGTACGGCAAGGACTATTATTTTGGAATGGCCGTGTTCAATTTGATTCAGGAAAAGTTGAATTTCGCGGGTGTTGATGACGACCAAAATCGATTGGTGCGCCATTATCACTTCATGGGGTCCTACCTGTACAACGTCAGTCGATTGGTGGCAGTTCAAACGAGCGGCTTGATGCGAATGACCGATGCGACATCGGCCCAACTGGATGTCAATGTCCGCGCGATTGTCAATGGGACGTCTTGGTTTGGGATGGGCTTCCGTCCACAAGATGCCTTTGTCTTGAGTGCGGGACTGAATTACGGGGCTTTCACGTTCGCGTACAATTACGACATCACTGTGGGAGACAACCTGCTCAGTGCACATTCACATGAATTGTCGTTTGGGTATTTCATGCCCACCCGCTCTGCATTCCGGAGCCGTCCGAGCAGCGGGCGTGTGGTTCGTTCCAACGGACGCATCTTGAAGTAACGCACGCGCTGATGTATCTTGGGGCGAGCACGGCTCCAAACAACAACGACAATGAACAAACTTTTGACTCTTGGCCTCACATTGGCTGTGACCGCATCTGCTTCTGCACAAGTCGTCCGTCTCGAAGTGGACTACATCGACAACATGGGCAACGTGCCAGGCGACACGTACCGCGTTTACGCCGTGATGGAAAACGAAGGTGACATCCTCGATGCGGTGTATGGCGAAGCTTCTGCGCCCTTGAAAGTGTCTTCCACCAAGCCGTTTTTCCAACATCCCAAGGGCGGAGCCTTGTCTGCGGATGTCCAGCGCTACGATGCCACCCTTGATGAATCGTTGTTGTACGACTCGTGGGTGACCATTGGTGCTGAAGACAACTACATGAATGCGGTGTCGGGGTTCATCATGGAAGACGCCTTGGCCGTGTTTGATCAAGGGAATGAGTTGGCCACCAGCGATGGTGCATGGTTTGTGACCCCAGACAAGCGTCAGGCGGCTGCAGGTCCTTCGAAGCGCATCTTGTTGATGCAACTCACCTCACAAGGGGAGATTTCAGGACTCATCAACCTTCACGGCCGCACCAAGGCGGTGACCGACAGTGAAGGCAATCCGGTGGGTACTCCAGATGTCATCCAAAGTGAAGGCTTGACGTTTGTGTGTCAGCGTCCCCGCTAAGATCCACAGGGTCGCCAAAAACAAAAAAAGAGGTCCGGTTCAGGACCTCTTTTTTTGTGGCTCACTCCACCGGTTTGACAGTGGTCAGCTTGGTGTCGATGCTGTCCCTCGGGACAAAGTCGAGCGCGACGCTGTTGATGCAATAGCGCAATCCGGTGGGTGGAGGGCCGTCTTCAAAGACGTGGCCGAGGTGCCCGCCGCACGCGTTGCACACGACTTCCATGCGTCGCATGCCGTGGCTCAGGTCCATGCGTTCGTCGACCCCTGAGGCACCGGCGGGTTGGTAAAAGCTTGGCCAGCCGCTGTTGCTTTTGAATTTGGCCCCAGAGTCAAACAGTTGGGCGCCGCACCCCATGCAGACGTACACGCCGTCTTCGTCGTGAAGCCAAAATTCACCGGAGAACCGAGGCTCAGTGCCTTGCTCCCGCAAGACGCGGTAGGCGTCAGGACTCAAGACGCCACACCAGCTGGACGCTTTCAAGCTGTCAGAAGGCAGATTTGACTGAGGAGCGTCGTGTTGGGCTTGGCATCCAGAGAGGACCGCCACAAAGGCCAAACAACACAGGGCAGAAGCCAAGGAGGTGTTCATGGTTGTTGCAATTTGGGAGCGAGGTGTTTTCCCGTCAGGGAATGCACGCTTTGTGCCAAACTCTCAGGAGTGCCCTCATGCACAAGGGTGCCGCCGTGTTTTCCGCCACCGGGTCCCAAATCAAGGATGTAATCCGCGCACTTCAGGACGTCCAAGTGGTGTTCGATGACCACCACGGAGTGGCCTTGCTGCAACAGCGCGTTGAAAGACTCGAGCAGCTTGGCGACGTCATGCACGTGCAGGCCCGTGGTGGGCTCGTCAAACACAAACAGGGTGTGGCCCTGGCGGTCGCCACGAGCGAGGAAGGCCGCCAGTTTGATGCGCTGTGCTTCGCCACCACTGAGGGTGTTGGAACCTTGACCGAGGGCGACGTAGCCGAGGCCCACATCGTGCAAGGGTTGGAGTTTGGTCAACAGGCGCCGAATGGTGGCAGGCGGCTTCCGACCAGGTTCGGGCGCGAAGAAGAGGAGGGCGTCGTCCACGGTCATCGTGAGGATGTCGTGCACGCTTTTTCCTTGGTAGGTCACTTCGAGGACGTGGTCCTGAAAGCGCTTGCCTCCACAGTCTTCGCAGACGAGCTTCAGGTCTGCCATGAACTGCATGCCCACCGTGACGTGCCCTTCGCCTTCGCAGGATTCACAGCGTCCCCCTGAGATGTTGAAGCTGAAGTGGGAGGGCTTGAGGCCGCGGGCTTTGGCGTGGGAGGTGTCTGCGAGGAGCGAACGGATTTCGTCAAAGGCTTTGACGTAGGTGACGGGGTTGGAGCGGGAGCTTTTGCCGATGGGGTTTTGATCCACAAATTCGAGGTGCTCCAGGGTGCGCAGGTCGCCTTCCAAGGCCGCGAAGCCCTTGGGGTTTCCTCCAAAACCGTCCAGTTCCGCTTGAATGGCGGGCACCAACAACTGCGTGATGAGGGTGCTTTTGCCGGAGCCGCTGACGCCGCTGACGGCCACGAGGCTTCGAAGGGGGAGGGTGGCGTCGAACCCTTGCAGGTTGTTGGCACGGGCTTCTCGAATGACAAGCTTGTCGCCGACAGGGCGCCGTTGCTTGGGGACCTCGATGGCGCGGTGCCCGTTGCGGTAAGCCGCGGTGAGGGAGGGGTGGTCAGCGTCCAACCCGGAGAGCCCGTCGTGCGGACCGCTGAAGACCACTTCACCTCCAAAAGACCCGGCATGGGGCCCCATGTCGACCACGTGGTCCGCCGCTGTAACGATGTCGTCGTCGTGTTCCACCACGACCACCGTGTTGCCTTGGTTCCTGAGCCGCTGCAGCACGCCGATGAGTTGGGCGGTGTCTTCGGGATGCAAACCGATGCTGGGCTCATCGAGGACATAGGTGCTTCCCACGAGGGTGCTTCCCACGCAGGAACTGAGTGCGATGCGCTGGGCCTCCCCGCCGCTGAGTGTGGGGCTGCTGCGCATCAAAGTCAAATAGCCCAACCCCAAGTCCAACAGGCATTGAAGCCGGGTCTCAATTTCCCAGAGCAGGCGCTCGGCGATGTCGCGTTGGGTGGATGTGAGCGTCCATGACTTCATGGTGGATAGCGCTTCTTCAATCGGCAACGCCAAGAGTTGGGGCAGGGTGATGTCTCCGATGAAGACGTTGTGGGTGTCCTTGCCGAGGCGGGTTCCTTTGCACGTGCCACAGAGTGTCCGGCCGCGGTAACGACTGATCATGACGCGGTTTTGGATTTTGTAACTCTTCGCTTCCAACGTGGCGAAGAAGTCCCGGATGCCTCGGAAGTGGGGACACCCATCCCAAACCATGGCTTGTTGCTCCTCACTCAGGGAATGCCAAGGGGCATGGACAGGAATGCCCGCATCTCCCGCGGCCATGACCAGGCGCTCACGCCACCGGCCCGTTCGCTCGCCGCGCCACGGGGCCACCGCGCCGTCGTAGAGGCTCTTGGTGGGGTCGGGGATGACCTTGTCTGGGTCGATGCCCAGGACGTGACCGTAGCCTTCGCACGTGCTGCACGCACCCACGGGGCTGTTGAAGTTGAACATGTCCGGGGTGGGTTCAGGAAAGAGGATGCCGTCCCGTTCAAACCGGTCGTTGAATTCTTTGCACGAGGGTTCGTCGCCATCGGTTGCGCTCCAGATTTGGCAACGTCCCCCACCTTCGAAGAATGCCGTTTCAATGGAGTCGGCCACGCGGCCGGGGTCTTCTTGGGCGGACTTGGGCGAAAAGCGGTCGATGACAAGCCCAAGGACATCTTGGGGCTTCACGTCCTCGAGACGCACCGCACCTTGGGCCGTCCAGGCGCGCGAGTACCCCTGTTGTTGAAGGACGCGCAATTGGTCCTCGGCGGAGCGGTCTTCCCGGGCTTGGAGTGGGGCGACCAACATCATGCGCGGCTCGGCGCTGTTCAGAATGGCGTCGACCACGTCGGTGACCGTGTCCTTGCGGACTACCTCGCCGGAGACTGGAGAGCGCGTTTCGCCAATGCGGGCGAACAACATGCGCAGGTGGTCCAAGACCTCCGTGCGCGTGCCTACGGTGCTGCGGGGACCGCCCGTTGCACTGCGTTGTTCAATGGCCACGGCGGGGGAGAGACCGTCGATGCGGTCTACGTCGGGCTTTTCCAACCGGCCCAAAAATTGACGGGCGTAGCTGCTGAGGCTTTCCACGTATCGACGCTGGCCTTCGGCGTACAACGTGTCGAACGCGAGGCTGCTCTTTCCAGAGCCGCTCAACCCCGTCACCACAGTCAGTTTTTCCTTGGGAATGCTGACGTGGACGTCTTTGAGGTTGTGAACGCGGGCGCCTTGGATGTCAATCTTCATTGCAGTTTTTAACAGCGTGAAGGTACCTGAGGTTTGGAGTGGTCAGTTAAAAAGAGTACTTTAGGTCTTGTTCACGTGAACGACTTTTAACGCATTGCCATTCGACACATTCGACTCTAGTTCCATTTCATGAAGCCTTGACTCGGGATCGTCCCGACGGACAGGCGTGAAGTAAAGAGTTGTGTCATGCATGCATCCCTCACAGACCGCGAGTTGATCCGCGCCTACAGAAATGGCGAGGATCGCGCATTTGAAACATTGTTGAACCGCTACCAGCAGGGGGTCTTCACCAAGATCCACTTTGTGGTGCGCGACGAAGAAATCGCCAACGATTTGTTTCAGGACGTCTGGATCAAGGTGGTCCAAATCTTGAAGACGGGCCGCTACGTGGAGGAAGGGAAGTTTGGTCCGTGGGTGATGCGCATTGCACACAACGCAGCCATTGACCACTTCCGCCGGAACCGAAAGCGCCGCATGGTTCGTCCCACGGATGAGTTTGACATTTTTGAGACGCTGTCTCAGGATGCGCCGAGCATCGAGGACCGTCTGGTCGAAGATGAAATCATGGCCGAGTTGCGTCAGCTCATTCCCGCACTGCCCGAGGAGCAACAGCAGGTCGTTCAGATGCGTTTGACGCACAACCTGAGTTTCAAGGAGATTGCCGAGGAAACCGACGTCAGCATCAACACGGCCTTGGGTCGGATGCGGTACGCGTTGATCAACCTGCGAAAGATGGTGGAAGATCAAAACCTCACCCTGACCCCACGCTGACAGGCGCGGAAACCCTGAGAGAGACAGGGCAGGGCGATTTTGTCAAGGGCGCACACAATACAGTGCGCCCTTGTCCGTTTCAAGGGGGAACATCAAACCCCCGTTCATGAATTCATTCTTCTCTGACGACCTCTCTTCTCGGACATTTTCTTCAGACGACACCGTCGACGCGGCATGGGTGAGCCCACGTCCCTCGAGCATTGCGAATGTGTTGCGTTACGCCCAAGCCTTCGAGGGGGTGAAGACCTCCCTTGGGACCGCGATCTGTCTGAACAACTGACGCCCGACCGCGTCACACTTGCGCCACCCACGTCGGGTTGCGCTGCACCTCTTCCTTGAGCCGGGCATCGAGCGTGGAGCTCGGTGCGACAGGGTGGAGGCCTTGGGTCAATTCGTGCAAGCAGCCTTGGCCTTCTGCATCGCGCAGGTGGTCGTTGAGGTCGCTGGCCTCCACAAATCCGTAGCCTCGGACGTGGCCCTCCACCACGGCGATGATGCCGCGTTCGTCAGAGGTTCGTCCCGACTCGATGAACCAACCGGAGGCCACATCCTGCCACGTCGCCATGGCGACCTCGAAGTTGGCCTCGTGCACTTCTGGGGTCACAGGCTCTGCCGAGCTCCACGCCCCCAATCCCAACCACTCTGGATTCAAATCATGTGCCGCAACTTGCTCATGCAGCCACGCGCGGGCACTGGCCTCTGAATGGAACGTGCGAACAGCATCTCGCGCGCTCGCTTGGGTGCGTATGGCCAAGCGGCTCCGCCCTTGCCGATCGCGGTAGAACACCACCGTGCGGTAGGCACGGGGTTGCTTTTGGGCGCGGTTGAGAGGTGGCCAATGGGCACGGATTCGGACGTCTTCCATCACCGCAGCCATCCACTCGCTGCCTGCGAGCTCGTGTTTCAAACTTCGCATCTCGCGAAGCAGGACCTGTCGTTTGCGTGAGGCCGTGGTGCCTGAGAAGTGGCTGCGCACGCGCTGTTGCAGCTTGATGCTCATGCCGATGTAAAGTGGCTTCCCTTGGCTGTCCAAAAACCAATACACCCCCGGTTCATCGGGCAAGGCGTCAAATTCCGCGGCGGCCACGTGCTGAGGCATCCAGTTTTCGCGCGTGCCACGCTTCAGGGCGTCTGCGATGGCGGCTTGTCCGCGTTCGGACGCGGCGATTTGGTGGAACAGCTCGACCGTGGCCTCGGCGTCGCCCATGGCACGGTGCCGGTCGACGTGCCGAATGCCCTTGGCGTCGCACAGGGCGCCGAGTCCATAGCGGGGCAGTCCTGGAAAGGCCTTTCGGGACAGGCGGACGGTGCAGAGTTTGGGTCGTTGCCAGGATCGGTCCATGGCTTCGAAATGCCCACGAATGAAGGCATAGTCAAACCCGACGTTGTGGGCCACAAACACGCAGTCCTTGAGGATGGCCTCCACTTCGTCTGCGACGTCGGCGAATCCCGGCGCGTCTTCCACCATCTCGTTGGAGATGCCGGTGAGGGCTTCGATCCGAGGGGGAATGTTCTCGTAAGGGTTGATCAGCGAACTCCAGCGTTCAAGTTCCTGTTGGCCATCTGTGACGACAATGCCAATCTCGGTGATGCCGCGCGATTTGACGGATCCCCCGGTGGTTTCGATGTCAACGATGGCGTACTTCACAATGCGAAGATGGGCCGACAGTCCGCAATGAATGTACGTGCAGGGTATGTTTGTGGGATGAAGGAGGTTTGGCTGTGGGGGGCATTGGCCCTCGTCTGGGGATGTGGCTCGCCCGAAGCGGAAGTGGTGAAGGAGGATGTGCCCGGGCCCCAAGCGCCTGAAAAGGCGGTGGAGGTGGACGAGCGCATCCGCCGGTTGGTGGCGTCGGATTTTCCGACGTTGACCGACGACAACGCCGTGGCTTTTTTGACGGAGTGGGGGCAAACCCAAACCGAGAACCGCATCGCCCTCGACACCAAACACGGCCGCATCGTTGTCGAAGTGTTTGAGGACGTTCCCGTGCACCGCGCCAACTTTCTGTACAAGGTGTACCGTCGGTATTTTGATCCCGCGG
The DNA here is from genome assembly GCA_965658245.1 of uncultured Flavobacteriales bacterium. GTDB lineage: Bacteria > Bacteroidota > Bacteroidia > Flavobacteriales_D > Sanyastnellaceae > UBA11663. The sequence continues at coordinate 18,264 of CBFHRO010000020.1, forward strand.
AGTTCACACGCGTGGTGCCTGACTTTGTGGTGCAAGGCGGCAACAGCGAGGAAGAACGACCGCAACAGCTTCGTTTCTTGATTGGCCAGCACACGCTTCCCGCCGAATTCCAGGACGACAAGATCCACGTTCGTGGCGCTTTGGCCATGTCGCGCAGCTACAGCGAGAACCCGGACAAGCGCTCGTCGGGGTACGACTTCTACATCGTCACAGGCCGCGCCATCGGCCCCCAAGAACTTGGCAGAATCCAACAGGACAAAGGCCGACGCTACACCGAGGCACAGGCCCGTGCGTACGCCACCCAGGGCGGGGCGCCACATTTGGACGGGGAGCACACGGTGTTTGGTCGCGTGGTGGAAGGCATGGACGTGGTGGACCGTTTGGCTGCCACCCCGCGTGACGGGAGCGACTGGCCAGTCGAGCGCTTGGAAGTGCGCATGAATGTCCTGAGCGAAGCGCCTGCGCTCAACCCTTGACAGAGCCAAATTTTCGCGACCTTTGATTCATGACGTACAGGACTTGGAACACCGCGGCAGGATGGATGGCAGCCTTGGCTTTGGCATGGGTGCCTGCGTTGGTCTCAGGCCAAATGAGGGTCTACGGCGACGACGATGACGACTACTCCTATTCGTCACGGGAGGGGTTGGAGTTTGGGGTGAACATCGGCGTGTATCGCGGCTTTCCCCAAGCGGCGTATTTCTACGATGGGGCCGGAGACCATGAGCTGTCGGATGCAGGCGCGCAGATTTGGGGCATCCAGGAACGCCTGCAGCAATTGCAGGGGCAGCAACTGACGCATCCTGTGACGGGCATTCTGAATGAGTTTCCGGCGTGGAACATCTACAGCCTGCCCTTGATGCAATACAAGCCGTCGATGTTTTTTGGGCTGAAGGCGGCCAAATTCTGGAATCCCGAGACAGCCTTGGTGTGCCACCTCGATGTCGCGCAAGTCACGGCAGAGGGGGCGTGGTCGCTCAGCACTGGGTTGTTGCCGGACCAAGGACAAGGCAATGAAGATGTGCGCACATATCCCATCATCGGCAAGGAGCAACGGTTGAACATTGCCTTGGGCTACAGGACATCCATTTACATCGCGGAGGGCGCTTCGTGGGCATTTGAGTTGGGGGGGCTGGCCAACGCGGTCGCCATTGAGGAGAACTACATCGTCATGTCGCCCAACGTGGGCAACGCGCTTTATGAAGTGAATTTGCTCACGGCGATCGGCAGCGGGGCGGGCGGTCAATTGTCGCCTGCGAGCAACGTGCTGACCCAATGGGGCACCGGCTTCTATTCTTCGCTCGGCATTGCGGTGGAGTTTGAAGAGGGGGGGCACGTGGAGTTGAACGTCCGCGCCAGCCGCGACAACGTCAACCTCGGTACGGAGGCGTACAAAGGATGGAACGTCGCGGCCTTCCTCACGTGGATGATCCCTTCTCAATTGGGCGACTTCGTGCGCGCGTCGTTCTAAGGCACTTTGGGTCGTCGGTCGGGACAAACAACCGCTCGGGGTAAACAACAATGGGGTGTGGCTAATCCGCGTGCCTTGCATTGAGACGCACGGAAAAGTTGGGTGTAAATTGAACCCATGCAACATCGAATTCTGATCACCGCCGTCCTTGCAGGATGCATGATGGCTCCCTCGGCCCACGCACAAAAAGGCGACCAAGCCCCATTGTACACCTTCAAAACGCTGGCGGATTTGACTGCCACGTCCGTCAAAGACCAATGTCGCACAGGAACGTGCTGGAGCTTCTCGACAACGAGCTTCCTCGAAAGTGAAGCCGCACGCATCAGCGGCGAGCTGGTCGACTTGAGTGAGATGGCCTCAGTGCGTTACACCTACCCCTTGAAAGCGGAGATGTACTTGCGTCACCATGGCTTGCATCAGTTTGGTCCGGGAAGCCTTTGCCACGACGTCTTGAATGCGGCAGCAGGGTATGGCCTGGTTCCCGAATCTGAATACACGGGCCTCGACGCCGGCGAAACCGAATTCAACCACGGCGAGCTGGATGCGGTTTTGGCTGCGGCCGTCAAGGCCATGTCGGAGCAAAAGGTTCTCTCCGACGATTGGCGTGATGCGGTCGAGGGCATTTGCAACGCGTACTTGGGTGAATTGCCCTCGTCATTCGAGGTCAAGGGGAAAACCTACACCCCTGAGTCTTTTCGAGATGAGTTGGGCATTGTTCCGTCGGAGTATGTGTCGCTGACCAGCTTCTCACATCACGAGTTTGGAGAGACTTTTGTGTTGGAAGTGCCTGACAATTTTTCACGTGGAGCGTATTTGAACCTTCCCATTGAGGACATGACACGTGTGGTCCGAAAGGCAGTCATGGACGGATACACGGTGGCGTGGGATGCAGACGTGTCAGAAAAGGGTTTCAGCTTTCGCAACGGCATGGCGTTGATGCCAGCGGAAGGGGAAGAGGCCAACCTTTTCCAAGAAGTCATTCAGGAAGCCAAAGTGTCTCAAGCGTCCCGCCAGGAAGGATTTGAAAATCACACGACCACGGACGATCACTTGATGCACATTGTGGGTTTGGCCCAAGACCAAATCGGCAGCGAATACTTCGTCATCAAGAACAGCTGGGGCGAAGGCAACCCTTACGGCGGGCGTCAGTACATCAGCATGGCGTACTTCAAAGCCAAGACCATTGCAGTGACCCTGCACCGTGACGCCATGAAGGGCAGCCGAAAGCGCTGACCTTCGAACCCCACAACGACCATGACTTCATTTGTTTCTGCGACCAAAGACCTGCAGCGCCTGTGGCGTTCGCGTTTGTTCTTTCACTTGGATGGCCTTGCGTTGAGTGGGGTGATTCCGGTGTTGGAGTTGAGTGGAGTGCTGGAGGAGGTGCTCCAAACTGGGGGCGATGTGGATGAGTTGGCGTCGCTTTACGGGGCCAACCCGGGCTACTTGAATGTGGGGCTTCGCATGCTCTGTTCGCAGGGCATCCTCGACGCGCACTACGGCGAAGACAAAGTCACCTACGTCCCGCACAAAGACGTGGACGTGGCCCATTGGTCACGCGACCGGCACCTCTATGCCCTGGGACGCACATGGCTGGAGCACAGCGTGGGCATGTGGAACCGTCCGCAACAGCCGCTCTCTGCAGAGGCCCTGGGCGTGATGCGGGCCCTTCTTGGGGCGGTCATGAGTGGGGGAGGCTTGACCGACCACACCGCAGGCCAAACCCTCAGCCTCGAACAACGCCTCCGCGTCCACCTCGAAGGTGCTTTGGTGGCGCCGTGGCTCGTCATGTTGGGCACGGCCTTTGGCACCGAGGTGATGACCTCGTGGGACGACGTGTCACGGGCTTCATCACAATTGCATCCGGAACTTCAGGAAACATGGGCAGAAGTGATGCACGCCCTCGGGTGGGCCGACAGCCAGGTGGGGGCGTTCTTTTTGCAGCGCGCCGCCGCCTATGGCGTGACCACCTCATACACCCAAACCTTCTTGTGGGCCAAAGAACTCCTGCTTGGAGAAGGCTCTTGGCTGTGGCGAACAGAGCCGGGCGAGGCCGAAATCCATGTGGACCGCACCCTGAACGTGTGGGGGTCGGGCGGCGCCCACAAGGCGTATTTCTCTCACCTTGACGAGGTCATCAAAAACGTTTTCAACGCCCCCCTCGACGAACAACCGCTTGGCTTGTGCGACATGGGGTGTGGAAATGGGGCTTTGTTGCTGCACATGCGTGACGTCATTGAGTCCGAGACCCTGCGCGGTCAGCATTTGGACACCCACCCGCTCATGCTTGTGGGCGCCGACTTCAACCAGGAGGCTCTGGTGGCCACGGCAGATCACTTCCGCCAAAAAGGCGTGAAGGGCCACTTCATTTGGGGAGACATTGGCGATCCCGACCGCCTTGCGCTCGACCTGTATGAGCTGCACGGTGTGCGTCTCGGGGATTTGATGAGCGTCCGTTCGTTCCTAGACCACAACCGCATCTACAACCCGCCCATCATCGACCGTCCGGAGGCCCCGGTGTCTTCCGGCGCCTTCGCGTTCCGAGGCAAGCGCCTCAAGCTCCGCAACGTGGAGCAAAGCCTCAAGGAGCACTTGATGAAGTGGGCGCCCTACGTCGCCCAGCACGGCCTGCTGATGATTGAGCTGCACACCGTGGCTCCCGAGAACGCGCGCCTGATGCAGGGCAAGCTTCCGGCCACGGCCTACGACGCCACGCATGGCTTTTCCGACCAATACATCTTGGAGATCCCCGTCTTTGACGCCATGGCGGCCGAAGCCGGGCTTGAGATGCAGGCAGAACACAGCCGCACATTCCCCTCCAGCTTGCCTGCCACGGTGAGCTTGCGCTTTTTCCGCGCCTGAACCCTCGCGACAGGACTTCGTCTGCGTACTTTTGCAGCGCCGAATGCGGAGCGTTGACACCTGCGTTCCGTTATCCACAATTGTTTGTAAGTGAGGTGGATACGATGTGAATTTCGGAAAGTTGATTTGTTTTGGTTTGAGACATGCCTGTCCCTTCTTTGTGTCAGCAAGGAGGTCAAACGGCAACACCCACGGTCCTCTCGAAAGCCCTCTTCGGAGGAGAGACGAAAGACACCGGTTGCCACCCGATTTGGTTCGCCAAGAAGGGCTGACCCACTCCACGCACGACGGTTCGCCGGCTGCGAAGAGTGATTCCCTGAGAGATGCCTTGCCGCCAACGAGCAGCGGCTTGTTTGGGAGGGTCGTGAGACGCGTTCGGACGCAAGGAAGAACGAAGAACAAGGCTCGACAGACGATCCTCGACAGAGGGACGTTGAAAGACCAAAGGGACGAGGACCCACCGCGGTACCATTACGGTCCGCGAGCAGTCCACCCGGACGGGGAAACCCGGCCGCCCAGAACTCTGAAAGGAGGGAAGGGGAGCCTGACTGCCGCAAGGCGGTCCCGCGAGGTGACGCTGAACAACTCGAGTCGGCCCATGCCACTTCGGTGACAGGGCAGGGCGGTGACGAACTCCCCCTGAGGACCAGCAACGGCGCGCAAGCGGCGTTGGTTCCCGAGCCTCGGCAAGGGGATGCCTCTTCCATGAGCAGTCACGGAAGGGCCTGGAGGATCCGCATCGGCAGTACGGAGACCAAGCGGCAACGCTGGAATCTTGCCGGTGCGGATTTCTTTTTTTCACGCCTTTTTTCGGGGGGGTGTTTGGACGGGAAAGAAGCCTGTCTATCTTTGCCCCCCGATTGACCGCAAGGTCATGAGGACAACGGCTCTGTAGCTCAACTGGATAGAGCATCGCACTACGGATGCGAAGGTTTGGGGTTCGAATCCCTACAGGGTCACGAAAGAAGCCTGGTTGCAACAGCAACCGGGCTTTTTTGTGCCTGCCAAGTCTGAGTTCATCTCAAGCCCAGGTATGGCACAAAAAACGCCCAAGAACTGCGCAGCAGTTCAAGCTTCATGCTCGGGTTCACGACCCCACACTGGGGATCACAGCGCAATCCCTGTCACATTCTGCAGCCAATTTTTCATCCCCTCCCTGAACACCCAACGCAACTCATTGTTTGTTTTGTGAACCTTACGCCTCAATTCTGACGCCTTATTCATGAAACAGATCTTGCTCGTGGTGGCCGTGATGGTCACGATGCTGTCCTCTTTGGTCTACATCACCACCCAAACCATTGCCCCAGATTACGGATTTGACCTCACCACCGACGCTGTCCTGAACGACGTCGACATTCTGTTTGACGACATGGCCGTGCCGCACATTTACGCGGACTCGGAAACCGACGCCATGCATGCCTTGGGCTACGTCCACGCCATGGAGCGTTTGTGGCAAATGGACCTTCTGCGCAGGGCAGGAGGGGGAGAGCTCTCCGCGTTGCTCGGTCCCGACATGGTCGAGAACGACAAGTACCTGCGGACCTTGGGCATGAGCCAAGCCGCAGGGCGCACGGTGGAACGCATCGAGGCAGACACCACAATTGCAGAACTCAAGGCGTCCATGCAGGCCTACCTCGACGGCATCAACGCCTTCATTGCCACCAAAGAGCTCCCATTCGAGTACCGCCTGATCAACGCTCGGCCTGAGCCGTTTGACATGCATGACATTTACTGCGCCACGGGCTTCATGTCGTACTCGTTTGCCATCCACCTGAAAACCGAGCCCATCCTCGATTGGATGGCGCGCAACCTCGATTCGGCCCTCGTCGCGGACGTGTACTGGAACGAAGATGGATTCCAACGCATCCCCCTGGGCAAACCTGCCCGCGACATCTCGGGCCTCGCCAACCGCGTGCACAACCTCGACGCCTTGCGCCCCGTGCCCCAATGGCTTGGGTCCAACGCGTGGGTGCTCAGCGGCGATCGTACGGCCTCTGGCGAAGTGTTGTTCTGCAACGACGCCCACATCGCTTACGCGTCGCCTTCGGTGTGGTACGAAGCGCATGTGGTGACGCCGGAATTGGAGTATTACGGAAACCACATCGGCGGCCTGCCTTTCCCCGTCATTGGCCACACCCGTGACCATGCGTGGGGCATCACCATGTTTGTGAACGACGACATCGATTTGTACCGCGAAACCCTCGAGGGCGACCGCTACCTCCACGGGGGAGAGTGGCTTCCCCTCAACGTCCGAACCGAGACCATCGAGGTGGCTGGCGAGGCGCCGGTCACGTTCGAGGTGCGCGAGACCCACCATGGCCCGCTCATCGAAGAGGATGTCGCCATGTGGTGGGCATTCACCCAGTACCCTGAAAACCGCATCCACGAGGCCTTCTACGGTTTCTCACGGGAGGAGGGACTCGACCGATTTGAAGCCAACACGGCCCTGATCCATGCACCGGGACTCAACATGATGTACGGCGACAAGGAGGGGAACATTGCATGGTGGGCCAGCGCCAAGCTTCCAGTTCGTCCAGAAGGGGTGGACACCAAGATCGCCCTCGACGGGACCAACCCTTCACTCGACGTCACTGAATGGCATGGCTTTGACGTCAACCCCAAGTCGGTCAATCCGGCCTCCGGATTTGTCTACTCCGCCAACAACGCCCCGGCGTCCAACGACAGCATCGCCATCCCTGGCCATTACTACGCGGGCAACACCCGGGCTGGGGCCATCATGAAGGCCTTGTCCGCACCCAAAAACGACTGGACGCTCCCCGAAGCCCAGGCCATCCAACTCGACCACCATTCTCCAGTCTACGCGTCCAACGCACGGATGCTCTTAGACCACGTCGTCGAAGCGGGAGTCAACATCGAAGTTCTTCAGGGCTGGGATGGCAGCCACCTCGCGGAAGACATTGCGCCCACGATCTACTACCGGTGGATGTACAGAACGATCCAGGGTGCCATGTACGACAATTTTGAGGCGGCTGCAGGGGAGGCGCAAGCCCAAGAGAAATTCGAGGCTTGGCACAAGACCATCGTCAGTGAAAACGCCTTCCCCAAGCTCTTGGCCAATGTCGATTCGCCTTGGTGGGACGACGTCCGCACCGACGCCGTGGAAACGGCTTCCGACATCGTGGCGCGGGCCTGGGAGGCCGCCCAAGAGGACTTGACGCGTGCGCTTGGCGACAACCCCGAAAAGTGGCAATATGGACGTCTCCACACTGTCGTGCACGAGCACGCCATGAAGGACGCACCGCTGGTGGGGGACTTCCTGAGTGTGGGCCCGTATTCTTTGCCTGCCGCCAAAGACGCACTGAACAAATACGAGTTCAAGCTGAAAGAGGAGGTGAACTACGACGTGTTCTCCGGACCGTCCATGCGAATCGGCATCGACTTCGCCGATGTGGCCGCTTCGGAAAGCATCCTACCCACGGGGCAATCGGGCAACGCCTTCAGTCCGTTCTACGACAACCAGGCCACGCTTTACCACGCCGGAGAATTCCGAAAGCAACGAATGGATCGCAAGGACATTGAGGCCAATGTGAGCGCAAAGGCGGGATTCCATCCTGAGCGATAGGTCGAGTCAAAGCCACTGAGGGGGCGTCTTTTGTCCCAAGTTCAACAAATATTATGTATATTGTTGAACCAAATCAGAACTCATGCGCACGTTGATCACCACCTTGCTCCTTCTCGTGGTGGGAGGGGCCTATGCCCAAACCACTCAGCCCTGGCAACCCGATGCGGACGGAGACGGCCTCATCAATGCCGCGGACATGCTCGCCTTTTTGACCGTCTTCAACACCCAGTGGGGTCCTGACATGACGGTCGCATGCGACTACCAAGGCACCGAATTTGAAACGTTGTTTGCGGACCTTCTCAATGGGGAGGCACAACTGGATTCCTTGTACTTCGCCTTCAGCATTTACGACAGTGCAGAGGTTTACATGCCTGAGTGTCCTGAGCCTGTCACGGTGTACAACCTCGTAGAGCGCAGCGGGACCATCAGCGCTTTTGAGCGGGTGACGTTTCCCGATGGCCGCATGACCCTGACGTCAGGGGAGGAGGTGGATGGACACTACGTCTTCTTCGACTTCCGATACAACCCCGAATTCGCGGTGTATTCCATCGAGTTTGGGGACGCTGCAATCGTGGCGGCATCGGCACCCTTCTTCGATGGGTTGTGGCACTATGCCAACGACCACATTGGATTGCCCTTGCCCGAGTCTTGGTACCTCGACGAACTCGGCCTCCACTTCCCTTCGTACGAGGGGACGTTGGACCAATATGGCGACTTTCAATTCGTTCCTTTTTGGTCTGTGCCGATCGCCGAGGGCTCAGAAGAGTAACGGTCAGTCGGCCGGCAAATTTCGGTCGAGCAACACCAGCATGCTCGCGCACGTGGCTGCGCCGAGCTCGAGTTCTCGTTTGTGGACGTTTTCCCAAACATCTTGGCTGCTGTGATGCAGGTCAAAGTACCGCTGCCCATCAGGCACCAATCCCATGAGCAGGGGACGAGGTTCAAGTTCCTTGAGGGGGCCGATGTCGACACCTGCGCCCCCTTTTCCGAAGTAGTGGAGGTTGTAGGGTTCGAGGGTGGTTGACCAACTGCGAACCAGTTCGACCCCGTCTTCGGGCGCATCCATGCGGACTCCACGCGGCACGAAGCCGCCTGCATCTGATTCCATGGCCGCAACATGGCGCAAGCCCTGTTCGTGCTCTTCCGCGGCCACCTTGGCGTACATCTTGCCGCCACGGTTCCCATTTTCCTCATTGATGAACAGCACAAAACGCATCGTGTGTCGCGGTGCATAGCCCACTGCCTTCAGTGCACGCAGTGCTTCCAAGGTGTGCACCACGCCCGAACCGTCGTCGTGTGCTCCCTCGCCAATGTCCCAAGAGTCCAAATGACCTCCTAGCGTGATGATTTCTTGGGGGCTCTCGCTTCCGCGCCATTCGCCAATCACGTTGCCCTGCGCCACGCTGCCGAGGTCTCGGCAATTCATCTGCATCTCGATGGCAATGGGGTCTTGTGAGGTGGCGTACGCGCGTGCCAGTTTGGAGGCGTCTACCGTGGAAATGGCCGCCGCAGGAATGCGTGGCACGTCTTCTTTGTATCGCAACGATCCGGTGTGAGGAAGCGTGTCCAAGGCATGGGTCAAGGAGCGCACGAGCACGCCGATGGCGCCTGCCTTCGCCGCCGCCGAAGCCCCGCCGCCCCGTTGGTCAAACGCGCCTCCGTAGGCCGCGCCCGTGTTGATGAGCAAGGGGTCCATGGGGCGATTGAACAGCACGATGTGGCCGGAGGCATCCAACGTATCCAGGGCGTCGAGGTGGCGCACCACCAGCAGCGGACCTTCAATGACCTCGGCATTGGGGGTCGGCACCGAGCCGCCGAGCGCGGTGATGTGCAGAGGGGTGCGCGTGCCGTCGTGGGAAGTGGCGGTGGCTTCCGCCACATTGCCACGGGTCCAAGAGGGCACCGTCACAGGCATGATGTACGACGTGTCGGCCCCGTATCGTTCCATCACGCCTTGTCCCCAGGCCATTGCCCGGTCGGCGCTTGCCGAACCACTCAACCGGTGCCCAATGTCTTTGCACAACACCCGAAGGTTTTCGTGGGCCTCACCGTGGGCCAAGACTTCACTAAAGACCTCGCGGACCAGTGCGCTGTCGGAACGGAGGTCTTGGGTTTGGGCCAAGAGCAGCTGCGGGAACAGGCCACAGCCAACCCACAAAAGGAGGGCGATTTTCAGCTTCATCATGGTGCAAGGTAGCCGCCCATGTCCGTACTTCGAAGCATGAACATGTGGGACGAACGCTACGGTGCGAACGACACCGTGTATGGGACGAAGCCCAACGTCTTCTTCGCGTCGCAACTGGCGCTGCTCCATGCGGGGACAGTGTGCTTGCCGTGCGATGGAGAGGGGCGAAATGCGGTGCATGCTGCCGCGCAAGGGTGGGAGGTCACGTCGTTTGATGTCAGTTCCATCGGCGTCCAAAAATCCAAAGACCTCGCCGCAGCCCGCGGGGTGGACATCCATGTGGACGTGGCCGACGCCTTGGCGTTTGACCCGCCCGCGCCATTTGACGCGGTGGGACTTGTGTTTGCCCACATGCCTCCCGACAAGCGGGCGGAATTTCATGCCCGGGCATGGCAATGGGTCAAGCCGGGAGGGCGCATGATTGTGGAGGGATTCCACCGCGACCAGCTCGGACTGTCGTCGGGAGGTCCCAAGGTGCGCGAGATGCTTTTCCACGAGGCCACTTTCGAGGAGGACGTGGAGAAGGCCTTTGACGATGCCACGTTGATTTGGAATGCCCGATGCGCGCAAGTCTTGGACGAAGGTCCGTTTCACCAAGGACCCGCCGTGACGTGCCAGGTGGTCCTGCAAAAGCGCGGATGATGGGCACGTTGAAGGTGGGGCAACGCGTGAAGTTTTTGAACGACGTCGGCAGCGCCACGGTGGTCCGGATCGAGGGCAGCTCCGTGGTGGTCGAGGACGAAGACGGCTTTGAACGCTCGGTCGCCCCGTCTGAACTCCTTGCGGCGCCTGACCCTGAGGTGGAGGCCAAACAGTACGGCGACACCATTCCCGACGTCGCGCAGTTGCTCGCCCAAGAAGTGGGGGAGAAGCGCATGCGGGAACTCCAAAAGGACTTTGAAGTGCGCTACCAGAATGCCCAAGCCACAAGCATGGTCCGGCGAGACGCTCACATGGAGGTCGATTTGCACATTCATGAATTGGTGGACGATCAACGGGGCCTTCCGGACCGCGCCAAACTCGCCATCCAAATGGACCATTTCGACCGCATGATGGACATCGCCAAGCGTCAGAAGCTGCGCCGCATTGTGTTCATCCACGGGGTGGGTCAGGGGGTGCTTCGACACCAAATCAGAACAGCCCTCGAGCAACACCATCCCGATTGTTCCTACCGCGAGGGGGATCCCCGCCGATACGGTTCAGGGGCGACGGAGGTTTGGCTGGGGCAGGACTCGTGGCGCAATCCCGAGTGACCGGACGTCCAAATGACAGGTGAGGGGTGACCCGGCTGCAGAAGTTCAGTCCTTTTCTGAGTCGGCTTCCTCCTTTTCGCGGAGTTCTCTTGCGACTTCGTTGATGTCGCGCCCGGGCACGTGCATGTAGATTTCAGGCGCATTCAGGGTGAAGGAAGCCGCGGGATTCAGCGTCGCAACCGTCATGGCGTGGGGAAGCTCTCCCTCTTGGTTGGGCACGCCCCACTCCACCTTCAAGGGAATTCCCTCCGGAAGGATCAAGCCGCGCAGCGCATCGGAAGGCACCCGGGAACGAATCCAATGGCCCCAGGCTGTGCGAAGGCTCGCGTTGGTGTCAGCGCCTGCAGTGTCTTCTGCTTGAGCCACCCACAGGATTGCGCGTTCCTTGCCCACCTTCACGTCGTGCTTGTAGCAGGCGCGGCCAAGGATGGTGTCAGGTGCGGCTTTTCGGTCGAGCTTGAGTGGCTGTGTGGCGGGGTGGGGCGTGCCTTCTGCCGTCCAGTATTTGGCAAGGGTCATCATTTGGGGTGTCATGAAGTGCCCTTCCTCATTCATCAATCTCAACGTCGCGAGGGGTTGGCTGGCATCCAATTGAACGGTGTACAAGCCCTGCTTGTCCAACGCGTCGGTCCACATGATGCAGTCACCCTTATTTCCCCAGCGGAGTTCACCCATGGTGGAACCGCGTGGGGAGGTCAATTCGTATACCAAGTTGCCTTCAAACGTCAATGGCGCCTCAGCCAAAGGAACCATGGTCAAGCGGACGAGGTCTTCCATCATTTGTGCCCCCGAAGGAAGGGAAGAGGCATCGTCGGATTGGGCAAGTGCGGAGGGGGCTTCCCATGTCAAGCAAAGGGCCAAACACACCGAGGAGCTCCAGCGCAAAAAAGCGGTCACTTTCATGCAAGGAAGATACGCAAGGACCCGATTTAGCTGCGGCGCCTGCGGCGAGAGGGATCGCGGTATTCACGGGGAGAGCTGTCGTCTCCATTCTGAACCGCGATGTCCCTTGCAAACGTCCAGCGCCCCTTGCGCCACTCAAGCCCATCGTAATTCAAGGTGGGGCCGTAGAAGGCAAATTGACCTTCAAAGCTGGGGTCTTCGGGCGCCAAATGATCGAACACGATCCGCGCGGCCTGCGGCTCGATGCGAAGGGTGGCTTGCACAGCGTCGGCGTACGTCAGCACCACGCGTTTCAACAATCCCTCGGGCATGTCAAACCGTGGTGCACCGAACCGCACCCTTCCGTTCCGAGGCTCCAACGTTTCGACCCATTTGCGCGTGGTCAAGGCATCGGCACCATCCCAGGCGAGCAAGGTGTAAACTGGGGTGTTTCTGTCGTACGTGAGGATGCCGTTGTAATACAATCCGCCTTGCCAGCGGTCGTGGCGGTGCATGCGGCCGGCGTCTAGGGGGTCGACGTCCAAATCGTGGTCAAGCATGACATGGTCGTACCCCAACTCCGAGGAAGAAGCCTTCGCGACCCATCCTCCGTATCGCTGGGTGCGGTCGTCAAGCTCGACGTTCCACGTAAAAACCAGCAGGCGCTCGTCGCCTGCACCCAAATCAACCACCGCATTGTTCCACTCTTTCCACGCCACGTCGAAGGCGTGCCCCGTCGAAAGGGCCTCTTCCCAAAGTCCTTGCAATTGTTCATGGAGGGCAAGGCGATCGGCCTCATTTGTGGCTTGAGCCAAGCTTTCATGTGCGGCTGCAACGCGCGCCCACTCCGGAGTTTGGGCTTGGCAAGGAGAGGTCACCAAGGCCAGGCCGGCCAGGACCGAAGCCAACAACACGCAACAGGGAAGGGGGAGGAAGGGCTTCATGGTGCCAACCTAACGCCAAATGCGCCCGTTTCTTACAGGTGCATGAAGGCTTTTTTCGCCAACAGGTCCTCTTCCGACTCGCGGTGGCCGGGGTCGTCGACACAACAATCGACGGGACACACAGCTGCGCATTGCGGTTCGTCGTGGAACCCTACGCATTCGGTGCACTTGTCGCTGACGATGTAGTACAGATCGGGATTCACGGCTTCGTGCTCCTCGTCCGCCTCCACAACACCCGCCACGGGGTGCTCTCCACGTCCGCTGAAGCCTGTGCCGTCGGCGAACTTCCACGTGGCCCCGCCCTCGTAAATGGCGTTGTTGGGGCACTCCGGCTCACATGCACCGCAGTTGATGCATTCGTCTGTAATCATGATGGCCATGGCAAATACCTTTGTCTTGCAAATGTACGATTCCAACACACTCCTTTCCTCTCTTGTTCAGTTGGGCAAGTGGTTTCGTGAAGAAGCCCATTTGGACGAAGAGATTCAGCGCACGGCCTTGGCGTCCAACGGCTGGTTCACCTCCGAAAGTGTCAAGCGTGCGCTCCAAGCCCATGGACAGGCCTTGTCCAAGGAGGGCATCGCGGCCTGGGCAGAGGCGTATGCGTTTCCCTCGGAACAATCGGGTGCGAAGGTGGGCTTGGTCTTGGCGGGCAATTTGCCGCTGGTGGGATGGCACGACGTGCTGTGTGCGGTGCTTTCCGGCCACGAGGTGCATGTCAAGACGTCCAAGGACGACGCGGTGTTGCCTCGATGGGTGGTGGCCAAATGGGCCGAGTTCGCCCCTTACGTGGCCGAAGCTGTGGTGTTTCACGACGGTCTCATGCAGCACATGGATGCCGTCATTGCCACAGGAGGCGGCAACGCCAGCCGTTATTTCGAAGCCTACTTTGGACACCTCCCACACCTGTTTCGTGGTCCGCGCACTTCCGTGGCCGTCTTGGACGGCGCAGAAACAGACGAGGAACTGGACCAATTGGGGGACGACATCTTCGCGCATTTCGGCATGGGATGTCGGAGCGTGACGAAGGTGTGGCTGCCCAAGGGGTTTGACTTGGACCGCTGCTTTGCCCAATGGGTGCGCTGGGGGCACCTCGGCCAACACGGCAAATACGCGAACAACTACGACTACCACAAAGCCGTGTGGCTCCTCAACAAGGAGGAGATGGTGGAGAACGGATTCTTGTTGGTCAAGGCGGACGAAGGATTGGTGTCGCCGATCGGGACGTTGTTTGTCGAACGCTACGAGGACGCCTCCGTCGTTCAGACGCAATTGGCCGAGCGGAGGGACGACATCCAAGTGGTCACTGTGCGCAGAGGAGGGGCGTTGCGTCCTGGGTTTGAAGCGGAGGGCATGCGTGTGGCCACGTTTGGAGAAAACCAATGTCCCACCCTGCGGGATTACGCCGACGGGGTGGACACGATGGACTTTCTGCTGACGTTGCCCAAACCGTCTGTCGAAGCCTAATTTTGCACGCATGAGCAAGAACCAAACATTGTGGAAGCGCTGGGGAGTGGGGTGCGCGGTGCTGACGTCGGTGGCCGCGGGCATGGTCGGCTGCAGCACGGAAGTGGATTTGACAGCGCCTTACGACAGCATTCCTGTGGTGTACGGCTTGCTCGAATTGGAAGCCGACACCCAATGGGTGAAAATCAACCGCACGTGGTTGGGGGAGGGCAATCAACTTTTGGCGGCCCAAGTGGCGGACAGTTCGGAGTATCCTGCGGGCAGCGTGGATGCGCGCATTGTGGAATTGATTCCATCGAGTTCAGGGGGCATTGTGGGCAACGAGTTGCCCACCGGCCGCGCTTGGGCGTTGCGCGACACGCTGATTGACAACAAGGAGACGTCGGGCATCTTTTTTGGGCCCACGCAACGGGTGTATTACGCTGCCACCACCACGGAGGAGCTGAGAGACGACAGGCTCTACCGCCTCGAGTTGGACTTGCCAGATGGCAAGGAAGCCCGGGCCACCACGACCATGGTGGAGTCGAGCGTGGGGGCCATCAACCAGCCTCCGCCCAACCTGCCCAATTACAAGATGGGGTTTGCCGCAGTCAATCCCGATGGCACAGCGACCTACCCCAATTTCCCATTCAAGTGGACCACTTCGCCAGGGGCGAGTTTGTACACTGCCTCTTTGGTCGTGCACTACGAAGAGCGGTACTATGCCGATGACGCCTTGACCTTGCTTGACAGCACCCGAGAAAGAACGTTGACCCTGTCTGTGGGAACCCGAGAAGTGAATGGGTTGAACGGATTCCAAACCATCGACGAACCGTTCGAATGCCAGCGTTTGTTTGGGGAGTTGAGCACGCGTTTGGAAGCCAATCCCCGCATCCGTCGTGTCCTGGGCCGTTACGATGCCGAATACCAAATGGAACGGGCCTTCGACTTTGTGTTGCAAGTGGCCAACCAAGATTTGGCCATCTACCTGGACGTCAACGAGACCACCAACAGCGTGGTGCAGGACCGTCCGACGTGGACCAACATTGAGGTGATTGGAAACGACGGCACGCCGATGGGGGGCGTGGGCTTGTGGGGTTCACGCAGCACCCTTGGGGTGTATGGTTTGGGTTACAGCAAGCAGACCATCCAGCACTTGCAAGAGGGAGATCTGACCGCGGCCCTGAATTTTTGCTCGCCGGCGCCCAGCGGGATCAGCGATTACAGTTGCGAATGAAGCTACGGTCAAGCGAAAGCTGGAGGAAATGCCCAATGGGGTGTGAACACTTTCGTCAAAGCTGACGCCAAAACGCGTGGACTGCGCCTCATCTTGAGGCTGTGGAACACGCAATGACAAGTGCATCCGAGCGCGCGGAGTACACGTGGGCATCAGGCATGTGTACCGTGGCACACCGGGCGGATCACCTCTTGGACGAGGGGGCGGCACGACGCATTGAGGAAGAAAGAATGGCGTTGTGCCCAGAACATGCAGGTACGGTATTGCATTTGGTCCCCTCGGACATCGAAGTCTTTGATCAGGAAGTCTTGTCTTTTTGGATGACCCCTGAATCGTCGGAAGGGGTGGTTGCCCGTGCTGCAGTGGTGCCCTCAGGCATCACGGCCTTGCGACACAAGATCCGTTGGATGTTTTTCTCCTCCGAGGTGCCGTTCCGCGTCTTTCGCAACGCGCAAGTGGCCAAAGGTTGGTTGATTGATTGCTGGTTGCAGCATCAAGAGGCCAAGGTCACTCACTCGGCCACCGAGTCAGGGTTGGAAGTCCCCCTTGATTGATTCCAAGGCCACGTCCAATTGAACGACCGGTGCCACCGGATGCCAACACCTTGGCTTGTGGTGTTGCCGGATTGGGTGGCCGAGGACTGCGACTCTGAAAACCCGGTGAGTTGGAGGCCACGCTCCTCGTTCAGGTTGTAAAGGATGCGAACGTTTTGAAGTTGCGCTTCGCCAAGCGCTTCTTGGGTCACGTCCCTCGAGCCGACAGCACCTTCCACCTCCAACTTGTCTTGAAAAAAAGAAGCCTTCAATGCGAGTTGCAAGGCATCTTGGTTCACCGAAGCCGGATTCAAGGCGGACGTGGCGTCGTACCGAATGCCCACGTCAATGTCCTCGTTGATTTTGCTCAGCCACTGAGACAGCTGGGACGTCACCATGTCAATGCTGTATTCCTGAAGACCGGTGGTTCCCAGCGCCAAGGTGTTGATTTGTTCGGGCAAGAATTCTTGCAAACTGAGAAGGGCAATGGCTTGACGGGTGCACTCGGCGTCGTCCAAGACGGCTGTGGCCAGGGCTTCGGACACCAAGGTGGGGGCCCGAGGGGCGTTGAGGTCAAATCCAATGTTGGGCTGAAGCATGGGGCCACTCAAATGCAATATGACGTCGATGTCCTCATTTTGGATGCCTGTTGAGGCGCTGCCAAGAAGCGGTTGTACGTTGGCACGAGTGGTGTATTTGGCGTGAAGATCGACGTTGCCTTGGTAGGGGTCCCCACTCCAAAGGAGCGTCCCGCCGGGCTCCACCGTGAATTGCTTCCGAAGGAGTGGCCCCAAGGCAAAATCGTACCGACCTTCCACCACGGAGAGCGATCCGGTCAGGGTCATCCGTTCCCAGTCTTCCAGGGTCAGATGAATGTTGCCCTCTGTGCTGCCCACCAGGTTGGCGTCGTTTTCAGGGTCGGTCAAAATCGTAACTTGGGCTTCGGGTTTGGCCTGGATTTGCAAATCCAAGAGCACGGAAAGTTCCTCCTCTGGGGCCTCTTG
>CBFHRO010000021.1:0-32400 GCA_965658245.1 uncultured Flavobacteriales bacterium
CGTCCACCAGCCGGACAGCATCCACACCCCAGACACCTGTCGACAATTCGCGCGGCTGGTGAAGAAGCACGCCGGCCTTGACGTCCAAGCGCCCACCGACCTGCACGCCACCACCCAGGGCGACTTGTTTTCATGAGCCGCGGACCTCGGCCTTTCTGAGCGTTACTTTCGACACATGGCATCCAAGACCCACATCCTCAATCGCGCGCCCGGCATGGCTGGCCAGCTGCTGCTCAACCTGCGCGATGCCTCCCGGCACGAAGACCGTGCAGCCTTTCGCTGGAACATGCAACGGATGGGACGTGAACTGGGCAGCGCCTTGGCCCAATCGTGGCCGATGGCGAAGGCCACGTGCACCACGCCTCTTGGCGCCGCCACCGAAGACATTCCTGCCCATCAACCCGTGATGGCCTGCATCCTCCGTGCCGCCATGCCCCTGCACCAAGGGGTGCTTGACGTGTGGGACCGCGCAGACTCGGCGTTTGTGTCGGCGTACCGGAAGCACCACGACGCGGGCTTCGACATCGAAATCGAGTACCTCGGCGCGCCCGCGATGGAAGGCCGCGCACTTGTCCTGATCGACCCCATGCTTGCCACAGGCGCTTCGTTGCAAGCCGCCTACGACGCCTTGTGCGAAACCGGTGTGCCAGCCACGGTCCACGTGCTCGCCGCCATTGCAAGCGAAGAAGGCTTGGCCAACGCACAGAAGTGGCTGCCCGAGGGGACGTCATTCATTCTGGGAGGGGTCGATCCCGACCTCAACGAACACGGTTACATCGTTCCTGGGTTGGGCGACGCGGGCGACTTGGCGTTTGGACCCAAGACGCGCAGCTAAGACCACCCATTCGCTCTTTTTACACCACCCCAAACTGGTGGAAGTGGTGCGTCGTGTGGTGGCGCACCAGCGCATTGGCGTCGTCCGCCTTCATCGCGCCGTACATCGCGTGCTGAATCACGCCGTCCAGCGCCTCCACTTCAGCGAGTCGTTCAAGGAAGCGCGTGCGCTCTTCCTCAAAATCCAACTCCAGCTGAGGGCGCGCCTTGATGGCGGGCATGGTGCCCATGTTGCGGGGCGTGGCGCCGATGGCTTTGGTCAGGAACGAGCGCAGGAACAACGGGCCGATAAGCCGAGACACCAAGCGGGCCCAACCGGGCACCGCGATGCGGCCAAGGTACAGGTCCATGAACCGCGAACAGTGGCGGAGCATTTGAGGAGCGGTCATGGTGCCCCATGCGGGAGCCGTAACCGCATCAAGCCGTTCGAGGGCCGCGCGGAGCTCGGCGATCGTCGGCGTGTCGGGCGACACATCCGGGAGGGAAATCACCCGTGGCACTTCTTGTACTTCTTGCCGGACCCACATGGGCAGGGGTCGTTGGGCAAGACTTTCTTCTCAGTCCGAATCGGTTGCACGGGCTGCGGGCGAGAAGCGGCCTGAGGCGGTCGGCCTGGAGCGATGGCGCCAGGACGGCCGGGCATCGGCGGACGTCCGGACATGCCTCCCTGAGCAGCCACGGCCTGAGCGCGGGCTGCCGCGCCTTGCTCCGCCGTGTTGGCGACGCCGGCTTTCTGCTCTTGCACGCGTGGGGAGGCAGAAGGACGAGGGGCTTGGCGAGGCTGTTGGGCGGCAGCGCCCGTGGGGATGGTGCACTTCATCAAGAAGGACGCCACCTGGGCATTGACCTTTTGGACCAACTTCTGGAACAGCTCGTAGGACTCGAACTTGTAGATGAGAAGCGGGTCCTTCTGCTCGAAGCGGGCGTGTTGCACGTTGCTGCGCAAGTCGTCCATGTCGCGAAGGTGCTCCTTCCAGTGTTGGTCGATGATGGCCAGCACCACCGCCTTCTCAAGGGTGTCGAGCACGCTCTTGCCTTCGGTCAGGACACTTTGCTCGATGTCTGCGCCGACTTGCAACGTCTTGCGGCCGTCGCTGAACGGCACGAGGATGTTTTTGAAGTCGTTCTTCTCGTCGTCGTGCACGCGCTGGATCACAGGGTGCGCACGCTCTGCGAGGTCGGCGAGCTTGGCTTGGTAGAGTTGCTCGGCACGCAAGTAGGTTTGGTGCGCGAGGTCCTCGGGCTTCCCTGTGCTGAACACGTCGGCGTCGAACGGAGGCTCAATGCCAAAGTCCGTGAGGAGCGCCATGCGGAACCCGTCAAAATCCTTGACCGGGTGCGTCGCCAAGACGTGGGCCTCCACGAGCTCGTAGAACATGTTGGCGATGTCCGTGCGGATGCGGTCGCCGTACAAAGCGTTGCGACGGCGCTTGTAGATGACTTCGCGCTGGGCGTTCATCACGTCGTCGTATTCTAACAAGCGCTTCCGAATGCCAAAGTTGTTTTCCTCGACCTTCTTTTGGGCGCGCTCGATGCTCTTGGTGATCATGCCCGCCTGGATGACCTCCCCTTCTTGGTGGCCCATCCGGTCCATCATCTTGCTCACACGCTCGGACCCAAACAACCGCATCAGGTCGTCCTCCAAGCTCACGTAGAACTGGCTTGATCCAGGGTCTCCCTGACGGCCGGAACGTCCGCGCAACTGGCGGTCGACGCGCCGGCTGTCATGGCGCTCGGTGCCGATGATCGCGAGACCTCCGGCGTCCTTCACTTCTTGCGAGAGCTTGATGTCCGTACCGCGACCCGCCATGTTGGTGGCGATGGTGACGGTTCCGGGCTTGCCCGCTTCCGAGACGACCTCGGCCTCGCGTTGGTGCATCTTGGCATTCAAGACCTGGTGCTTGATGTTGCGCATGCCGAGCATTTTCGAAAGCAACTCGCTGATCTCGACCGTGGTCGTACCCACCAGCACGGGGCGGCCAGCATTGCTCAATTCCACAACGTCGTCGATGACAGCGTTGAGCTTCTCGCGCTTGGTCTTGTAGACAAGGTCGTCCATGTCCTTCCGCGCAATGGGACGGTTGGTCGGGATGACCATCACGTCCAACCCGTAGATGTCCCAAAACTCGCCCGCCTCCGTCTCCGCCGTTCCCGTCATGCCGGCCAGCTTGTGGTACATGCGGAAGTAGTTCTGGAGCGTCACCGTGGCGTAGGTCTGCGTGGCGGCTTCCACCTTCACGCCTTCCTTGGCCTCGATGGCCTGGTGCAAGCCGTCGCTGTAGCGGCGGCCGTCCATGATGCGGCCGGTCTGCTCGTCGACAATCATGACCTTGTTGTCCATCACCACGTACTCAATGTCCTTCTCGAACAACGCGTACGCCTTCAGGAGCTGGTTCATGCTGTGGATGCGGGCGCTCTTGACGCCGTAATCCTGCATGAGGGTTTGCTTTTTCTCCAGCTTGTCCTCGTCGCTGCCTTCGCCGTTGTCAATGCCGACGAGCTCGGTCGCGAGGTCGGGAAGCGTGAAGAAATGCTCGTCCTCCATGTTTCGGACCAAGTACTCGATGCCCTTTTCGGTGAGCTCGATTTGGTTTTGCTTCTCGTCAATGACAAAGAAGAGCTCCGCATCAGCCTTGTGCATCTCCCGCTGGTTGTCCGCGAGGTAGTAGCCCTCGGTCTTGAGGAGCTGCTGGCGCATGCCGTCTTGGCTGAGGAACTTGATGAGGGGCTTGCTCTTGGGCAGTGCACGGTACGCGCGGTACAAGGCCAAACCACCTTCCTCCACCTCTTCCTTGGTCGCGCCGTCCACCAATTTCTTCTTCGCGTCGGCCAAGAACCCTTGCGCGGCCTTCTGCTGCACCTGGACCAAGCTCACCACCTTGGGCTTGAGCTGGTCGAATTCGTGCTCGTCACCCTTGGGCGTCGGTCCGCTGATGATGAGCGGCGTTCGTGCTTCGTCAATGAGGACCGAGTCGACCTCGTCCACGATGGCAAAGTGGTGCTTGCGCTGCACGAGCTGCTCCGGCCGCATGGCCATGTTGTCGCGCAGGTAGTCAAAGCCAAACTCGTTGTTCGTGCCAAACGTCACGTCGCACTTGTACGCCTGACGACGCGCCTCGCTGTTGGGCTGGTGCTTGTCAATGCAGTCGACGGTGAGGCCATGGAATTCGTAGAGCGGGCCCATCCACTCGGCGTCGCGACGCGCGAGGTAGTTGTTGACGGTCACCACGTGGACGCCGCGGCCTGCGAGGGCGTTGAGGAAGACGGGCAGGGTGGCCACCAGCGTCTTTCCCTCTCCCGTTTGCATCTCAGCCGCCTTGCCGCGGTGGAGGGCCACTCCTCCGATGAGCTGCACGTCGTAGTGCACCATGTCCCACGTCACAGGAGATCCCGCCGCCGTCCACGACTTCTGCCAGTAGGCCTTGTCGCCTTCGATGGTCACGAGGTCGCGGTTGGCCGCAATTTCGCGGTCCATGTCTGTCGCGGTCACCTCCAAGGCGCCTTCCGCGGCAAAGCGACGTGCCGTCTCCTTCACAAGGGCAAACGCCTCGGGCATGATCTCCGCCAACACTTCTTCAATGCGCTCGTTGACTTGAAGCTCGAGGGCATCGACCTGCTCAAACAACGCTTCCTTTTGGTCGAGTTGCGTGAGTGGAAGTTCAGCGGCTTGGGTTTGGAGGTCTTTGATTTGTTGGAGCTCGCCTGCCACATGGGCTTGGATGCGGCTGCGGAGTTCCACCGACTTGGCACGCAGGTCGTCTGCGCTGAGTCCGGCCAAAGAAGGTTCGATTTCCTTTACCCGATCCACCACCGGCTGAACCTCCTTGATGTCGTTGGCCGATTTGTCCCCGACAAAGGCCTTGAAAAGCTTCGCTAGCATGAAGCAAAAGTACAACTTGATGCACCCCCCTGTTGGCCAAAATTCGTTGCCGGAAAAACCGTGCCAACTTTTTGCACATCCCTCACCCAAAGGGGGGATTTTCGGTGTTCGTTTTATCTATCAACTCGCTGAGCTTGAATGGTTTGCGTTTTTCGTCCACGGCCATTGTTAAGAACTCACCCCGATTGTGAATGGAAAGTGTTTGCCAATAAGGGTCGTTCAGGAGTTTCTTTGAAGGGCGGGTCGAAGGCGTGTTTTCGTCCACACCGCAACCTCCTTTTAAGAATCGTCAAATTTCAGTTTGGCTGCAACATTCAACCTTGCAGCAGTGTCATCCTCTCCTCTGATTTTTTGGATCAGAAACAAACCCAAGACCCATGGACAACCACACGGAACCCACCCCAGAAAACCTCGTCGAACAGACGCAAACCTCGATCGAAGAGGTGTTGCCTGAGAACACGGCCGTGACGGAGCCCATCTTGGAAGACAACCCCAACCGGTTTGTCTTGTTCCCGATTGAGCACAACGACATTTGGAACTTCTACAAAAAGTCGGAGGCCAGCTTTTGGACTGCAGAAGAAATTGACCTCGCCGCCGACATCGTCGACTGGAACGACAAGCTCAACGACGACGAGCGCTACTTTGTCAAGCACATCCTCGCCTTCTTTGCCGCCTCAGACGGCATCGTGAACGAGAACCTTGCTGAAAACTTCGTCGCGGAGGTGCAATACACTGAAGCCAAGTTCTTCTACGGCTTCCAAATCATGATGGAAAACATTCACAGCGAGACCTACTCGTTGTTGATTGACACCTACATCAAGGACAAGGCCGAGAAGGACAAGCTCTTTAACGCCATCGAAACCCTCGACTGCGTCAAGGAAAAGGCCAACTGGGCCCTCGAGTGGATCGAGAACGGAAGCTTCGCCGAGCGCATTGTCGCGTTCGCGGCCGTGGAAGGCATCTTCTTCTCTGGCAGCTTCTGCTCCATCTTCTGGCTCAAGAAGCGTGGCCTCATGCCAGGTTTGAGCTTCTCCAACGAGCTCATCAGCCGCGACGAAGGCATGCACTGCGACTTCGCCTGCATGCTCTACAACGATCACATCGTCAACAAGCTCCCCAAGAAGACCATCGAGAAGATCATCCTCGACGCAGTGGCCATCGAGAAGGAGTTCGTTTGCGACGCCCTCCCCGTGCGCTTGATTGGCATGAACGCCGACCTCATGAGCCAGTACATCGAGTTTGTGGCGGACCGCCTCCTCGTCGAACTTGGCAACGAGAAGGTGTTCAACGTCACCAACCCCTTCGACTTCATGGACATGATCAGCCTCCAGGGCAAGACGAACTTCTTCGAGAAGCGCGTCGGTGAGTACCAAAAGGCCGGTGTCCTCAACAAAGCCTCAGAAGAAGACCAGAGCTTCAGCCTCGACGCCGACTTCTAAGGCTTTTTCCCAGACGATTCCCAACCTCTCCTCATTAACCTTCTTTCTCCCTCTCTCGCATGTATGTATTGAAGCGTGATGGCCGGCGCGAACCGGTCCAGTTTGACAAAATCACGGCCCGCATCAAGAAATTGTGCTACGGCCTTCACGACGCAGTGGATCCCACCAAAGTCGCCATGCGCGTCATTGAGGGGGTGTACGACGGTGTCACCACCACGGAACTGGACAACCTTGCGGCCGAGGTCGCGGCCACCAATGCGGTGACGCACCCCGACTACGCCCAACTTGCCAGCCGCATCGCGGTCAGCAACTTGCACAAGGCCACGAAGAAATCCTTCACGGACACCATGAAGGACCTTCACGAATACGTGGACCCCATCACAGGAGAGAACGCGAGCTTGATTGCGGAGGATGTTTGGGAAATCATCCAGAAAAACGCAGAGTTGCTCGATTCGAGCATCATCTACGACCGCGACTTCAGCTACGATTTCTTCGGATTCAAGACGTTGGAGCGTTCGTACCTCTTGAAGATTGAAGGCCAAATCGCAGAGCGTCCCCAACAGATGCTGATGCGCGTCGCCGTGGGCATCCACAAAGACGACATGGACAGCGTCATTGAGACGTACAACATGATGAGCGAAGGCTGGTTCACCCACGCCACGCCCACCCTGTTCAACGCGGGCACACCCAAGCCCCAAATGTCCAGCTGCTTCCTCCTCACCACAAAAGAGGACAGCATCAGCGGCATCTACGACACGCTCAAGCAGTGCGCGAAGATTTCACAGAATGCCGGCGGCATCGGCCTCGCCATTCACGACATCCGCGCCACAGGGTCTTACATCAAAGGCACCAACGGCACCTCCAACGGCATCGTCCCCATGCTCCGCGTCTTCAATGACACGGCACGCTACGTGGACCAGGGCGGTGGAAAGCGCAAAGGTTCCTTCGCCGTGTACATCGAGCCCTGGCACGCGGACATCTTCGACTTCCTCGACTTGCGCAAGAACCACGGCAAGGAAGAGCAACGCGCCCGCGATTTGTTCTACGCCCTTTGGACACCTGATTTGTTCATGAAGCGCGTGGAAGAGAACGGCGACTGGACCCTGATGTGCCCCAACGAATGCCCAGGATTGGCCGACACCTGGGGACCTGAGTTTGAAGCCCTCTACACCAAGTATGAGGCGGAAGGCAAGGGACGCAAGACCATGAAGGCGCAAGACTTGTGGTTCAAGATCCTCGAAAGCCAGGTCGAGACCGGCACGCCGTACATGCTCTACAAGGACGCGGCCAACGGCAAGTCCAACCAGCAGAACCTCGGCACCATCCGTTCTTCCAACCTCTGTACTGAGATCATCGAGTACACCTCGCCCGACGAAGTGGCGGTGTGCAACCTCGCGTCGATTGCAGTGCCCAAGTTTGTGAAGGAGGACCGCACGTTTGACCACGACAAGCTGTTCGAAGTCACCTACCGTGTGACCCGCAACTTGAACCGCGTCATCGACCGCAACTACTACCCCATTCCTGAAGCGCGCAACTCCAACATGCGTCACCGTCCAATCGGACTCGGTGTGCAAGGCTTGGCCGACGCCTTCATTTTGATGCGCTTCCCCTTCGACAGCGACGAAGCACGTCAGCTCAACAAGGACGTCTTTGAGACCATCTACTACGCCGCGTGCACCGCGTCCAAGGACATGGCCAAAGAAGAAGGTGCCTACGAGACCTTCCCCGGCTCTCCCGCCAGCGAAGGCAAGCTCCAGTTCGACATGTGGGACGTGACCCCTTCAGACCGCTGGGAGTGGGACATCCTCAAGGACGAAATCAAGGAGCATGGCATGCGCAACTCGTTGCTCATGGCCCCCATGCCCACCGCTTCAACGGCCCAAATCCTCGGCAACAACGAGTGCTTTGAGCCTTACACAAGCAACATTTACACCCGTCGCACCCTGTCTGGCGAGTTCATTGTGGTCAACAAGCACTTGTTGCGCGACCTCACCAAGCTCGGATTGTGGGACGACGACATGAAGAACCGCCTCATCGCGGCGAACGGCTCCATCCAGAACATCGACGAGATTCCAGAGAATCTCAAGGTGTTGTACCGCACGGCCTGGGAGATTCCCCAGCGCGCCATCCTCGACATGGCTGCAGACCGCGGTGCGTACATCTGCCAGAGCCAGTCGCTCAACATCTTCATGGAGAACGTCAACAATTCCAAGCTCACGTCCATGCACTTCTACGCGTGGAAGAAGGGGTTGAAGACAGGCATGTACTACCTCCGAACCAAAGCGGCCACCGACGCCATCAAGTTCACGGTAGACAAGAAGTACAAGACGCAGCCCAAGGCCGAAGAGGCCGCAGTGGCCGCGAAACCGGAAGAGATGACCTACGAGCAGCAGGTGCAAGCTTGCAGCATCGAAAACGGTCCCGACTGCGAAATGTGCAGCGGGTGATCTCAGAATTTGACGATTCGTGGAAAGGCGTCCCTCGGGGCGCCTTTTTCATGTCCGCTTGGCCCGCGAAACGGTCGAACCCTCAACCTTCCTGGCGCGCCTTTGCCGAGTAAATCCACATCGGCGGCACGTTCTTGACCACCAAGTGCTCCAGCTTCAGGTCGAAGCCAGAAGCCTCGTATTTGCGTTTCATCAAAGGGGGAACGTAGGTGAAGAACCGATACGTGGTTCCCTCCTTGGTGCGTTGCTTGAGGCTGTCAAACAACGGGGCAATGACCGCATCGGGAAGCGTGTAAGGCAGGCCCGAGACCACGAGGTCAATGCGCGGCCATCCCAGTTCTTTCACCACCTCGTCCATGCGGTGGGCGCTCACCTGACGCACGTGACAACGGTGGCCGAACTCGTCTTGCAATTTGGGACAAAACGTGGGGTTGATTTCCAGCATCAACACCTCAGCGGAAGCGGGCAATTGCGCCATCAACTCCTTCGTGAAGCATCCTGTGCCAGGCCCCAACTCCACGACGTACTGCATGGCGCTCATGTCGAGCCCCTCGAACATCTTCTCACAGGCCGCAGGGGCACTGGGAACAATGCTGGCATTTTGCCTGGGGTTTCGAAGGAATTCAGTGAAGAACGTCATGATACAATGCCTGAAGGTGTGGAAAGGCCAATGCGTGTAAAAGGTACACGCACAATCGGATTCCGCCAAATGCACCCCTTGCACCCGCCGATGGAAACTTCTGACCTCCCCATGACAGTACACCCCTGCCATTGCCTGCATCTTTGTACTGCACCATGGGCGCTGAACACCTCCAGATCCTGTCGTTGAACTTCCAACACGCCTCCATTGAGGATGTGGGACTCCTTCATGTTTCGCCGGCAGATCAGCCCGACGTGCTCCACAAGTGGCGCAAAGAACTCGAACTGAACGGCATCGTCTTCTTGTCGACCTGCAACCGCGTGGAGTTCATCATGAGTGACGACAAGTACTTCTGCATGGGGCGCACCTCACAGCTCTTGCAGCACTTCAACCTCGAGCCTGGCGCCCTCTCACGCGTGATGGCCGCCCTTCAAACGTACCGAGGCGAAGACGCCATGCGCCATTTGATGCGCGTCGCTTCAAGCTTGGAATCCATGGTGCTCGGAGAGCGTGAGATCTTGACGCAGGTGCGTGAGGCCTTTGATTTGGCCATGAAGCACAGACTCGCAGGCGACCGCCTTCGGGTGACGGGGCGCTCTGTGGTCGAAACGGCCAAAAAAGTCTTCACCGACACCGACGTCGCCACACAAGCCGTCTCAGTCAACTCCCTGGGTTGGCAAGCCTTCAAGGCGTGGAACCTCCCCCTCGACGCCTTCATCCTCATGATTGGCGCAGGGGCCACCAACACCTCTGTGGGGCGCTTTCTCAGCAAAGCCGGCTACCACGACGTCCACGTCCTCAACCGCTCCTTGGACCGCGCGCAGTCCTTGGCGGACATCCTGAACACCTCCGAGGTGGGGACGCTCGAGGCCCTTCCCAAAGCCCTTACCGCTGGACCCGACGCCATTGTCATCTGCACCGGAAGCGACCAAGCGCTGCTCTCTGGCGACCACGCCCGCATGTTGCCCGCCGGACCCTTGCACGTGTTGGACCTCGGCGTTCCCTCGGACCTCGATGCGGGCTTCCGCGAGCGCCCGGATTTGACCGTGGTCGACATGACTGCCCTCAAAGCCATCGCAGACCAAAACCTCGCCATCCGCGCCACCGAAGTCGGCAAATGCGAATCCCTGCTCGAAGCTGGACTGAAGGAATACCTCGAGCGTCTGCAAGCCCGCGAGGTGGAGCTGGCCCTCATTGAGTTGCCCAACATGATCAAGGCCATTCGCGACACGGCCATGGGCGACATTTTTGCCGAAGACCTCGAAGGGTTGGACGCAGAAGCCCGTCAAGTGGTGGAACGCATCGTCGCCTACCTCGAAAAGAAGTACGTCGGCTTGCCCATGAAGTTGGCCAAAGAAGCGGTGCTCGAACAGCTTCGCAAGTCCTGACCTCGACCGGCCCCGCGCCCGTACCTTTCTCCCATGTCCGCCACCTCCCCCCACATTCGCATTGGCACCCGCGGCAGCGACCTCGCGTTGTGGCAAGCGCACCACGTGCGTGACCTGTTGCTGGCACGGGGCGCCACAGTGGAGATTGTCGTGCTGAAGACGCGTGGAGACCAAATCCAGAACGTCAGCTTCGACAAGATGGAGGGCAAGGGATTCTTCACCAAGGAGATCGAACAGGCCCTGCTCGACGGCACTGTCGACCTTGCGGTCCACAGCCACAAGGACCTCGAAACCACGCCGCCTGCGGGACTCGTGGTCGCTGCGGTACCTCCCCGAGGCCCCGTCGAAGACGTGGTGTTGGTGCGCCCCGAATCCGTGGACCTCACCACGCCCTTTCACGTGAAGCGTGAAGGTGTGGTGGGCACTTCGTCCATGCGTCGGAAGAACCAGCTTGAGCTCGGACAAGCCGACCTGCACATCAAGGCCTTGCGCGGCAACGTGCCCACCCGCATCCAAAAATTGCGCGACGGACTGTACGACGCCATCATGCTTGCACACGCCGGCGTGCACCGACTCGAACTCGACCTCCGAGACCTGCACGTTCACGTGCTCGACCCTTTGAACTTCGTGCCCGCCCCGGCCCAAGGCGCCCTCGCCTTGCAGATGCGCGAAGGCGACCCCCTCCTTTCATTTGTGGCGGCCCTTACAGACCCGGACACCGTCCACGCCATCGGGCTGGAGCGGAGCATCCTTCGGGAATTGGAAGGCGGCTGTCAGCTGCCGTTTGGCGCTTTTGTCCCCGGCGGCACCCGTGACGTCTACACCTACCTCGGCGAGGCCCGCGGCCCCTTGCGGCAGGCGTGGTTGGACGTGTCGGTCTCCGACGCGACGCAAGGCCCGTTCCTGCGCGAGCTGACCTCTCCGTCCCCATGGCCCTCGGCCTTCATCACCCAGGACTTGGCGCACGACGCGCCGCTCCGGGCACTGTTTGCCACCCGTGGCGCAAACCTTCAGGGGACCTCTTGCATCGAGGTGCGCCCCTCGGGAGAGGCCGTGCCTGGCACCCCGGCGGAGGGAGACTGGCTGTTTTTGGGCTCCCCCAAGTGCGCAGCCCTCTTCGCCGCCACGCACGACGTGTCCCGCTTCCGCATCGCCACGATGGGCGAGGGCACGCGCCAAGCCTTGCCTTCCGGCACCCACATTGCCTGGACCGGCAACGGCAATCCCGAAGAAGTGTTCAAAGCCCTGGCAGCAGAGGTTGGCGATTCGGAGGTTTGGATTCCCCACGCCAACCGCACCATGCGCCGTTGGGAAGACCACCTGGCCCACGCCAAGCCCTGGCACTTTTACGACGTCGACGCCCGAGCGGTGGAGTTGCCTGACCACGACGTGGCCTTGGTGTTGAGCCCTTCCAACGCAGAGGGGTACAGGGCGAGTGGGGGCACCGCGCCCGTGATTGCCATCGGCGACACCACGGCCGAGCACGTCACACGCATCGGACTGACGTTGGCTGGAACGGCCGCCTCGCCTCAGGCTTGGGGTTGGAGCGCCGCGCTCGACGGCCTCAGCGCCACTTGATGTTGCAGCCGATGGAAGGCCGCTGGCCTTCGGCGGGGACGGGTTTGCCCTCGAGCAAGAGGTCCACCACGCGACGAAGGTCTTCCCCGGTCACGGGAATGTCGTTGCCCGGGCGGGAGCCGTCAAACTGACCCCGATACACACAGGTTCGGTTGGCGTCAAACACGCTGAAATCGGGGGTGCACGCCGCGTCGTAGGCGCGGGCGACGTCTTGGGTGGGGTCGTAGAGGTACGGGAACGTGAAGGCGTGCGCTTGAGCCAACTCCTTCATGAGGGGCACGTCGTCCTGAGGGTAATTCACCACGTCGTTGCTGGAGATCGCCACCACATTGACCCCTTTGTCGCGACATTCTGCCGCAAAAGCCACAAAGGCGGGGAGGATGTGGACGACGAACGGACAGTGGTTGCACATGAACACCACCACCGTGGGGCCGCCCGCAAAGACGTCGTCGGAGGTGACTGTGGTGCCGGCGACCGCATCGGTCAAGGCGAAAGCAGGGGCTTCAAAACCCAGGGGGATGTCGGTGGTTGGGGTGCGGGCCATTCAGCGGGAAGTTGTGCGCCAGTAAAGGCCCCATGACGTGAGGAACACGCCAAGGCCCAGGAGCAAGTGAATCGGTTGGGCCCACGCCGGAAAGGCGCCGTAGGCAAACAGGAGGCCCGTGGCAAGCTGTCCAACGAGGAGCAAGATGACGACGTTGCGGGCCCGGAGGACGTGCTTTTGGCCAAAGGGACCCATGCGCCAAATCCAAAATGCGTGCGCCGCCAACACCACCCAGTAGCCCGAGCGGTGAATGAGGTACAGCACGTGACTCTCGGAGAGGGACGTCGCGAGGTCAGGTCGACCAAGACCTTGCTTGAGCAGCAGGTCGACGACCTCGCGGACCTCGGTGCCGGTGAGGATTTGGGCCAAGGTCACGGCAAGGGCCAGGGCCAAGCCCCAGCGCGCGGAGCGATGCCAGCGAACGGTGAGGCCACGGAGGCGTTGGATGATCACACTGTCAATGCACAAAATGGCGAGGGCGCCCAGCATGTGGATGGTGATGCTGTGCGGGATGAGGTTGCCGTCAACCACGAGCTTGCCCAGCCACGCCACAAAACCAAGGGCGAGGACGCCGAGCAAGGCGAGCAGGGTGGTGCGCAAGTCCCGAGACAGCGCCGCGGCCAAGAGCAGGAGAATGGCGGGGATGCCCGCGAGGGCGCCCAAGCATCGGTTGATGAATTCAATCCACGTGTGGGCGGCATTGAAGGTGGCGTAGTCGTGTTTGAGGTAGGGTTGCCATTGACCCTTGGCACGCTCCACGTCAAAGTCCCGGGCCACGAAGGCCGATTGGGCGACCCACAGCGTGTCGTTTTGGACGAGCATGCGGCCTTCGTCGTACGCGGCCCCGGGGGTCCACGTCACCTGGGAGGCTTCGGTCGGAGGCACGAGCAGCCCAAAGCACTTGGGCCAATCCGGACAGCCCATGCCGCTTCCCGTCATGCGCACCACGCTGCCGGCCAAGACCACCAGAAAGGCCAGCCAAAACGAGGCGCGCGCCAGTGGCAGCCGCGCTCCACTCATAGATTCATGGCCGCTTCACCGTGATGCGTCACCGCCACGCGGTGCACGGGATACATGCCGTCGCCGATGGCCGTCACTTTGGCCACCAGCGCTTCTGCCTCCACCACCTCGGCATCGTATTCTACGATGGCCACGTTCAGTTGGCGGTCCTTTTCAAAATCGATGGTGGCCGAGGCCACGCCGGGCACTTCGAGCAGCTCCTTTCGGACTTTCGCCACACACCCGATTTCACACATCATGCCTTCGACAGACATCTCTGCGACGGTCTTGTCCACCGTGCCTTCGACGTGGTACTGTTCGTACACCGTGTCGACGGCGGGGGTTGGGCTTCCTCCGCAGGATGCCAACATTGCGACCAAGGCCAAGAGAGAGGGGATTCGCATGATTCAAAGATAGAAGCCGACTCCCTGCGCCCCATGCGCCTTGTGCTAATTTTGCATCCTCATGCGGACCTCCAACGCAGCCATGGGGTTGGCCCTCCTCGTTCTCGGATTCATCTGGGGCAGCTCCTTCATCCTGATGAAGATGGCGCTGTTCGCCTCAGATGGGACTCCGTTGTTTCCCGCCCTCGACGTCGCCATGGGCCGCATCGCCATCGCCGGTCTCGCGCTGTTGCCCGTGGCCGTGGCCCATCGCAAACACCTCACCCGCGCCACCTTGCCGTGGTTGTTGCTGGTGGGTGGCGTCGGCAATTTGCTTCCGGCCTATTTCTTCACCACAGCCCAAACCCTCATCCCCTCCTCCGTCGCCGGCATGCTGAACGCCCTGACGCCCATGTTCACTTTTGTGGTGGGGGTGGCGCTCTTCGGCACGCGCTTCAAGCGGCTGCAGGTATGGGGGTTGGTGGTGGGCCTGATTGGCGCGGCGATCCTGGCCTTCCAACCGGGAATGGGGGCGTCGTTGGAACCGGGCATGGTGTGGGGCGCAGGACGCGTGGTGCTCGCCACGGCGTGCTATGGCCTCAGCGTCAACCTGATTCGCAACAAGCTCAGTCAAGTTCCCGCAGCGGCCGTGGCAGCCTTGTCGCTCGGGCTCATGAGTTTGCCGGCCTTGGCCGTGGCCCTTGTCGGTCCCGGCCTGTCCCTGGCCTCGACCCATCCCGAAGGTCCCCGAGGTTTGGTTGCCGTGACCGTCCTTGCCGTGGTCGGCACCGGCCTCGCCTTGATCGCCTTCAACCGAATCATCCAAAAAACCAACGCCCTGTTCGCCAGCACCGTGACCTACATCATCCCGCTGTTTGCCACGATGTGGGGCTGGTTGGACGACGAGCCGCTCACCGTCTTGCACTTCTTGGGTGGGGTGGTTGTGCTGGCGGGCGTTTGGCTGGTGAATCGGGGAGGCAAATAGGTTTGGGCTTTTCCGACTTTCCCACTATCTTTGCCGCCCCTTTGTGGGAAAAAATCAATACTCATGTATGCAATCGTAGAGATCGCAGGGCACCAGTACAAGGTAGAGAAAGACCAGCAGGTATTTGTCAACCGCCTTGACGCTGAGGAAGGCAAGAAGGTCAAATTTGACCGCGTCCTCCTCGTCGACAAAGGAGGTGACGTCACTGTTGGCGCCCCCGCGGTAGACGGCATGGCCGTCCACGCCGTCGTAGAACGGCACCTGAAAGGAGACAAGGTTCTTGTCTTCAAGAAAAAGCGTCGCAAAGGATACCAGAAGCTCAACGGCTTCCGTGCGTCCTTGACCGAAATCAAGATCACGGACATCAAGAAGTCCGCGGCAAAGAAGGCAGCGCCCAAGAAGGAAGCTGAGCCCAAAGCTGAAGCCGCCCCCAAGAAGGAGGCCGCAGCGAAGAAGCCCGCAGCGAAGAAGCCTGCCGCCAAGAAGCCCGCAGCCAAGAAGCCTGCGGCGAAGAAGGCAGCGCCCAAAAAGACAGAAGAATAAAACAGACCTCCAGGGTCTCTAACCCCCGATACCATGGCACACAAAAAAGCGGCAGCGAGTTCGAAGAACGGACGTGAGTCCCAAAGCAAACGGTTGGGTGTAAAAATCTTTGGTGGACAGCACTGCATTGCTGGCAACATTCTCGTGCGTCAGCGCGGCACCCAACACCACCCAGGCGAGAACGTCGGCATGGGCAAGGATCACACCTTGTTCGCCTTGACCGACGGTCATGTCCAATTCCGCAAGAAGGCGAACAACCGTTCGTTTGTCTCCGTGATTCCCGCGGGAGACGCCTGATTGCAATCCTTTTGAAAGCTTGTGAACTCCCGGCCCCAACAGGTCGGGAGTTCTTATTTTTGGACAACACAGAACCACTGACATGCTGACCCTTCAATGCCTGCGCGAGGAGCGCGACCGCGTGATTTCGGCCTTGGCCAAGCGCCACGTCGATGCGGCGGCCACCGTCGACCAAATCCTCGAGCTCGATGCCCAACGTCGGGCCACCCAAACCGAACTCGACCAAGTGCTCGCAGAGAGCAACGCGCTCTCCCGTCAAATCGGCGGGTTGATGCGCGAAGGCAAGAAGGAGGAAGCAGAAGGCATCAAGGCCCAAACCGCCGGGCTCAAAGACAAGTCCAACGCGCTCAAGGAAGCCATGGAAAAGGCGGAGCACGACATGAACGAGCTCCTCGTTCAGCTGCCCAACACCCCATGTGACCTCGTCGCGACCGGCAAGTCGGCAGACGACAACGTCGAAATCTTCCGCAGTGGCGAACCTCCTGCAGCAGGTGGCCACGCCAAGCCGCACTGGGACATCGCCAAGGAATTTGACCTCATCGACTTCGACCTGGGTGCCAAGGTCACGGGCGCCGGATTCCCGTTCTACAAGGGCAAGGGCGCCAAGCTCCAGCGCGGACTGATCCGCTTCTTCCTCGAGCGCGCGGACGACGCCGGATACACGGAATACATCCCGCCCCACGTGGTGAATGCGGACTCGGGCTACGGCACGGGGCAGTTGCCCGACAAGGAGGGACAGATGTACCACATGCAGGACGACGACCTGTACATGATCCCCACGGCTGAGGTGCCCCTGACCAACATCTTCCGCGATGTGGTCCTGAGTGCCAGCGACCTGCCCCAAAAGCTATGCGGTTACACCCCCTGCTTCCGCCGGGAAGCCGGCAGCTATGGCAAGGACGTACGAGGCCTGAACCGCCTGCACCAGTTTGACAAGGTGGAGATCGTGCAGGTGGTCCATCCCGACGACAGCTACGCCACGCTTGAGGCCATGGTGGAGCACGTCAAGGGATTGCTCGAGGGTCTTGAATTGCCATACCGCATCCTTCGCCTGTGCGGCGGAGACATGGGGTTCACAAGCGCCTTGACGTACGACTTTGAGGTGTGGTCTGCCGCGCAAGAGCGTTGGTTGGAGGTCAGTTCGGTCTCCAACTTTGAAACGTTCCAGGCGAACCGCTTGAAGTGCCGCTTCAAGGACGAGGATGGCAAGAACAAATTCGTGCACACCCTCAATGGCTCGGCCCTCGCCTTGCCACGCATTGTGGCGGCGCTACTCGAGAACCACCAAGACCACGACGGCGTGGCCATGCCCAAGGCTTTGGTGCCCTACGTTGGATTCGAGCGGATCGACGCATGACGAGACAGGTCCTTTTCCTCCTCGTGACCGCGGCCTTCTTCAGCTGCGGCCAACCTGGCGACACCCACCTCGGCGACCTTCGCAGCGCAGTGCAGGACGTGAACGCGGGCATGTCCACCCTCTCGGGTTGGAATGTAGACAGCGTGGCGGCGGCGAGGGAGCGGGTGGCGATGCGCTTCCAAGATTTGAATTGGCTCGTGGCCGATTCCTCGTTGACATACACGGTGGAAGACGGCCAACTCATCGGCGATTGGGCGCGTGTGAAGCGCTTTCTCAAGGATGGGCCCACCCGGTTGACCACCCTTGACAATCAAGGCACGTTGTGCTTGACACAGCTCGAGAACCTCATGGGGGCCATTCGCGGAGGCGCGACCGAGGATGCCAACGGCACGCCCATGGACGAAGCATACTTCGACAAGGAGGCGGCCCGCGAGTTGAAGGCGGCTGAGCAATGGGGACTCGCGGTCGGCGAAACGGAGCGGTTGATTTCCCTCGGCATTGAACTCGAAGCCGCCACGCGCGCTTCCATTGACAGCCTCATTCGCGTGAAGCGCGCCGAATGGGCGGCAACCCTGTCCAACGAAAACGGATGATGAACTCGCCCAAACCCACGCCGATTGTCCAGCGCCTGCTTCAGGTGGGGATTTTGCTCGCGTGTTTGGGCTGGATCACGCCCCAAGTGGCGCACGGTCAAACGGATTTGGAGCTCGCGGAATTCTACTACAACGAAGGGAGCTACCCGCAAGCCAAACTCTACCTCGAGGGCATTTGGAAGAAGAACAAGACCAACGCCGTGTACACCATGTACTACGCGACGCTGCTCGCGTTGGACGACTTTGACACGGCGGAGAAAGTGGTGAAGGAGCGGCTGAAGCGCCGCCACAAAAACTCACGCTCCACGGCCCTCGTGGACCTCGGGTCGCTGTACCTCCACTTCGATCGGCGGGACCAGGCCTTGGAGGCCTTCATGGAGGCGCTGGAGAATTTGCAACCCGGGCGGCCTTCCGCAGTGTCCTTGGCAAACGCCTTCATCAAGCTCGACGAGCTCGACATGGCCCTCGCCACCTACGAGCGCGCCGAGAAACTGGGCACCACTGGCTTCGATTACGAACTGGCGAACCTGCAAGGCATGCGGGGGGATTTTGAAGGCATGGTCGATGCCTACATGGCCCTGCTCAGCACCAAGCCCAATTACCTCCGGACCGTCCAAAACAGCCTCAACCGCAACTTGCGGCTCACGACCATTGAGGACAACCGCGAATTGGTTCGGGTGTCGCTGCTCCGCGCCATTCAGAAGTACCCCGACAACACGGTGTTTCCCGAGCTGTTGGTGTGGCATTTCAACCAGATTCGGGACTTTGCCTCGTCTGTGATTCATGCCAAGGCACTGGACCTGCGGCTCGAAGAACAGGGGGTGCGGCTGATGGAATTGGGCAACACGGCCCAGGCCAACGGCGACACGGACACCGCGCTGGAATGCTACCGCTACGTGGCTTCGAAAGGGCCTGACAACCCGTATTACTTCACGGCCCGCAACGAGGTGCTGCAGGTGCGCTTTGACGCCTTGACTTCTGAAGTGCCCGCAGACTTGGATGCCATGGGTGTCCTGGCCGAAGAATATGCTGCGAGCCTGCGCGACCTCGGGGTCCGCTCTGAGACGGCCATGATGGTCAAAGACCGCGCCCACATCCTGGCCTTTTACCTCCAGCGCGCAGACGAAGGCATCAAATCCCTTGAGGCCTTGCTCGCCGAAAACGACCTGAACAACCGGGTGGCCGCCGCGTGCAAATTGACCCTGGGCGACATCTACGTGTTTCAAGGGCTGATTTGGGATGCATCCCTCCTCTTCTCACAAATTGTCCTCGATTTCAAAGACGATCCGCTCGGCCACGAGGCCAAATTTCGCAACGCCCGCGTCAGCTACTTCGGCGGCGATTTCAACTGGGCGCAAAGCCAATTGGACGCTTTGAAAGCCTCCACCTCCAAGCTCATTTCCAACGACGCCATCGACTTGAGCTTGCTCATCACCGACAACTTCAACCTCGACACCTTGACGCTGCCCATGGAGATGTACGCCCGAGCCGACTTGTTGCGCATGCAGCGCAAGTTTGACGTGGCGCGGATCACCCTGGACTCCCTCACCACGGCCTTCCCCGGCCACGTGCTGGAAGACGAGGTGCTGATGATGTCCGCGGACATGTTCCTCGAGCAGGACCGCCTCGACACCGCCATGACGCTCTACCAGGAGGTCGTGGACCTTCACTTCGACGACATCACCGGCGACGATGCATTGTGGATGCTGGCCGATTTGACCCACAACCGCCTCGGCGACTTGGCCACAGCCCAAACCCTCTACGAGAAATTGTTGTTCGACTTCCCGGGATCGCTTCACGCCGTCGAGGCGAGAAAGCGTTTCCGCGCCCTTCGAGGGGACGAACTTGAATGACCCCAACCCCCCTTCCATGGTCCTGTACAACGTCACTGTGAGCGTCACCCCAGACTGCGCCAACGATTGGGTCAAATACATGATGGAAGAGCACATTCCAGACGTGCTGGCCACAGGGCACTTCCGCGATTTTCGCCTGTGCCACGTGCAGGGTGAAGCGGAGGGTGGCGTGACGTTTGCCGTGCAATACATGGCGCGTGATGCCGAGGCCTTTCAAACTTACCAGCGGGAGTGCGCCCCTGCCCTTCAAGCCGATCACCAGGCCAAATGGGGAAGCAAAGCCGTGGCTTTCCGCACCCTGCTTCCGCTCATCGCCGAGGGCCATCCCACGGCCGACATCGATCCCAAGCAGAACTGATTCAAGGCGATTGCCGACCTTGTGAGCCATGCACGTTCGCGCCAAAAAACACCTCGGTCAACACTTCCTTCGTGACCTCGACGCCGCCCGACGCATTGCCGAGGGCGTCACGAAGCACCGCGGGTGCACGGATGTCTTGGAGGTGGGACCTGGCACAGGGGCGTTGACCCGACCCTTGCTGAACCGCGGCGACCTCGACGTCCGGGCCGTGGAGCTCGACGACGAGTCTGTGGCCTACCTCACGTCCCAAGGTGTGTTGGCGGAGGAGAAGGTGTTTGGGGTGGACCTCTTGAAGTGGGACCCCGACGAGGCGTTTCCCGGAGGGGCGCCGTTCATCGTGGCGGGCAACTTTCCCTACAACATCAGCTCGCAGATTCTCTTCCGCGTCCTCGACTGGCGCGACCGCGTGCCCGAATGCGTGGGGATGTTCCAAAAGGAGGTCGCCGAGCGGGTGGCCGAGGGACCGGGCTCGAAGACCTACGGCATCCTGAGCGTCCTGCTTCAGTCCTACTACGACATCGAGTACCTGTTCACGGTGCATGAGCAAGCTTTTGACCCGCCGCCCAAGGTGAAGAGTGGCGTCATACGTCTCGTTCGGAACGACGTTGCCGAGCTTCCGCACGGCATCACCTTTGCCCATTTCCGGCGGGTGGTGAAAGCGGCCTTTGGTCAGCGCCGCAAGACGCTTCGCAACAGCATCAAGAGCGGCGGGTTCGACGCCACGCGCATCCC
The DNA here is from genome assembly GCA_965658245.1 of uncultured Flavobacteriales bacterium. Lineage (GTDB taxonomy): Bacteria > Bacteroidota > Bacteroidia > Flavobacteriales_D > Sanyastnellaceae > UBA11663. The sequence continues at coordinate 20,851 of CBFHRO010000021.1, forward strand.
CGAGCGATTTCAAGGTCAGCGCGCCGAACAACTCAGCGTGGCTGAGTTTCACGAGCTCGCCGCCGCCCTCCAGGACTGACAATCAGCCGACGGGAAGCTGGATTCGAACAAACAACGGGAGGAACAATCCGACGTCGTAGTACTCAGGGTCAGACACGCGGTTGCGGCGTGCAAGCCATTCTGCCCGAATTCCCCACATCACCGTCATCGGCATCGTGCCCTTGCCGCGTCCGCGCCACCATTCGAGGGTCCGGTCCGAGTGACCCCACGCGAGGTAGACCGAGGGCCCGCTGGTTTGCCATCCCAAGGCCGACAGGCGGCCGCCGAACGTGCCGACGTTGGCGAATCCCACCCCACATTCCCGAAACGCCGAGGTCAACCCCGGCTTGGTCAGCGGCTGTCGCCACATCGCGTACGCGCGGGCCTTCCTGTCAAAGAGGTTGACCTCCAAACGCGCACCCCGGATGCCCGCAATCGACGAGGGCTCTTCAAAAACATACCCGGCATGAAGACCTGTCGTCAACACCGCGAGTGGACTGACCCACAATCGGCCCTGGTCAAGGTCGGGGAGGGTTGTGGTTTGGGCTTGCAGGTGCTGGCAAACTGCCGTAATGACAAAAAACAGAGGGAATCGCAATGCTCGCATGACCCAAAGGTGAAACACGGAGAACACCAATGCGGAGGGGTTGTGACTACTTTTGAGACAAAGGCACTTGAAATGAGCAAGGCCCAGACATTTGGCGAATTCATCATGGACCGGCAAGCGGACTTTCCGTTTGTGTCGGGTCAACTCACGCGGCTCCTCACCGACATCGGGGTGGCTGCCAAAATCGTGAACCAACAGGTCAACCGCGCAGGTCTGACCTCCATTCTCGGAGCGTCCGGGAACACCAACATCCAAGACGAGCAGCAGCAGAAACTCGACGTCTTCGCGGACGATACGTTCATGCGCATTCTTTCTTCCGGGAAAAGCGTATGTGGGATTGGGTCCGAGGAGCGGGAAGACTTTGTGCTGTGCGGGGAGAACGGCGAGGGCCGCACCGGCAAGTACATCGTGCTGATCGATCCGCTTGACGGTTCGTCCAACATCGACGTGAACGTCAGCATCGGCACGATTTTCAGCATCGTCCGGCGCATCACCCCCATGGGCGAGCCGCTCACCGACGCGGACTTTCTCCAACCCGGGACCGCCCAGGTGGCGGCAGGATATGTCCTGTATGGTTCGAGCACGATGCTCGTTTACACCACCGGCACGGGCGTGAACGGGTTCACCCTCGACCCCGCGGTCGGAGAATTCTTCCTGTCCCACCCGGCGATGACGTTTCCTCAGCGCGGCGCCACCTACAGCATCAACGACGCCGTCAAGGCCAAGAGCAACGGCGCCACCCAAGCCTTCATCGACGGCTGCCGTGACGCGGTCGATGCCGGATTCCGTGGACGGTACATCGGGTCGCTTGTCGCGGACTTCCACCGCAACCTCATCCACGGGGGCATCTACCTCTACCCCTCCACGACGGACAAGCCGCAGGGCAAGCTTCGGCTGCTCTATGAGTGTGCGCCCCTGGCTTGGATTGCCGAGGAGGCCGGTGGCTTGGCTGTGGACGACGACGGGCGCATCTTGACCAAGGTGCCCGTCGCGCTCCACGAACGCAGCCCCTATTACGTGGGGACCAAACATCTGGTGGAAGGCCTGATGGCATGCAGGTGGGGCCCCGCGGACGCGTTCGTCACGAATGGGTCGCCCCCTGCCCGAGACGGCGAACCCGTCCCCTAACTTTGCCGCCTCATGCGGCCCACGGACCTCCTTCAATTCTACGTGCGCGACCCCAGAAACGGGGGGTTGCGTGGTGCCTTGTCGCAACAGGGCGCAAAGGTGGAGATGCATGGGGCTGTGGGGTCGGCGATTCCCTTGAGCATTGCCGGCTTTCTCAGCCACGAAGATGAACGGACCAACCCGCGCCACCACCTGTTTGTGCTGGACGACAAGGAGCAGGCCGCGTATTTCATGAACGACTTGCAGTCCGTGCTGGACAACGCCCGGCCCGTGCTGTTTTACCCCCGTTCCGCCCGCGTGCCCTACACCGAAGAAGAGACGGTCGAGAATGCAAACGTGGCGATGCGGGCCGAGGTGCTGAACGAGATCAACGGCGGACGCGATGGCTTGTGCATCGTCACCTTCCCCGAAGCATTGGCTGAGCAAGTCATCACGCGCAAAGAGCTCAGCGACCAAACCTTCACCATTTCCATCGGCGAGTCCTACACCATGGATTTCCTCGATGAAGTCCTGCTGGCCTACGAGTTCGAGAAGGTGGACTTTGTCTACGAGCCTGGTCAGTACAGCATGCGCGGCGGCATCGTGGACATCTTCTCATACAGTTTTGATCACCCCTACCGCCTTGAGTTCTTTGGCGACGAGGTGGACTCCATCCGCAAATTTGAGCCCTCCTCCCAGTTGAGCGTGGCCAAAATGACGCGTGCCACGGTGGTTCCCAACGTGGGCAATTCAAGGCTGCACGACGCCCACGAACCCTTCTTCCGTTTCCTCCCTTCGGATGCCGTCATCTGGATGGCCGACGCCAAGCGTTGCGAGGCAGGGCTCGACAAGGCCATGGAGCGTGCGCGCTCCCACTACGACAGACTCAGTGGCGAAGTCACGCGCACCCCACCCGACGAATTGTTCCTTGCCGGCGAAGCCTTGGAAGGACTGTTGGAACCGTTCAGCGCGGTGGAATTTGGCGGCGGAACAACGTGGGCCAACCGCATGATCCTCAAGTACGGGATGTCTGCCCAACCCGCCTTCAACAAGCAGTTTGACCTGATTGCGTCCAACCTGCGGTCCAACCACAAAAACGGGTACGTCAACGTCGTCGTCAGCGGCCAAGCCACCCAGCTCGAGCGCCTGCACGACGTCTTCCACGACCGCCTTGAAGAAGGCGAGGAACCCGTGCCGTACAAGCCCATTCCGATGGAGTTGAGCGAGGGCTTTGTGGACAAGGAGCTCAAGATTTTGGTCTACACCGACCACCAACTGTTCGAGCGCTACCACCGCTTCCGCCTCAAGGAAGGGTTTCGCAAGAACAAAGAAGCGCTCACCATCAAGGAACTGATGGCGCTTGAAGTAGGGGACTTTGTGGTCCACATCGACCACGGCATCGGGGAGTTCAGCGGACTCCACAAGATTGAGGTGAACGGAAAGATGCAAGAGGCCATTCGCCTCACCTACCGCGGCGGCGACGTGCTCTACGTGAGCATCCACAGCCTGCACCGCATCTCGAAGTACAGCAGCAAAGAAGGCACCCAGCCCAAAATCAACAAGCTCGGCACCAACACGTGGGCGAAGACCAAGCAGAAGACCAAGGGCCGCGTCAAGCAGATCGCCTACGACCTCCTGCAGCTCTACGCCAAGCGGAAGTCTGCGCCGGGACACGCCTACCCGGAAGACGGCTACCTGCAGCACGCGTTGGAAGCGAGCTTCATGTATGAAGACACCCCTGACCAAAACGCCGCGACCCAAGCTGTGCGCGAAGACATGCTCAAGTCCACACCCATGGACCGCCTCGTGTGCGGCGATGTGGGCTTTGGGAAGACGGAAATCGCCATTCGGGCGGCCTTCCGCGCGGCATGCGATGGCAAACAAGTGGCCGTACTCGTGCCAACGACCATCCTGTCAATGCAGCACTTCAAGAGCTTCAGCCGACGCCTGCGCGAGTTCCCCGTCACCGTGGAGTACATCAACCGCTTCAAAACGGGCAAAGCGCTGACCGAAACCCTGAAGCGGGTCGAGGCCGGCGAGGTGGACATCTTGGTCGGCACGCACGCCCTCGTGGGCAAGCGCGTCAAGTTCAAGGACCTCGGTCTGTTGGTGATTGACGAAGAGCAGAAGTTTGGGGTGGGCGTCAAGGACAAACTCAAGACACTCAAGGCCAATGTCGACACCCTGACCCTCACGGCCACGCCGATTCCCCGTACGCTTCAGTTCTCTCTGATGGGGGCGCGCGACCTAAGCATCATCCGCACACCGCCGCCCAACCGGCACCCCGTCGACACCCTCATCTCGGGCTTCAACGAGGAAGTCATCCGGGACGCCATCGCTTACGAGCTCAGCCGCGGAGGGCAGGCGTACTTCGTCCACAACCGGGTGGGCAACATCCAAGAAGTCGCGGGCATGATCCAGCGCCTTGTGCCCGATGCACGCATTGGCATTGGCCACGGCCAAATGGAAGGCAAAGACCTCGAGGACGTGATGGCGCGGTTCATCGACGGCGCCTTCGACGTGTTGGTGGCGACCACCATCATCGAGAGCGGCATTGACATCTCGAACGCCAACACGATTTTGATCAACGAGGCGCACAAGTTTGGGCTCAGCGACCTCCACCAATTGCGGGGACGGGTCGGGCGCTCCAACCGCAAGGCTTTCTGCTACCTCATGGCGCCTCCTTTGAGCGCCCTCCCGGCAGAATCGCGCAAACGACTTCAAGCCCTCGAGCAATTCTCAGACCTCGGCTCCGGCATGCAAATCGCCATGCGCGACCTCGACATCCGTGGGGCAGGAGACCTTCTCGGCGCGGAACAGAGCGGGTTCATCAACGACCTTGGCTTTGACATGTACCAGCGCATCCTTGCCGAAGCGGTGAAGGAATTGAAGGAAGAACAGTTCAAGGACCTCATGGAGGCCGAGCAGGCCGAATCCGGACAGTACGTCGAGGAGACGGCCTTGGAAACCGACCTCAGTTTGTTGATTCCGGACCACTACGTGAGCGACATCCCCGAACGGATTTCCCTGTACCGCGAGCTCGACAACCTCCACAATGCGTCTGAACTGCTGGGCTTCCGCAACCGACTGGAGGACCGCTTTGGGCCGCTGCCCGACGAAACCGAAGAACTGCTGGGAACCATACGCCTCCGCTGGGTGGCCCAACTGCTTGGCATGGAAAAACTCGTGCTCAAAAGCGGAAAGCTCATCGCAGCGTTTGTGTCTGACGAGGACAGCGCATACTTCCAAAGCGCCACGTTTGCACGCGTCTTGGAGTACTTGAAAAACCACGCCAAAGACGCCAGCATGTACCAGCGCAACGGCGGCTTGAGATTGAAAATCGAAAAGGTGGAGACCGTCCTTCAAGCCTTGGCCATCTTTGAGGACATCGCGGGCATGACAGCGGACGAAGCCGCGGCGCTTACCAGCGCCAAATCAGAGCCACTCCCCCAGGCCGCGCCATCGGCAACGAGCTGACTTCCTCGCCCACAAAGCGAGACGACAAGCGCTCCCGCACGGCACCCATGCCCACATGTGCGCGAACCGCAAGATGCGAACCCACCGACCATTGCGCGCCTGCAAGCAACCGGGCTTCTTCGCGCGATTGAAGCACCACACCTGTCGATCCCTGCAGCAGGGATACGTCATCTTCCGATCTCTGAATGCGGTAACTCTCGCGGGACACGTCCACACCGAGGAACCACGACGCGCCGAGTTTGTGGTCTTGTTGGGGGAAAACCAAGGTGCCAAGTGACAACAAAGAGCCAGAAATCACTTCGCCTTTGAGTCCCTTCCACGAAGGCGTCATGCCCGTCTCCCTGCCGATGTACCGACCCGCCGCGACTTGCCACAACCATTCGGACGAATGGGCATGTTCAAGTTGGACCACGGCATGTCCACCCAGCACCCGAGAGGCATCCACGCCAATCCCCCAACCCTGCGAAACAGGGCTTTGGGCGCATGCGGAAATCCCCCCTGCAAGGAGGAGTCCGGCGACCCAGAGACGGAGATGTGTGATGGACGTCATGTTAAGCTAATGTAAACAAAATGTTACGCAAACGCAACATGAGCCGTGTACGATATTCACATTCAAAAGGTTACAACCTTCTCTTTGGGGCAAGACAACGCCCCACCAAAGGGCGGGGCGTCATGGATTTCCTGGAATGGGGACGTGGATCAGCGCACCACGACATGCACCGAATGGAGGTCAGCCACCTTCAACAGGTAGCTCCCTCGCGGCAACCCGGACACGTCCAAGGTGCTGCCGCGGCCTTTCAGGACCACCTGTCCGGAACTTGCATGAAGCGTCCATCCCTGTTCGTGACGTTGGTTGGCAGACCAAATCACCAACCTGCCCACCGCCGGGTTGGGGTACACCCCCACCTCAGGCGCCAAGGCCGCTGGTTCGTCGATGGAACTCGTCTCCGGACAGGCCGTGAAACAGGTCCCTTCCATGGCCTCATCGCCGCCACACACCGTGTAGCATCCCACAATCCACGTTCCTGTCTCGCACCCCGCCGCACGCTGGCGGTTTTGGGTTGTGGCCGGGGGGGACCAGGCTTGCGTTTCTGTGCCCAGCAGCCACTCGGTCGAACCGTAGGTGGTTTCGACGCCGATTCCCGTTTGGTCTGCGCCCCCCATCACAAACAACTCAGGCGCTGCATGATCCAAATGCGTCGACACGTGGTAGCTGTGCGGAGAAGCCATGTCAAAAGGCGTCCATGTCATGTCTGCAAGGTGCAACATGGCCCCGGAGGCCACCCCCTCGAACAGGTTCAGGTCGCCATTGAAAACGCGCCCACCCGTGACCATCACCACATCGGGGAGCTGCGTCGACAGGGCCACCAGCGTGGCGGCGTGGTTGTCGACGGGCACGGGAAGTGGGGCGATTTCCGTCCACGTGTTCGCGTTGGCGTCATACACCTCGCAGGACGCGAGTTGGAAGCCGGCGGCAGCATTGAAGCCCCCGGTCGCAAGAAAAAGTCCCCCGCCCAAAGACGTCAATGTGTGGGAAGCTCGGCCGACATTCATGGGGGCCACTTCTATGAATTCAAGGGTTTCCATGTTGAACACCTCACAGGACGCCGTCTCCCCTTGGCCGTCAAACCCACCCGTGATCAACACTTCATCGTTGTTGAGCAGACACGCGCGGTGGTTGGTGCGCGGCGACAGCATGTCGGGCCCGGGCTGCCAGCTTTCTTCGGCCGCCACGAACACTTCTGTGGACGCCAAGGTGTAGTTGCCATCAAACCCCCCAAACACCCACACCGCCGGTCCGTCAAAGGCACTGGACCAAGACGTCTCCGCCTGAAAGTCCATCCGCGCCTGCCCCATCGGTTCGGTTTCTTGCCAGAAATAGGGGCCGTCCCCATCCCATCCCTCGTAGCCAATCTCAGCACTTGCGGTCACCGCAGTTCCATCAAAACCTCCGATCGCAAGCTCGGCGGGCTCAAATTCCCCATAGACAAGTGCGGCAAAGGGCACCATCTGGAACGACTCTCGGTACTCGACCATGGTGCTTGATTGGCTGACATTGAACGCCGACGTTTGCGCCAAGAGCGACGCCGACATAAGAAAGAAAAAGGTGGTGATGGGTGGGCGTTTCATGCCTCCAAAGTAACCCATGTCCGACACTTCCTACCTTCGCATCATCATGTCCATCACGACCCCACACGTTCTCCCGCTTGACCAGCCCGAGGCCTTTCTGGAAGGCCAAGTGATGGTGATTGACAAGCCGCTCACGTGGACGTCATTTGACGTGGTGAACAAGGTGCGGTATGCCTTGCGTGGCTTTACAGGAGCCAAGAAGATCAAGGTGGGACACGCCGGAACGTTGGACCCTTTGGCCACGGGGGTGCTCGTGGTTTGTTGTGGGCGGGCGACCAAAACCATCGACACCCTGCAAGCCCAAGCCAAGGTCTACACCGCGACCATCCGACTCGGCGCCCACACGCCCTCATTGGATGCCGAAACGGAAGTGGACCGCTGGGCCGAAAGCCCAGACCGGGTGACGGGGTTGACCCTCGACAATGTCAAGGCTGGAACAACCACCCTCACGGGCACGCTGGAACAGCGCCCCCCCCTCTTCAGTGCCAAGAAGGTGGGAGGCGTCAAGGCCTACGATGCGGCTCGAAAAGGCGCCGACATCCAACTCCGCACCTCCACTGTGACGGTGACTGTATTCGAGGTGGAAGGCATGACCCCGGCCGAAGTCGACGGCCACCCCGTGCTCGACGTGAACGTGACCATCCACTGCAGCAAGGGGACGTACATCCGATCGTTGGCGCGGGACCTTGGAGATGCCTTGGGTGTGGGGGGTACGTTGACGGCCCTGCGGCGGGTGTCAAGCGGCGACTTTCACGTGGACCACGCCTGGCGCGTGGAGGACCTCGTGGCCCAATTGAACCGCGACAACGCAAACGCCTGAATTGGCGGGACTTTCGGGGCCCAAAAACTTGACATCAAAGGTGTTTTTGACTATTTTCGCGCGCCTCTGAAAAACGCTCTTTCAGAGGCCTTGAATCCATCACCCCTCAACCCCTGCATCCATGGCAATGCAACGCATGAAGCTCTCTCAATTCCGGTACGATGTGCCTGAAGAATTGGTGGCACAATACCCCCTCGACAACCGCGACGACAGCCGTTTGATGATCATCAACCGCGAGACGGGCACCTTCGAGCACCGCATGTTCAAGGACGTGGTGGACATTTTTGACGAGGGCGATGTTTTTGTGGCAAACAACACCCGCGTGTTCCCTGCCAAAATGTTTGGCAACAAGGAAAAGACCGGCGCGGTCATCGAAGTGTTTTTGCTTCGTGAGTTGAACCGCGAGAGCCTGCTGTGGGACGTGCTTGTGGATCCTGCGCGGAAGATTCGCATCGGCAACAAGCTCTACTTCGGGGAGAACGATGAGCTCGTGGCCGAGGTCATCGACAACACGACATCACGCGGCCGCACCTTGCGCTTCTTGTTCAACGGCACGCACGAGGAGTTCATGCAAACCGTACACCAGCTCGGCCAAACGCCGCTCCCCCGCTACATGACGCGCGACGCTGAACCAGAAGACCGCGACCGCTTTCAAACCATCTACGCTTCGGAAGAAGGCGCTGTGGCCGTGCCCACCGCGGGACTGCACTTTTCGAAAAACCTGTTGAAGCGCCTTGAAATCAAGGGCATTGACATGGCGTTTTTGACGTTGCACATCGGTTTGGGCACCTTTCGCGAAGTGGAGGTGGAAGACTTGAGCAAGCACAAAGTGGACAGCGAAGAGCTGACCATCAATGAAGAATGTGCGCGCATTGTCAACCGCGGCATCGAAAACAAAAAGCGCATTGTGGCTGTCGGGACCACGTCTCTTCGCGGACTGGAAACCTCCGTCAGCACCACCCAAACGGTGAAGCCTTACAAGGGGTGGACGAACAAATTCATCTATCCCAAGTTTGATTTCCAGATTGCCGATGCATTGATCACCAATTTCCAGACGCCTCAGAGCACCCTCCTCATGACGACGGCCGCGTTTGCAGGCCACGAATTGACCATGGAGGCCTACCAAGAAGCGATCAAAGAGAAGTACCGATTCTTTGCATACGGAGATGCCCTGATGGTGATTTAACTTGAACCCAAACATGCACCCATGAAATCCTTTTTCCTCTCTCTCGCTGCCACGGCCATGTTGGTCGCAGCCCCAGCCCTCGCCCAAGAGCAAGCCATCGGCGAAAAAGCCCCCATGATCACGGCGCCCATGATGGGCATCGATGGCCAGGCCAACACCCTGCTTGATTTGAAAGGGGACAACGGGCTTTTGGTCATTTTCTCTTGCAACACCTGCCCCTTTGTGGTTGGCAATGGAGCCAAAACGGAAGGTTGGGAAGGCCGCTACAATGGCCTTGCCGAATTGGCGGAATCCCTCAACATTGGTATGGTTCTCGTCAACTCCAACGAAGCCAAACGCGATGGGGACGACAGCTTCACTGAAATGAAAAACCACGCCAAAGAAGCGGGCTACACCATGCCTTACCTCGTGGACGAAGGATCAAAATTGGCCAACGCCTGTGGCGCTCGAACGACGCCGCACGTGTACCTGTACAACAGCAAGCTCGAGCTCGCCTACCGCGGGTCCATCGACGACAACGTCAACCGCGCCGCAGAGGTGAAGGAGCGTTACCTCGAGATGGCCATGACGCGTATGGCCGAGGCCAAAAAAATCAAGACCTCAGAAACCAAGGCTGTGGGGTGCTCGATCAAGCGCGTGAAATGACGTAGAATCAAATGTGATTCCGCAAAAAACCCCTCGTTGCAGAGGGGTTTTTTTGTGTCCATCCCGTCTGGGTGGATGTCACAATGGAATGTTGCTGTGCTTCTTGCGCGGCATTTTGACCGCCTTGTTCTCCAGCATTTGGTAAGCTTGGATGAGCTTCTCCCGGGTGTCGCGGGGGTGGATGACTTCGTCCACGTACCCGCGGCTGGCGGCGTTGTACGGGTGGGCAAACAACTCTGCGTATTCCGCTTCCTTTTCCGCGAGCTTGGCCGCGGGATCGTCGGCCGTCGCAATCTCCTTGCGGAAGATGATCTCGGCCGCGCCCTTGGCGCCCATCACCGCAATCTCCGCCGTGGGCCACGCCAACACCAGGTCGGCCCCGATGTGACGTGAATTCATCACGTCGTAGGCGCCACCGTAGGCTTTCCGCGTGATGACTGTGATGCGGGGCACTGTGGCTTCGCTGAACGCATACAAAAGCTTCGCGCCATTGGTGATGATGCCATTCCACTCCTGGTCCGTGCCCGGCAAGAATCCTGGGACGTCCTCCAGGACGAGCAGCGGCACGTTGAAGGCGTCGCACGTGCGCACAAATCGCGCGGCCTTGGTGGAGGCGTCGTTGTCCAACACACCGGCGAGGAACGCGGGCTGGTTGGCCACCACCCCCACGCTGCGCCCTGCAAGTCGGCCAAAGCCCACCACGATGTTTTCCGCAAAGTCCGGCTGCACTTCGAGGAACGAATCGGCGTCGAGGATTTCGCTCACCGCATCCCGGATGTCGTAGGGCTGCTGCGCGCTTTCCGGCACCAGGCTGTCGAGCTTGGGGCGGGACTCGTCGCCGCCCTTGTAGACCAAACGGGCGGGGTCTTCCTCGCAGTTTTGGGGCAAGAACGACAGGACCTTTTTCGCGTGCTCGATGACAAGCGCTTCGTTGGCCGCCGTGAAGTGGGTCACCCCCGACTTGCTCGCGTGGGTGCTCGCCCCCCCGAGTTCTTCAGACGTCACCTCTTCGTGCGTCACCGTCTTCACCACGTTGGGGCCAGTCACAAACATGTAAGACGTGCCTTCCGCCATGAAAATGAAGTCGGTGAGTGCCGGCGAATACACCGCTCCCCCGGCGCAAGGCCCAAGGATGAGCGACAGCTGCGGCACCACGCCACTGGCTTTCACGTTGCGGTGGAAGATGTCCGCGTAGCCGCCAAGGCTGACCACACCCTCTTGGATACGTGCACCTCCGCTGTCGTTGAGGCCGATGACTGGCGCGCCATTTTCGAGCGCCATGTCCATGATCTTGCAAATCTTTTGGGCGTGCGCCTCGGCCAAGGAACCTCCGAGCACAGTGAAGTCTTGCGAGAACACGTAGACGAGGCGGCCGTTGACTTTGCCGTAGCCCGTCACCACGCCGTCGCCGAGGAATTTCTGCTTGTCCAGCCCAAAATTCGTCGACCGGTGCGTCACCAACTGCCCCATCTCCTGGAACGTGCCAGGGTCCAGCAAGAGCTGAAGACGCTCGCGGGCGGTCAGTTTGCCCTTGCCATG
>CBFHRO010000022.1:0-31018 GCA_965658245.1 uncultured Flavobacteriales bacterium
AGGCTTGCATGTTGACCTCCATGGAATCTGCCCCTTCAGAAACCCAAAACGACCCATTGGGGATGCCCCATTCCACACCGGCGACACGTTGGACAAGCGACAGCTCGATGCGCTGGCGGGTGTCTTTGTGCTCCATGCCGAGCGAGAACCGGTTGAAAGCCCCGATGCGCATGCCCGTTCCGTTGAACACGTCCACCCGCCCCATGTGGTCGGCGTTGCCGATGAGACCCAACTCGAGAAGCTCGCGTCGCCAAAGGGTACTCACGAACACTTCACTGCCCAACGCCCCTGTCAAGGCCCAAGGCCCGTCACCGAGAGGACGTGTGCTGAACCGCTTGGACCATCCAACTTGCCCTCCCATGCCGCCAAGCAAAGGGTGGTCGTCGAGCATGTCCTGCAAAAATTCCCGCGTCAGGAATCCCCCCTGCTGCGCCGTGTGCAAAAATCCTGAGTTGAAGGCATTCGTCCGCTGGTTGGCCCACATTTCGAACGACGCCGCGCCCCGCTCCACAGGTGGGGTGAGGTCGGCCACGAAGTCCTGCGCTGAAGCGGAATTCACCACGAGGAGCCCTGTCCAGATGAGGATGTGCTTGAGCGCTTTCATTCGACTTCAATCAATTGGGTTCCTTCCAAGCGGCCTTGCAACCGCACTTGTTCGTGTCCCGTGAAAGGTTGAGACCCAAACGTGTTGACCCTCAACTCCACCTCCACGTCGCCACCAGGCATCAGCATCTCTGCATTGACCGGAATGCTCAACGTGCCTTCTCCTGTCAATTCCTGAGGCACACTGCCCGCAGGCAACACCAACGTGTCGCGGTAGAACACGCCATCCAACCGATCGAACGCCACGGTTCCCGTGACCTCCACGGGGAAAGTATTGCTGAAATCGAGGTGCAAAAATCCATCGAAGTTGGGCACGTCGTCCACACCTTCAAGGGCAAAGGAGTCGCGCAACACGAGGCCATTGACGCCCAATTTCAACGGAACCCGAAGTTCATACCAGAACGTCGGCGGATACGCCACATCCAAGCGATCCATCAGGAATTCTGACGTGTTGATGGGGTTCAACTGCATGCGTCCTGCCACGTGCAAGCTGCGGGGAAAGGCTTCCAGCTCGTCAAGGAATGTCGAACCAGGACTTCCCAAATCCAGCGACCACTCGCTCGGCACCGGCGCGTCGTTCACCCACACCGCCCGCGGGATGTCATGACCCGCGATGAGGTCGCCTTCCACCAAGTTGTCGTCGAACTGCAGCGTGTCGATGAACAACCGCAGGTCCGCCCCGATGGTGTTGGTGACGTGCAGGCTGGCGGTTGTGCCCTCCAAATCGATGGACGGCTCCGGCAACGGCACCGTGTCGAGAAGCGCAACGTCTGCAGAGGCGGATTCTGTCAACTGACCGAAGTACCCTGAAAGCGTTTCAATCTCCAGGGACTGAAAGGTCAAATTCATGACGATGCTGTCCGTTTCGCTCACAAAATAAACGCCATTGGACGCGGTCACCTCACCCGCCACGGCCAAGACCTGGACTTCAAGGGCATTGGAGTCAAACCCACCCACTTGGGTGAAATCGAATTGGGCACCAGTCAGGTCGACCACACTTGAGGACGACCCCGCCACCGACTCCGTGGCAGGCGGCAGAGGCATGCCAATTTCCATGGAAGCCCCGTCAATCTGAACGCCCGGGAAGGTGAACAACACATTGACCTCACACTGAAGGCTGTGCTTCACCTCGAGTTGGATGGCGCCTCCGGACATTTGGGCCTCGGTCAGTTCCAAACCCTCTGGTTGGCTCAGCTCAATCTCAACCACAGGCAGCTCATTGTCAGTCAAGGCCACAGGGATGCCTTCCTGCACGGGCACGCCGTTTTCCAACACCCCTTCCCCGTCATAGCGAAGGGACAGGGTCGTGTCGGGCAACTGCGACCAAGCCGTCCAATCCCAACCGTCCAACGTATCGACCAACACAAAGTGCGCAGGCCCACCATCAACGCCAAACTCGTAAAGCGAGTCGGGCACGACATCTGCCCACGTGACCCGATCGTCCAAGACGGGGATGTGGATGTCGTTTTCCCACGACACGGGGTTGGCACACCCTCCCCACAGAAGGGCTGCCAATGCACTCAAAATCAGAGGTGTTCTCATGTGAATCTTTGGGCGGATTGCTCCTGCAAGATACATCGCTGACGCGCGCTCGTCACACCGACTCCTCAAGGGATGTCCACACCGCAAACACCACAGACAAACACGCACCCACACTCGCCCACACCGTCGCCTCACCCCACGACAATCCAGATCTCATGGCTGGCACCACGAGCACCGAGGCCAGGGCCAAGACTGTCCAGACGACCGCCACCTGACGTGCCCGCGTGAAGTTTTTCGTCACGCGCTTGCGGCACACAAGCGCTGTCAATGCACCCCAGCCGCCAAGCGCCCAGACCAAATCCGCATTCCACCACGTGTCGTTGTGGTCAGTGACCATGGCCATCAACACAAACAGCAGCGCCATGGCAGAGGCCACCACCGACGTCGCCGCCACGGCTGCGCGACGGCCCCATGCCTTCCACGCCGCGCCGTGGGCGGTCCACCGCCAATTCAAGGCCATGAACAACGCCCAAGCCCACATCAATGCCACCGGCGTCTGACGGCCGGGATCACCCTCCAGCAACCCCGCATGCCAGGCCCCTTGATGGGGATACACCACCTCCCGGTCAAACGCCAGAGGTTGGCCATCGAGCGTCATCGACTTCATTTGGTGGGCAAGCACGTCAGGCAAAAACGCATGGCCACAGGCAGGCATGGCCGTCGACGCTTCAGCACCCAGAATCAATTCCATGCCCCAAGCCGACCACGGATTGCCCGCGGTGTAGGGCCTCAGCGCCTCCAAGTAGGTGCTGTCCGTCGGCGTGCACCCTGCATCGTACCGGTCGCCATACACCTCCTCCAACACCGCGATCACCTTGGTGGCGCAGTTGTCTCGGAAGAAGTCATACGCATACGTCGCATTCTCTGGCTGTGCGTTCCACTCGAGGTATTCGGCCATCGCCTTGACGTCCTCAGGGGCCAAATTCAGCACATGCTCGTGCAAGGCCCGACCCTGACGCAGGTACAGGTTTTGGAACCGACCGTAGCGCTCGACGCCAAGCCGGTAATCCATGCGTCCTTTCACAAAGCGCACGTAAAACCCGTCGTCGACCACAAAGGTGCCGTAGTTGAAAACGTAGTCTAGGCGGACTTCAGGATCAAAGACCCGGATGGCCGTGTGCCCAAAGGCCGCGTACAAATCCGCACCCGGGCTGGCCGTCAAGACCGACACTTGGGCCGACTCCGTCAACTGGTCGGCGAGGTCTCCTGCCATCGCTGAATCGCTCCACAGCGCCAAGAACACCAAGGCCCACGCCCAGGTGCCTCTAAACACCCGTCTCGCCGCACCGAAAAGCCACACGTCTTGAAACGAGCCCTCCGGCCGGCGCAGGGCCTCGACCTCAAGAAGGCCCCCTCGCGCCCTCACGCTTCGCACGTGTCGGCCCTCAGGCACATCTACGCGCGCCATGTCCGCCAATGCTGCGGCCACCACACCCGTCCCACAACTCAAGGTCTCTGCTTCCACGCCGCGCTCAAACGTCCGAATGTGCAAGCCTCTCTCGACGGCAGCAACCGCATTGACATTGCACCCGCCTGGGCTGTAATCTCGGTGATGGCGCGCCGGCGAAGCCGCGTGAGCCAAATCCAGCCCTTCAAGGACAGAAGCTGAATCCACCCACTCCACGTGGTGGGGCGACCCCGTGTCGAGAAAGGCGGCGTGAAAGGCCTGTGGCATCAAGGGCAACTTGACGCTGGGCACGGCGTCCACAATGAGGGAGATTCCCGGCGTGCCGTCGGTGCGAAGGACTCCAGTGTGCGCGCCGTCGACGGCCTCCACGCGGATGTCCGCCGTGAACACGCCTTCGCCATGAGCCCACGCCACCGCACTTCGGGTGCCATTGCCGCAAAAGGAACGACTGCCGTCGGGATTGCGAAAATCGACGTGCAAGATGCCCTCATTGCTGGGCGTCACCACCACCACGCCGTCCGACCCCACGCCGCGCCTGCGGTCGCACAGCGCGACCACCTCTGCGTCGGACCAGTCGGAGGGCAATCGCCCTTCCTGCCGACCATCGACAAGGACAAAGTCGTTGCCCGTCCCTTCCCATTTCTCGAATTGAAGCGCCACGTCACGAAGGTAGGGCGGCCGCGGCAGGAAGTGGGACGGGGTGCGCCTATCTTTGGGCTATGCCCCAACCTGCGAAATCGACCGCATCCACAGGGCTGCTCGAGGCCTACAGAACCGCCCGCACTGCGCGCGCCATGTCCGACCTTTACGAAGAGCACGCTCGGCTGACCGCCAAATACGTCCACGCCTGCTCGCGCGGACACGAAGTCATTCAAATCGCTGCAGGACACCTCTTGCAACCGCAAGATTACGTGAGCTGCTACTACCGCGACGACAGCCTCCTGCTGTCCATGGGCATGACCCCCAAGGAGCTCATGCTTCAGCTTTTTGCCAAAAAAGACGACCCCTTCTCCGGCGGGCGGACCTACTACAGCCACCCGAGCCTGAACCGTCCCGGTCAACCCAAGATCCCGCACCAAAGCTCCGCGACTGGGATGCAAGCCATCCCCGCGACCGGCTGTGCGATGGGGCTCCAGTACCTCGGCCAAATGGAGCTCGAATCCCATGCCGTCCGAGACGGCAAGGCCGCAGGTGTCAAGGCCGTGGAGTCCTCAAAGGGGATTTCGCTTTGCAGCATTGGGGACGCCGCCATGACGGAAGGCGAAGTGGCCGAGGCGTTTCACATGACGGCGTTGCGGCAGCTGCCGATGGTTTGGCTTGTGCAGGACAACGAGTGGGACATCAGCGCGCACAGTTCGGAGGTGCGCTTTGGCGACGCCACCACGTTTGCCAAGGCCTTCCCCGGCATTGAAGTGCTCTCTGTGGACGGCACAGACTGGGACGCCTGCCGCAAAGCCATGGAACACGCCATCGGCACGGCGCGCGAGGAACAACGCCCCTTCATGGTGCACGCCAGTGTGCCCCTCCTGGGCCACCACACCAGTGGAGTGCGCCGGGAATTTTACCGCGACGACCTGGAAGAGGCCGCAAAGCGGGACCCCCTTCCCAAGCTGGAAGCCGCTGTGCGTGCATCAGGCATGGACCAAGCCGAGCTCGACTTGCTCAATGCCGAGATCGAAGCTGCCGTTCAAGAGGCCTTCGACGCCGCACAAGCGGCTGAGGAGCCCCGGACCGAGGACCTTCTTCCCCACCGCTACGCTCCAGCCGCGGTCACCGAGGAGCGCGGCGAACGCCACGCCCACGACGGGGAAATGACGCTCATGGTGGACTGCGCATTGCACGCCATGCAAGAAATCATGGAGGACCATCCCGAAGCATTGCTCTACGGCCAGGACGTCGGTGCGAGGCTGGGAGGTGTGTTCCGTGAGGCCGCCACCCTGGGCCAAAAATTCGGCGACCACCGCGTCTTCAACACCCCGATCCAGGAGGCCTTCATCATCGGCTCGACCGTGGGCATGAGCGCCACGGGATGCAAGCCCATCGTGGAAGTCCAATTCGCGGACTACCTCTGGCCGGGGCTCAACCAGCTCTTCACCGAACTCAGCCGGAGCTACATGCTCAGCAACGGCCAATGGCCGGTGCACAGCTTGATTCGGGTGCCCATCGGCGCGTATGGCAGCGGCGGACCGTATCACAGTTCGAGCATCGAAACGGTCCTCGCCAACATCCGAGGCGTCAAAGTCGCCTACCCCTCCAACGGAGCCGACCTCAAGGGGCTGCTCAAGGCCGCCTTCGAAGACCCCAATCCGGTGGTGATGTTGGAGCACAAAGGGCTTTACTGGTCCAAAATTCCGGGCACCGAATCGGCCAAGGTCATCGAACCCGACCGTGACTATCGCGTTCCACTGGGAAAAGCGCGCATCGTGATGGCCGCCGACGACGCCAAACTCGACCATGAAAGCACTGTGACCATTGTCACGTATGGCCGTGGCGTTCACTGGGCACAAGAAGCGGCGGAGGCCTTTCCTGGCCGCATCGAGCTGCTCGATCTCCGCACCATTCAACCCGTGGACTACGACGCCATTGAGGCCAGCATCGCTCGGACCAACCGATGCTTGGTGCTGACCGAGGAGCCGGTGGCCCACAGCTTTGCGCAGGCGCTGGCCGGCCACATTGCAACCAGGTGCTTCCGAGACCTCGATGCCGCCCCCGAAGTCGTGGGCAGCATGGATCTGCCCGCCATCCCCTTGAACGAACATCTCGAAGCCGCCGTGCTGCCCAGTGCGGAAAAAGTGGAAGCGGCTTTGGCATCGTTGTTGAACGTTTGACCGCATGACAACCTGGACGCGACTCACCTTTGGCTTGGCACTCGCCTGCAGCGCCCAACTTGGCATCGCGCAAGCAGGGACGTGGTTGCTGGATGGTTGGCCAGACACACGGCATGGATATTTCGCAGGGCGCACCGAGATCTATGCGGACGGCGACCGCCTCAAAATCACCGAGTGGCCCGAGAACACCGAGGAAGACGCTGAAAGCCTCGAAACCTATTTCCTCGGCCAAACCGTTGTCAAGGTGTTTCCTTGGAACGGGGAACGCGTGGGGCTGGTGTTTGAGGCCTCCAAGCCATTGCCTCGGGCCGAGCGGAATTCAGAAGGCAAGCTCGTGCTGCCTCCGCCCTTCCCCCCTTTGCCATCGCAAGAAAGCAAAGTGCCTTGTGGCGAGGACTGCGTGTATCACGTTCGCGTGGTGGCGTTTGAGGAAATCGACCCTGCCTTGTTTGCGCCGGGAGGCATGCTGGACAACACGTTCCAACCTGCGCCTGACATTCCTTTGATGTCAAAGGCAGAGTTCATGGATCGGCATCGGATCTCACCGCCGGTGCTCACGCCGTTTGGGGTTTCTGACGAACCCTAACCCAAACCCCTCTCAGGCCCCTTGATGCGCGTCTCAACGCTCCTGAAGGCCCCGGTGTGAACCGCATTCACGCATGTTTGTTCCATCGTTAGTTCAACCATGGGGACCCCGACGAAAATCACAGTTCAGCGCGTAGAGCGTTTGAATCCGAAAGCCGTTCGACTTACGCTCGACCCGGGCGAGAACGCGCATTTGTGGGGGCACACTCCAGGTGGTTTTTTGACCTTTTGCCTTCCCTGCGGGGATCCTGTGCTTCACCGTTCCTACAGCCTTGTGCAAGGACCGCAAGACCCCCTGCCCCAAGTGATTGTGAAGGAAACAGGTGGCTCGGTGGGCAGCGCGTTCATCAACAGGGAATTCTCACCAGGAATGCAATTGATGGCCTACCCTCCCCAAAGCAGGTTCTTCCCTGAATCGTGGATGGAGGAAGCGACACACTTCGTGATGTTCGCGGGCGGAACAGGCATCACCCCCCTCTTCAGCGTGCTTCAACACGTGATGAACAGCCCACTCCACCACGAAGTCAGTCTGTTTTACAGCAACTCCAGCCTGAACGACATTCTTCTGCGCGAAGAACTCGAGACGTGGGCAGGTCACCCCAGGGTGACGGTTCGCCACATCTTGAGCGAAGGAGGCATGGATGACGAGCTCTACAATGGTCGCATCACGGCGAGCAAAGCCATGGTGTTCTGCAATGCAGTGACCACCGAGTTGCCGAAGAAAGTTCTGCTGTCGGGTCCTGCGAAGATGAAGGAAGATGTCCTCCGTGGTTTGGACTTGGCGGGCTTTCCCTCCAAAAACATTCGCTTCGAGGATTTCCATCACCCGCCCCACCTGGACGCTCCCTTCATCCCCGAGTGCGAGGTGTCTGCAGAGTACGACGGAAAGACCATCCACTTCACCTACCACCCCAACGAGGAGTCTTTGATGGAGGCCATCTCCAACCATGGGTTGGCCGCACCTCAGGCGTGCCGGGGCGGGGTATGCGGTTCATGCAGAGCTTCAATCAAAGAAGGAGATGTGTCAGTAATCCAAGACTTTGCACTCACATCGGAAGAAAAGAAGAAGGGTTGGGTGCTGTGTTGCCAAGCCACCCCCAAAACCAACAAACTCAGCCTGTCCTTCAAGGAAGGCCAATGAATTTGTGGGTCTGCAAAGAGAGCCTCCATTGTGGGGCCTCTTGGATGCGGGCAAGCACCCGTGCCATCACTTCCTCTCTTCGGTCCCACTCAGGCTGAAGGAACTGTGCCGTGCCGGGAACGAGCTTGGCTGCGTGCTCCTCCGCCCACGTCAGATCGTGGCTGTTGACGACCACCACCTTCAGCTCATCCGCCTCTTGATACCAAGCATCCAAGCATGGCTTGAATTTTTTGGGGCTCAACGTCACCCAATCCCAAACGCCACTGACCGGATGGGTGCCGCTGGTTTCAATGTGGCTGACCAACCCCGCCTTACGCAGTCCATCGGTCAAGGGGCCCAAATCGTGCATTGCAGGCTCTCCCCCCGTCACAACCACCCGCGGCAGTCCTGAATCGACAGCCTCTTGGACCAACGTCCCCACATCCACGCGCGGATGGGCCTCCGCAGGCCAACTTTCCTTGACGTCACACCAAGCGCACCCCACGTCACAGCCGCCCAACCGAATGAACCAAGAGGCATGTCCCGTCCAAGCCCCCTCCCCTTGAAGGGTCGGAAAGCGTTCCATCACGGGATACGTCTGCGCTGAACTCATCTGAACAAGGTCAATCCAACAACGTGGCGTCCAAATCAAACGACGACGCGCCCGTGATCTTGGCCGTCACGAAGTCGCCCACCCGAAGGTGGCCGTCGTGCGCAATGCGCACCTCGTTGTCCACATCCGGGCTGTCGTACTGTGTCCGCCCCACCCACAATCCATCTTCGTGGCGGTCGATCAACACGCGCTCCACACTGCCGATGCGGGCCACATTGAGTTCCTCGCTGATGCCCGCCTGGATGTCCATGATTTTCTCCACCCGAGCGCGCTTCACCTCTTCAGGAACGTCGTCGTTCATCGTGTACGCGTGGGTGTTTTCTTCATGGCTGTAGGTGAAACAACCCAAACGATCGAACCGCATGCGCTCCACCCAACCCTGCAAATGTTCGAAGTGCGCCTCTGTCTCTCCTGGAAATCCGCAGATGAGGGTCGTTCGGATGGCAATGTCGGGCACGCGCTGGCGAATGGTGTCGATGAGGGCGTCGGTTTTGGCCTCGGTGATGCCGCGGCGCATGGCCTTAAGCATCTCGTCAGTCCCATGCTGCAAAGGCATGTCGAGGTAATTGCACACGTTGCTGCGCTCGGCCATCACGTCAAGCACATCCATCGGAAAGCCACTGGGGAAGGCGTAGTGCAAACGAATCCACTCGATGCCCTCCACGTCGCTCAGACGGCGTACCAACTCGGCCAGCTTTCGCTCGCGGTAGAGGTCGAGGCCGTAGTACGTCAAATCCTGGGCGATGAGGATGATTTCCGAAACGCCTTGCTTGGCGAGCCCCTTGGCCTGAGCCACGAGGTCCTCCATGGGGGTGGAGCGGTGCTTGCCGCGCATCAGGGGAATCGCGCAGAACGCACAAGGACGATCGCATCCTTCGGCAATCTTGAGGTAGGCATAGTGGGCTGGCGTGGTGAGCAGACGCTCGCCGACCAGCTCCTTTTTGTAATCCGCACGCAAGGTCTTCAGCAAACGAGGGAGATCCCGGGTCCCAAACCAATCGTCCACCTCTGGGATGCCGTCTGCGAGCTCTTCCTTGTAACGCTCCGAGAGACATCCCGTCACGTACACGCGCTCGAGCTGACCTTCGGCCTTGGCCTGGGCGAACCGGAAAATGGTGTCGATGCTCTCCTGCTTGGCCGCTTCAATGAATCCGCAGGTGTTGACGATGACGATGCCGCTGTCGTCTTGTTTGGCCTCGTGCTCCACCTCAAAATCGTTGGCGCGCAACTGCGCCATCATGACTTCGCTGTCGAAGATGTTCTTGGCGCACCCAAGGGTGACCACATTGACTTTGCGGGGCTTGTAGGAACGTGCTCTCATGCGTCAAGGGATTCGGGAAGCAAGCTGTCGACAAATTCCATGGGATGGAACTCCTGCAGGTCCTCCATCTTCTCTCCCACGCCCACAAAACGCACGGGAACTTTGAGCTGGTCTGAAATGGCCAGCACCACACCGCCTTTGGCCGTGCCGTCGAGCTTGGTGAGAACGAGGCCGGTCACGTCGGTGACCTCGGTGAAGCGCTTGGCTTGTTCGAGCGCGTTTTGGCCTGTGGACCCGTCCAGCACCAGCCACACCTCGTGCGGCGCCTCAGGAACCACCTTGGACATGACACGCTTGATCTTGCCGAGCTCGTTCATCAAATTCACTTTGTTGTGCAGGCGGCCCGCCGTGTCGACGATGACCAAATCCGCATCTCGACCCACCGCTGCTTGCAGCGTGTCAAACGCCACCGCCGCAGGATCGGCGCCCATGCCTTGAGACACGACCTCCACCCCCACACGCTCGCCCCAAACCTTCAATTGGTCCACGGCCGCAGCACGGAACGTGTCTGCAGCTCCAAGCATCACCTTCAACCCTTGGGACTTGTAGCGGTTGGCCAGTTTGGCAATCGACGTGGTCTTCCCCACGCCGTTGACACCCACAATCAAAATCACGTGCGGGCCATTGCCACGGGGCACTTCGTAGGCCGAAGAGTCTGTGATCGCGCTGCCCTCGTCACGGGTGATCAACCCCAGCACCTCCTCGCGCAACATGGTCATGAGTTCCTGTTGGTCCACGTAAGCTTCCCACGTGGCGCGGCTTCGCAGACGATCCAACACCGACTCTGTGGTGTCCACCCCCACGTCGGACAGGATCAAAGCCTCCTCGAGGTCGTCCATCAAGTCTTCGTCAATCCGACGACGACCGGTGAACACCTTGGAGATGCGCTCCATGACCGACTGCTTGGACTTGGCCAAGCCTTGGTCGAGCGATTCTTTCTTCTCTTGGCCAAAAAGCCGCTTGAAAAATCCCATCAGGCGCTGGATTGTGGGTTGGTTTGACGAAAAAATGGGCCGGATTCACGAGGAAACCAGCCCATCCGTAATGCGTATTGAGGTGAGTCCGCGATCAGTTCTTGGCGAACCAAGCCTTCACGTCGTCGTTGTGCACCACCTCTTCCTTGAACATGTACGAACCCGACTTGGGGCTGCGCACCATCTTGATCACTTTTGTGTGCTGGCGACCTCCTCCGGTCTGCAACGATGCCACTGTCTTCTTAGCCATGCTTTCTAATTATCAGAGGTTTAGGTCAAATTACTTAATCTCCTTGTGCACCGTGTAACGGCGAAGCACAGGGTTGAACTTTTTGATCTCCATGCGGTCTGGAGTGTTCTTGCGGTTCTTCGTAGTGACGTAGCGAGACGTGCCTGGCTGGCCTGAGTCTTTGTGCTCAGTGCATTCCAAAATCACTTGTACGCGGTTGCCTTTCTTCGCCATGGTTTCAAGAATTGGGAGGGCAAAGATAGCGAATTCGGTGGTTCAGCGCAACGCCCTTTTTCACACCTTTGAGTGAAGAAGCATTTGAGGGCCACAATTCCCACGTTTGACGGGCGTTTAGATTCGTAGAATCCATGGCTAAGAACATCCTTCTCAAAGATCAAGAGGCGCCCAAAAAGGGCAAAGCGTCCCAATCCAAGCGCAAAAAAAGCGCACCCAAGGACACGCCCCGCTTCAACTTTGCTTTCGTGACACAGGTGCAGGAGACGTGGGCCGACGAACGCACGCGGTCCGTGGCCGGCCTTTTCGCCCTCGGCCTGTCCTTGATTTTCACCCTCTCTGTGATCTCCTCCCTCTTCACAGGGGCTGTGGACATTCGCATCATCCAAAACGCGGGACTCACAGACGAACTCGAGGCTTACCACAACATTTTGGGGAGCCTTGGCGCCCACGTGGGGTACTTCCTCGCCCGACAAGGCTTGGGCATCGGTGCGTTGGGCGTGCCGTTCTTGCTGGGCTTGCTGGGTCTCCGATGGTTGACCTACCGCGCCTTTTTGCCACTCGCCAAAACCTTTCGGCTCACGGCCTTCCTTGCCATGTTCCTCCCGTGGGCTTTGGCGTTCTTGACCCACACCACCGTGGACCCCACCTTGCCCGCCACCAGCGCGTTGAACGACCACATCACAGGTGCAGCCGGCCTTTGGCTGCTGGGGCAATCGCTTCAGCTTCTCGGCGCAACAGGGTCTGGATTGACCTTGATGCTGACGGTGAGCATCATGCTCGCTTACAACACCCCGGCCCTTTGGAAGCGCCTCGGCCGCCGCGCCGGGTCTTGGTTCCAGTCCTCGGAAGAAGCCATGATGGAAGAGGACGCCATGGACGAGGCCGCCATGCAGAAGGCCGCCTCGACGGCGACAACCGCAGCGGCGACTACTTCACCCGCGCCAGCGCCAGCAGCCACCACCACTGCAGAGGAACGCATCCAGAATGTGCTTTTGGCCTCGGAAGAAGAAGAATCGGCACGCAAGGCCGAATTGGACGACGTGCCGTTCGAGGTGGCCACGCCTGAGCCGGAAGCCAATCCTGCTGCAGTCGCCGAACCTGAGCCTGAGTCTGAAGCCACCACAGAGCCGGAGGCATCTCAAGCGGTTGTCGACCTCGACCCCACCCCACCGCCTGCCGAGCCCGCCGCGGCCGTGGAGGACTTGCCGCTCGAAGTTCAGCAGCCCCAAGCCGAGGAAAAGGCAGCCCCCGAAAACGATGCGGCACCCTCAGAGGAGGATGTGGAATTTGAGGTGAAGGAGGTCCAAGAAGAAGAGACCTTGAGTGAAGAACAGTTGAAGGATTTGGTGGAGGAGTTTGGCGACGAATACGACCCCACACTCGATTTGGGCCGGTTCCAATTGCCCAACGTGGACAAACTGGTGGATCACGGCGACGGTGCCAACCGCGTGACCGACGAAGAGCTCCAGCAAAACAAGGAGAACATTCTGCGCACGCTCGCGAACTTCAAAATCGAGGTCAGCAAGATCACCGCGGAGGTCGGCCCCACCGTCACCCTCTACGAGATTGTGCCCGCGCCTGGCATTCGCATCAGCAAAATCAAAAACCTCGAGGACGACATTGCCTTGAGCCTGGCCGCCTTGGGCATTCGCATCATCGCACCGATTCCAGGCAAAGGAACGATTGGCATCGAGGTGCCCAACTCCAACCCCGACGTGGTGAGCATGCGCACGCTGATTGCCAGCGACAAGTTCCAGAACTCCGATGCGGCCCTGCCCATCGCCTTGGGCAAGACCATCAGCAACGAGACCTACGTCTTCGACATGGCCAAGATGCCTCACCTGCTCATGGCCGGTGCCACAGGACAGGGAAAGTCGGTCGGCTTGAACGCCATGCTTGTGAGCATGCTGTACCGCCGGCATCCGTCGCAGTTGAAGTTTGTCCTGGTGGACCCCAAGAAGGTGGAACTGACGCTGTACAACAAGATCGTCCGCCACTACCTCGCGCAGCTGCCGGACAGCGAAGACGCCATCATCACCGACACCTCCAAAGTCGTAAGCACGCTGAACAGCCTGTGCGTGGAGATGGACCAGCGCTACGAACTCCTCAAGCACGCGCAGTGCCGCAACTTGAAGGAGTACAATGCCAAATTCAGCAAGCGCAAGATCATTCCTGGACTCGCAGACGGCCACCCCGACAACGGCAAGGACCTTCACCGCCTCGGACACCACTACATGCCCTACATCGTGCTCGTGGTGGACGAATTCGCGGATTTGATCATGACGGCGGGCAAGGAAGTGGAAACGCCCATTGCGCGTTTGGCCCAACTCGCCCGTGCGATTGGCATTCACCTCATCATTGCCACGCAGCGTCCATCGGTGAACATCATCACGGGCACCATCAAGGCGAACTTCCCCGCCCGTGTGGCCTTCCGCGTGACGTCCAAGATCGACTCCCGCACCATCCTCGACGCGGGTGGCGCCGACCAACTCATCGGTCGCGGTGACTTGCTGATGAGCACCGGCAACGACTTGATTCGTTTGCAGTGCGGCTTTGTGGACACCCCCGAGGTCGAGGATATCTGTGAGTTCATTGGCTCTCAGCAGGGCTATCCCACCCCGTACGAGCTGCCCCCACCGCCGGCCGAGGCCAGCGAGACCAGCGGAAGCATGGACGCCGACGACCGCGACCCCATGTTTGAGGATGCGGCCCGGGTGTTGGTCATGCACCAGCAAGGCTCCACTTCATTGCTCCAGCGCAAACTCAAGCTCGGCTACAACCGCGCAGGCCGCCTGATCGACCAATTGGAGACCGCCGGCATCATCGGCCCCTTTGAAGGAAGCAAGGCCCGCAAGGTTTTGGTGCCTGACGAAGCAAGTTTGGAACAGTTGTTGCAATCAAGCTCGGCAACAACCGAGTAAGTTTGCATCATGCGTCAGACCACGTCCTTCTTTTTGGCCCTCGCAGCCACCCTGTTTTTCTCCTCCCCCACCCTCGCGCAGGATCCGGATGCCTTGCTCACCAAGCTGAGCGACAAAGCCCAAACCTACAAGGCCTACGAAATTGCCTACACCAGCACCTTGGTGGACCTCAAGAACGACTTTGAACTCACGCAGGACGGAACCGTCCAAATCGAAGGCGAACGCTTTCACCTCAACCTCGGAGACTACATCATCTACTGCGACGGCGAAACGGTGTGGACGTTTGAGCCCGAGATGAACGAGTGCTACATCGACGACACCGAGACGATGAAGGAGGAAGGCATGGACCCCTCCAAGATTTTCACCATCTGGGAAGACGACTTCCGTCGCGAGTGGATGGGCCGGGCGGAGGTGGCCGGCCGTGATTGCGCCCACATCAACCTCTACGCAGGCACAGAGAAGCCCTTTCACACCTTGCAACTCTTTCTGGACGACAAGGCCCTCGAAGTGGTCCAAATCGTCATGAAGGGCCGCGAAGGCAGCGACGTGACCTACACGGTCAAGACCTTCTCCACGAGCCTTGAAGTCGTTCCAGGCATGTTCACCTTCCCCGTGGACAAGCACCCGGGCGTTGACCTCATCGACAACCGCATCTGATTCCAGCCTGACCGAGGCGCAGTCGCTTACGACTGCGAGGGCGTGCCCGCCCAATCAATGCCTTTCTTGAGCCATCCCAGCGTTTCCCGCTCCTTGGGGCCCGCGTCGTAATCGTAGGTCCACTTGACCTCAGGTGGCAAGCTCATCAAGATGCTTTCTGTCCTGCCGTTGGACACCAGGCCAAACCGCGTGCCCCGATCCCAAACCAGGTTGAATTCCACATAGCGGCCGCGACGGTGCAACTGCCACTCGCGTTCCTGCGGCGTGAAGGTCTTGGCGACGTTCTCATCAACGAGCGGCAGATATGCAGGCAAAAAGGCGTTGCCCACCTCGAACACAAAGTCCTTATGCGCCTGCCATTGCGACTCCGTCGCCCCCTCTCGGCCAAGGTGATCGAAAAAGATGCCCCCCACCCCGCGCGTTTCGCCGCGGTGCGGCACAAAAAAATAATCGTCCGCCCAGTCTTTGAAGCGCGCATAGTCCGCACACGCGTGGGCGTCGCAGGCTTCCTTCAACACGTGGTGGAATTGGGTGGCTTCTTCCGGATTGACGTAGTGTGGCGTCATGTCGATGCCGCCGCCAAACCAACTCGTGCCATCGCTCAACGCGAAGTGGCGCACATTCATGTGGACGATGGGCACGTGAGGATTGTTGGGGTGCAACACCAAGCTCACCCCTGCCGCCCAAAACCGATCGGCTTCGGTGTTCATTTGGGCTTTCAAGGCTGGAGAGGCCTCTCCTTCCACCTGACTGAAGTTGACGCCTCCGCGCTCCCACACCTTTCCGGCCGTCAGCACGCGCGTTCGTCCTCCTCCGCCTCCTGGACGTTCCCAGGCATCCTCCACAAAAGTCGCCCCCCCATGCTGAGCTTCCACGGCTTCAATGCCTTCGACAATGCGGTCTTGAAGGGCTTGAAAATCTGCGGTGAGCGATTGAAGTTGGGCTGGATTCATGGGTGCTTGTTCGGCGCCAAGGCGTCAGGGTACTCCTCGGGGAACAAATGTTGGTATTTCTCCGGCACCGGAATCAACGTGTCTCCTTCAGTGTAGAACATTCGGGGCACGAAGGGCGCCACGGGCCCACATGAGTCCAGCGGCATCCATTGGAGTTCGTCAAATCGATGGAGTGACCACGACACGTTGAACCAGGCTCCGGTGGCTTCCGAAGCCTCCCACACCATGGGCTGTGCCCAGGGCATCACATTCAACCAAGGATGTCGGCGCAATCCTGCATCGAGCAACGCGTCATGCGCAAGCACAGCGTACTTCTGAGGCTCTGTGGCCATGTTGAGCCGATAATCCTCCAAACTCGGCCACCGCAGGGAGTCCTGCCATTGGATTTGGTTGGTCAAGGGGAGGGTCAAGCGCCATTTCTCCATCAATTTGCCTTCCACAAAAGGCATCTCCGCCAATTCAGGGTGGGCATAAAGAACAAAGTCGGAGCTGTCGTTCATTTGAAGCTCCGTCTGCAAGGCTGCCCACATGGAACGCGCACTCCGGCCTGCAACTGAGACCACCACGTTGCGCTCGTAGGGCGAGACGTGGTCCGCAAGGCGTCCCACGGAACGTGGATCTGCCTCGACGGTGTCGAGCAACGCATGCCGCAAGGAATCTTGAGGAACCAGCCACTTTTCGCGCTGGAAGGCATTGAATTCGGCTTCAAATGCAGCCTCGAGCCCCGCGTCCGCTGCCCCCGTGATTACAAGCATCACGTGGTCTGTGTCGTGGCGCGTTGCCACGCGTTCCGCCAACAGCTCCACGGCTGCCAACTCCGAGGCCACCGATTGGCGAACCGCCATGCCTCGCTCCACGTATCGGTCTGGCTGCTCTGTCAACAACACATGCTCCCGCCCAAAACGGTCAATGCGAGGCACGATCACACCCACGTTCTCTCGCATCAATGGGCCAACCACGAGGTCGCATTGGGCGATGTCGAGGTTGTTGAATTGCGGCTTCCCGAGCGAGTCCGGCACCTCGTCCACCACCTTCAACTTCATGGGCAACCCTGCAGCCGCAAGTTCTTTCGATGCCGCTTCCAGTCCGTGCAACGTTTCGAGCGCGATTTCACGGAGTCTTCCTGCTTTCCGAGGCAAAAAACCACCTGCCAACGTATCCTCATGCAACCCAAACGGAAGCAACACCAACACATCCAAGGTGTCGATGAAGACCGAGTCCGCTTGGGCATATGCGCCGCCTTGCGCCACGGCCTGCGTGCGCCCCTGCACCATCCCCCACCCCATGGCAAGCAACGCCACCCCGGTCAGGGCGCGTCGAAACACAGGCGAGGTTGTGGTGGTCATTCCCATTCGATGGTCGCGGGTGGCTTGGAGCTAATGTCGTACACAACGCGGTTCACCCCGCGCACCTTGTTGATGATGTCGTTGCTGACCTTGGCCAAGAAATCATAAGGCAGGTGGCACCAGTCGGCGGTCATGCCGTCTGTGCTGCTCACAGCACGCAAGGCCACAGCGTTCTCGTACGTGCGCTCGTCGCCCATCACTCCCACACTTTGGACGGGGAGCAAAATCGCGCCCGCCTGCCACACGTCATCGTACAAACCCGCATCGCGCAAGCCTTGGATCCAAATGTGATCCACTTCCTGCAGCACACGCACCTTTTCAGCGGTGATGTCGCCCAAGATGCGAATCGCCAAGCCAGGCCCGGGGAAAGGGTGACGTCCCAGAATTCGCGCTTTGATTCCCAGCGCACGGCCCACGCGACGCACTTCGTCTTTGAAGAGCAAGCGCAGGGGCTCGACCACTTCGAGTTTCATGAAGTCGGGCAATCCGCCCACGTTGTGATGGCTTTTGATGGTGGCTGAAGGCCCGCCGGTGGCACTCACCGACTCGATGACGTCGGGGTAAATGGTTCCCTGGCCCAACCAGCGCGCGCCCTCGACTTGGTGCGACGCCTCGTCGAAGACCTCAATGAACACGCGGCCAATGGCCTTGCGCTTGGTTTCGGGATCGGCCTCCCCAGCAAGCGCCTCGAGGAATTGGTCACCTGCACGCACGCCGCGGACATTGAGCCCCATGTCGTTGTAGTCCTCCAAGACCTGTTCGAATTCGTTCTTGCGGAGCAGTCCGTTGTCGACGAAGATGCAGTGCAATCGGTCGCCGATGGCCCGGTTCAGGAGCTCCGCAGCCACGGTCGAGTCCACGCCGCCGCTCAGTCCGAGAATGACGCGGTCGTCCGCGCCAATCTTGGCGCGCAAGTCGGCCACGGTCGCTTCCACAAAGTTGTCGGGGGTCCACGAGCCCGTGCAGCCGCAGATGCCCATCACAAAGTTCTTGAGCAAGATGGGGCCTTCAGTGCTGTGCCAAACCTCCGGGTGGAATTGAATCCCCCACACGTCCTTGCCGGTGGCGCGGAAGCCCGCGTACTTGACGTCCGAAGTGCTGCAGAGCGTTTCAAAGCCCTCCCCGATGTCGAGGATGGTGTCGCCGTGGCTCATCCACACTTGGGAGCCTTGAGACATGCCTGCAAGCAAAGGGTCGGCGTCGTTCAGCGACGCGAGGTTCGCACGACCGTACTCCCTGGAGTCGCTCGCCTCGACCTTGCCGCCGTTGAGGGTGGCGAGGTACTGGGCGCCGTAGCACACGCCGAGCAAGGGCACCTGACCCACAATGGCACTCAGATCGGGCTGAGGCGCATGTTCATCCCGCACGCTGTGGGGACTCCCTGACAAAACCACCCCGAGACACCCCTCGGGGACCTCTTTAAAGGCATTCCAAGGAATGATTTCAGAGTAAACATTCAGTTCCCGCACGCGTCTTGCGATGAGTTGGGTGTACTGGGACCCAAAATCCAGAATGAGGATGCTTTCTTGCATGGCCGCAAAGGTATTGTGTCCTCTTGCCTGACTCCCCTCTCCTCGCGTGCTACTTTTGCACGCAAATCCCACATTCTGTGCTCTATCCTCACCTTGTAGGACGCCGCATCGTCCTCGCCAGCCAAAGCCCCCGCCGCCGTGAACTGATGGGCATGCTCGGATTGGAGGTCGAATGCATCGCGCGCGACGTGGACGAATCGTGGCCCCAGGAGCTGGAAGGCGTCGGGGTGGCCGAACATGTGGCCCGAAAAAAAGCCGAGGCCTATCATGACGTGTTGGGACCAGAAGACATTCTCATCACGGGAGACACGGTGGTGGTCCTGCACGGGAAGGTTTTGGAAAAGCCCACCGACGCGGCCCATGCCTGTGAGATGCTGCGCGCATTAAGCGGCCAAACCCACACCGTCGCCTCTGCCGTCGCCGTCACCACCCGGGAGCACGGCACGCAAAGCGCCTTGGACGTGTGTGATGTGGACGTGAATGTGCTGCCTGAAGCGTTCATCCAAGCCTATGTGGCCTCCGGATCGCCCATGGACAAGGCAGGTGCTTACGGGGTCCAAGACGTCATGGGGTTGATTGGTGTCACCAAGCTGACCGGCTCTTTCTACACCGTCATGGGCATGCCCACGCATCGATTGCACGCGCTGCTGGACGCGTTGAAGTGAACGCTTGGGAGAGTGTTAACTCCCTGAAAACGAATTTCTTTTTGGGTGCGCATCAGGCATAAACACTCGATTTTGAGGTGTGAGGCGCACATGCCTTGCAAACAAAAGTGAAAATCGAGTGAACAAAGTGAACGCAGGGCGGTTGTAGGTGTGTTCACAGGACACATTTCTATGTTCTCATCAAAACTTAAGTTATGATTTCTACCATTCTCTCGACGGTTCAGGCCATGGCCTCGGACGACTACGTCGGCTTCACATTCTTCGTGGGCTGCATGGCCATGATGGCTGCGTCTGCGTTCTTCTTCCTTTCCATGAGCTCCGTGGAAGGCAAGTGGAAAACGTCTCTCCTCGTGAGCGGCTTGATCACTTTCATCGCTGCCGTTCACTATTTCTACATGCGCGACTACTGGGCAGTCGTGGGTGAGTCACCAACGTTCTTCCGTTACGTTGACTGGACACTCACTGTGCCTCTGATGTGCGTGGAGTTCTACCTCATCTTGAAAGCCGCTGGCGCCAAGACCGGCCTCCTCTGGAAGTTGATCTGGGCTTCTGTGGTGATGCTCGTGACTGGCTACCTCGGTGAGGCAGTCTACAACACGGGTTCAGGACCAGCCATCTGGGGTCTCTTCTCAGGTTTGGCTTACTTCTACATTGTGTACCTCATCATGGCAGGCGAAGCCAAGCAGTTGGCTCAGGCTTCTAGCCCCGCTGTGCAGAAGGCACACGACATCCTCTGCAAGTTCGTGTTGATCGGTTGGGGCATCTACCCACTCGGTTACATGATCGGAACTGAAGGTTGGTACGACTTTGTCGACGGCATCCCTGTGGACATGGACGTCGTTTACAACATCGGTGACGCCATCAACAAAATCGGTTTCGGCTTGGTGATTTACTCTCTCGCTGTCAGCGACAAGTAATCGCCTGTACCCTCTAACCTGAAATCGTGACCTGTGAAGGGCCGGAAGCATCTTGTTTCCGGCCCTTTCTTTTTCTCGGGACCCGCTCGACCCAACCTTGATTGCAACATTGACCGCCCTCACTTCGTTTTCATCCTGTCGTCATGAATGCCGCTCTCCCCTACCTCAGCCACCGTTGGTTTGCCCCAAGTCTTGTGGTGCTTTGCGCCGTGCTGGGACCGTGGATGTCCACGGACTCACCCTTGACTTGGCTGCTCGCCGGCCTGCTCTTCGTGGCCTTGGGATTGCCGCACGGCGCCGTGGACCACATCACGTACCACCATGCGCTGGGCCGCACCGAACGCGGCGCGCCGTGGCGGTTTGTGCTCCCCTATTTGTTGGGACTGGCCGCCTTCACCGCCCTCTTTCTTGTGGCACCCACTGCGGCCACGTGGGCCTTCTTGGCACTTGCGGCGTGGCATTTTGGCCAAAGCCACGTCGAAGTGCGCACCCATGAGGTCCTCGACCGGGTGAGAGGATTCGCCCTCGGTGCGGTGCTGCTCGGCACGTTGCTTGGCACCCAGAAAGTGTCCTCGATGGAAGTGCTTCGCGTCTGGCTGGCCGAAACCCAAGCGACGCACCTGTTGGTGACGCTCGACGCGGGCACGGCATGGATGAAGCTCATTTGGACGGTGGCCGCAGCCGTGGCTTGGAACAGAGCACCCAATGCCAAACGCATGAGCATGCGCCTGTTGCGCGAAGCGGCGTGGGTCGTGGCGATGTGGATGCTGGCATCTTCCGCGGAGCTGCTCTGGGCGTTCACGGCTTACTTCTGCCTGGGACATGCCGCCGATTCGTGGCGCGCCGAATTCCTGCACCACCAAAACGTCACCAAGGCCTTTTGGACCTATTACACCCTCGCCGCCCCGTTTACCCTGGCCGCCTTGGCCGGGCTGCTCCTCATCGGGTGGGCCGCCTACTCAGGCTGGATTGACGTGCGTTGGGCATGGGCCATCCTCCTGGCCGGCACCGTGCCGCACATGATTCTGCTCGACCACTGGGCGCCTGCGCAGTTGCGCGCCGTTCGCTCCTGACTTGGTCGTTCAGGCCTGCCCTGGACGTTCGTGCCTGACCTTATCCTCTCGAAGCCGAGTACGACACGACGACATCTTGCCCTGCGGCCTCGTCGTTGCGAAGCATGCGGCCGACCGGCGCGTCGGGCATGCCGTGCTTGGCAAGCAAAGCCTGGACTTCGTGGGCGTGATCCGGAGCGACCGCCACGAGGAGGCCTCCTGAGGTTTGGGGGTCGCACAACAGGTCGCGGAGGTAGCCCTCGGGGAGGTCGAGGTGCTCGCCATAGCTTGCGAAGTTTCGGCGAGCACCACCGGGAACCATGCCCTGGGCGTGGTACGTGGGGACGCCGTCGAAGGTTTGGACTTGGTCGCCGTGCACAACGGCCTTGGTGTCACTGCCTTGGCACATCTCGAGCAAGTGTCCCATGAGCCCAAACCCCGTCACGTCCGTCATCGCGTGCACGCCCGGCAGCGCCGAGAGCTCCACCCCGACCGCATTCAGGGTCTGCATGCTGTTCACGGCTGCGGCGAGGTGGTCGGGATTGACGCTGCCGCGCTTTTGGGTGGTGGTGATGATGCCCACGCCGAGGGGCTTGGTGAGGAACAACACGTCGCCGGGTTGGGCGGCGGCGTTCTTTTGGAGTTGATCCAATGGCACGCGCCCCGTCACCGCCAAGCCGAAGATGGGCTCAGGACAATCGATGCTGTGCCCACCGGCCAGCGGGATGCCCGCCTCCTCACAAATGCTGCGACCGCCCTCCAGAACTTGGCCCGCCACCTCTTCACTGAGCTTGTCAATGGGCCAACCGAAAATGGCGATGGCCACGAGCGGCGTGCCCCCCATGGCGTAGATGTCGCTGATTGCGTTGGCGGCGGCGATGCGGCCAAACGTGTGCGGATCGTCCACGATGGGCATGAAAAAATCCGTCGTGCTGATGATGCCGGTGCCGTCTCCAAGGTCCACGACCGCCGCATCGTCCTTGGTGTCGTTCCCGACCAGCAGCGCAGGGTGAGAGGGTCCGGACTTCATGCCGCTGAGCATGGTGTGGAGCACCGCCGGGGCAATCTTGCAACCGCAGCCTGCGCCGTGGGAGTATTGGGTCAGTTTGACGTCAGAGGAATTTTCCAAGGGTTCCATTCGTTGTGGATGCGTCGGCAGAGCGTCGCCACGGCATCCGGGGTGAGTCCACGGGCGTCCACAGCGCGCATCAGGTCGCGCTGGTCCAGTCCGTGTCGATAGGTTTTGTCGTAATACACAAGGGCAATGCGCGCGGCTGCGGCCAAATCGCCCTCTTTCACGTGCGCCACTGCCGCTTGGGCGTGCTGTCCGCCCAGTTTGTCGCGGATGCGTTCAAAGGCGTCAATCAACGCCTCGCTTGAAGCGTCGCCGTACATGGACAGCAGATGTGTCACGCGATCTTCTTCGGTGCGTTCCAATTCCAACACGGGCGCCTCGCGCAGCCGCTTGTGGAACATCTCCGGCACGTGAATGCGGCCGATTTGGCGGCTTTCGTTTTCCACCCAAATCGGACGCTTTACTCCGTGGGCATCCAACGCCATCAGTTCCCAAGCCAAAAGGTTGGTGAACTGCTCGGTGCTGGGCTGCGCGTGGGCTTCGAGGTTGCCAAATGCCGAGCCAAAGTGCTTGGCCAACCCCTCCAAATCAAGGACTTGGGCCTCTTGGCCATGCAAGGCGTGCAAGACTTCGGTTTTGGCGGAACCGGTCATGCCCCCCACCACGAGGTACGGACGAGGCGCCTCGAGCACGTGATTGAAATGGCTTCGGCATGCCTTGTACCCGCCGTCACACAAGATGGTGGGGATGCCTGCCGTCCGCAGGAGCCAATCGACGCTTCCGGAACGCATGCCCCCTCGCCAGCAATAAAGCAAAAGGGGTTTGGGGCTTGGTTGCGCGTCGAAAAGTTCGCGGGCTTGGTTGGCGAGGGCTTGGAGTTTGGGGCCCACAATCCCCAATCCAGTTTCGATGGCCTCGGTTTGGCCCACCTGCTTGTAGGTCTTGCCCACCACGGCGCGTTCCCCATCCATGAACAAAGGGAAAGAAATGGCCCCCGGCAGATGGCCCTGGGCATGCTCGCTGGGGCTTCGCACATCGAGAACCACGCTCTCTCGAGCAGCTGCGAGGAAATCCGCAGCATCCATGCGATGTTCCGCGTGTGCCATGGCACAAAGATGACCCAAGCTCAGGCCCCTCCCACAAAAAAAACGCGCCCATCACTGGGCGCGCTCCTGTGGTTGAAAGAACCTGTTCTACGAGTTCTTGTCTTGCTTTCATTCAGCGCCCTCGGCGTACACAGACATGTGCACTTCCGGCGCAGTGTTGGGTTCGGACGTCACGTTCACACGCGCCTCCTGGCTGGAAGCCGCGCCGTACGCATCGGTCACGGTCAATTCGAAGGTGTATTTGCCTGGAGAGGCGCGGAACGAAGAACGTCCGGGCTCGTCTTCAGACAAGGCCACGTCTGGCCCCTCGGTTTGGACCCAAGAGAACGAGATGGAATCGGATTCGGCGTCATAGGAAGCCATGCCATCGAGCACGATGTCCACTTCAGAGGTGGCCGCATCGCGGTCGTGGGGAACTTCAAACTGAACGCGATTCGACGCGTCTTGTGCCTCAGCCGCATCTTCTGCCGCGACCACCGCAGCAGCGGCATCACGTTCAGCTTGCG
Organism: uncultured Flavobacteriales bacterium; assembly: GCA_965658245.1. GTDB lineage: Bacteria > Bacteroidota > Bacteroidia > Flavobacteriales_D > Sanyastnellaceae > UBA11663. The sequence continues at coordinate 24,191 of CBFHRO010000022.1, forward strand.
CCTCCAAGCGCTCCATCTGCTGCGCCTTGAGGTAGCCCAACCCGGCAATGCTGAGCACAAGGGCTGCAGCTGTGATTTGCTTTTCCATGGGGTTTGGTTTGGGAGAACAAAAAGGGTGAAAGTGAAGACGCGGTCACTGTCGTTGAGCAACCGCGCCTTCCACTACATCACTTACTTCTTCGTGAGAATGTTCCAGAGGATCAAAAGGGCCACGAGACCCACAAATCCACCATTTCCGAGGGTGGTAATGAGCGAGGTCAAGTTGTCGACCACGGTCATGCCTGGGAACATTTCAGCTCCGAAGACCACTTCGGTCACCACAGCGAGTGCAGCGAAACCGATCAAGAGTTGGGTGAGGCTTGAGAAAAAGCCGCCCATGAATTTGAACACATTGTCCATGATGTAAGGGTTTTGAGGTTTGGACTGCTGCAAATCTGGCACGAACAACAATCGTGTCTTATGGACACTTCTTGATTCCATCCACACGCCAACGTGAACAACCCCCTCCCGCCCCCGCCCTTGCTGGTTTTCAGGGCATTAAAAATGGCGGCCGAGGGCCGCCATTTTGCGCAATTCTTCACTCAAGCCACTCGAAATCAGTGCTTCAAATCCTCATTCTCTTGTCACTCCCGCCCCTTGAAAGGGCCTCCTGGCACAACTCTCTACCCTTTTCGCCAGGAGGACCCGATCAAGGTCACTTGCGAACTGCAAGTTTCTGAAGGCCAATCGTTGTGAGTTTGAATGACCAGAACATGGCCCAAATCAGGCCGACACAGAAGTAAAATTGAAATAGTGTGTCCATGTGACGTGATGTTGTGTGTTTGTCGTGTTGTTCGTTGAGATAGGAAACGGGACTTGGGGTGAAATGGTTACATAACCGCGTATATTTTTTACATATTCTTTATAACGTCCTGTCCGCCATGCCCTTCCGATATTTGAAGCATGTTGCGTTTACCACTCCTTTCCCTCTTGGTTCTCTGCTTTGCAGTCGCGGGCTCCTCATCCTTGGCCCAAACCTCCCCCACCCCCATCCTCGGTCATGCCCTGGGTGAATCCTTCACGCGACATCACGCGGTGGTGGACTATGCAGAGCACATGGCTGAGGTGATGCCACATTGGACACTCGAGGAGTACGGCACCACGACCGAGGGTCGTCCCCTGTTGGGACTGATCATGTCCTCTCCTGCCAACATGGCCAACCTCGAGACGCTTCGCGCGAACAACATGCGGCGCGTGAATGAAGGTGTGGACAGTGGCGACCGCGTGGTGTGGGTGTACCTCAGCTACAACGTGCACGGCAACGAAGCAGTGTGCACCGAAGCCGCCATGGCCACCATCGAGGCGCTTGCCACCACCCATGCCCATCTGCTCGACCGAACCGTGGTGGTGATGGACCCTTGCGTGAACCCCGACGGTCGGGACCGCTATGTGCACTTTCAGGACCAATCCAACGGCCCCCGTCCCAACACCAACCCCCAGGCTTGGGAACACGACGAGCCGTGGCCTGGAGGACGGCCCAATCACTATTTGTTTGACATGAACCGCGATTTGGCCTGGCAGACCCAACGGGAGACGCAAGCGCGTACGGCCTTTTATCGCAAGTGGCAACCCCAAGTGCATGTGGACTTCCACGAACAAGGCGTCAACAGCCCCTACTACTTCGCGCCGGCTGCCGAACCGTACCACAAGATCATCACCCCGTGGCAGCGCGCGTGTCAAGGGCACATCGGCGCCAACAACGCCAAGTACTTCGACCAGCGGGGCGCGTTGTATTTCACGCGGGAGGTGTTTGACCTGCTCTACCCGTCGTATGGCGACACGTGGCCCATGTTCCAAGGGGCGATTGGAATGACCTACGAACAAGGGGGCAGCGGACGTGCGGGCCGCGCCGTGGAAACGGCCGTTGGCGACACCCTCACCCTCGCCTACCGCATCCAGAACCACACCGAGAGCGGCCTGGCCACCATTGAATCGGCGGGCATGCACGCCGACCGCATGCTGAAGGAGTTTTCTGCCTTCCATCGCCGCAACCTCGAGGAGCCTTGGGGCGAATACCAAGGCTACGTGATTCCCTCCACCAACGACCCCGCCAAGATCCACTGGCTGACCTCCCTGCTCGACGCGAACGGCATTTCCTATGGTCACGCCGAAGGAATGTCCAAGGGAACGGGGTTGGATTACGCAGACCTTCGGACCAAAAAAGTCCAGGTGAAGCCCGGCGACTTGATCGTCGATGCGAGGCAGCCGCAATCAAGTTTGCTCCAGGTTTTCATGGACCCCAACCCCGAACTGAGCGACAGCCTCACCTACGACATCACCACGTGGGCCCTGCCCTACGCCTATGGCCTCGAAGCGTACGCCATGACCACCCCCATGCCGAACGCAAGCCAAGAGTTGCCTGTTGAACCGACCCCCGTGCTCAAGGGCGAGACCCCCGCCTACGCCTATGTCCTCCACTACAACACTGACCTTGGTACGCCAGTGTTGGCGGCCCTTCTGAAGGCCGGTACCACGTTACGCGTCGTGAAACGTCCCATCGAAGCGAATGGCGCGACCTACCCCCGCGGCTCCATCGTCCTCACCCGACGGAACAACGAAGCCTTGTGGGCCGGAATGGCTGACCGATTGACGGCCCTGACGGCAAACCATCCAGGCTTGACCGTGGCCAGACTGGAAAGCGGCATGGTCACCTCAGGCCCGGACCTCGGCGCCTACGATGTGATGCCCATTGAGGCCCCACGTGTGGCCGTGGTGATGGGCGACGAGGTCTCTTCTCTCAGCTTTGGCGAGGTGTGGTACACCTTTGAAGAGGTGTGGGATTACCCCATGACGGCCGTCCGAGGACTCGATGCGGTGAACTGGGATGCGTACGACGTGGTGGTGCTTCCCCGTGGGTGGTACGACGTGAACGAAGGCCAAAAAGACGCCATCTCCAATTGGGTTCGCGAAGGCGGAAGACTTGTGGCCATCGGTGCCGCGTGCCGTTTGGGTCTGGAATCTTGGGGACTCTCACGATACACCGACGACGAAGACAAAGCCGAGAGACAGGACGAGCGCGACGCGCATGCTCGTGCGGACCGCCATGCACCTTACGCGATGTCGGCACGAAACGGCATTCGAAGCGACATTCCCGGCGCCGTGTATGACATCACCCTCGACCCCACACATCCCTTGGCCTACGGTTACGGCGACAGCTACCGAAGCATCAAGACTTCGAGTCGGCGCTACGCCCACCTCGAAAATGGCCACAATGTGGGGATTCTCACCGGCGATGCCCGCCCCCTCAGCGGCTTTGCCGGCGAACGCGCCAACGCCCAACTCCGGGAGAGCCTGAGCTTGGGTGTGTACGACATGGGACGCGGCCACGTCATTTATTTGGCGGACAACGTCTTGTTTCGTGCCTTTTGGAAAGACGGGCACAAGTTTTTTGCCAACGCCGTCTTTTTCAGCGCCGCGATGTGAGCACGCCCGATTTCTGATGTGAAACCTTGGACGGGCATCCTGCGTAGATGCCCGCATGCCTTGGACACACACACATGAAATCGAATGCCATTGGGGGTATCGCGCCCTCTGGATTGCTGCATTCTTGATGGGTTATTTGGGCGCGTATGCCCAGCCCGACCTCAGCCGGAACTTGCCCCCACTTCCCGACGGATTTTGGCTTCAACTCGAAGAAGTGATCACACACTCTGGCGGCGAATTGGACGGCATGACGACGTACCGTTTGTATGTCAATTGCCTCGACCCCTTGGACTTTGTCAGTTCCTGCTCTGGAGATGCCACCAACCCCTTGGAGATTGCCTCTACCGCCACCCCCGCATGGTACAATTCTCCTTTTGCATCAGGGTGGAATGCCCAAGCCATCAACCCTGTCTTCTTTTCCTTTTTTCCTGATTTGGTCTATGACAGCTTCCTCACCATCGGTGCGGAAGACAGCACCACGCCCTCTGCCGAACAGTGTTCCGGACAATGGGGCGGCATCAACGTTCCCGAAGAATTCAATGAAAACGGACCCGGCCAAAGTGTCCTTCTCAACGACCAAGTCGGGGGTGCATGGTTCTCCTTGTTCCCCGGATTGGATGACGCCGACAGCCACCCTGCATTTGCAGGCGAAGACCTGCGCGTTCTGGTGGCACAGCTGACCACTTCAGGTGAGGTGTCCGGACAAATCCAAATTCAGGTGTTCAAGAATGGAAGTCAAGCCAACGAATTGCGGGAGGTCTTGCCGATTTTGAGCAATGCGGTGGCCGGTTGTTTGGACCCTGCGGCATTCAACTTTGACCCAGAGGCGAACGTCAACGTGCCCTCCTCGTGCAACTACTTCTGCGCGGAAGGCACGCGCTTCGACGCGGCATTGAATCGTTGCGATTTGGCCGCTTGGCTGGGCGAAGTTGGAGATTCTCAATTCCTGGATCCGTGCTACTTTGATTTGGATGGATCGGGCTGGATGGACGTCACTGACCTCTTCCGCTTTGCTGCCGTGCAAGGCGTTTCAGCAGACTTGCCCCTTGCTCCTTGTGGTGCGGGCACGTATTGGGATGTGGATGCAGAGGTCTGCCGCCCCTCCCCCGCCACCCTTGGACCGGGCAACGGACTCGGCAATCTGAATCCGCGCTACTTCGACTTGAACGGCGACGGCGTGCTCAACGCTTCAGACTTTCTGACGCTGCTCGACACTTTTGGAAAGGAATGCGGCTGAGGGCGCTGGGCGCAACCCTGTCAAAGCTGCATGGGCTGCCTCTGGCGTCTACACAAACTCCACGCGACCGGAAGATGCGTCTTGGAGACGCAACTCCTCATACAGCCCGGCCGTCATCACGCTGATCAATGGGATGGCAAAGAAAAGGCCGACGCCGAAGGCCAAGGCACCTCCGAGCGCCACGAAGAAGCTCAAGATGCCCATGAACAAGACTTTCCACATGTTCCCATTTTTCCAGGTCAGCCGCCAGCTTTCTTGCAAGGCTGCCTCTGCGCCCATCTCGGGGTTGTCTTGGAGGACATAGAAGGTTTGGGACAAGCCGATGCCTGCGATGATCCCAGGAATCACCAGCAGAATCGACCCGATGAAGACGATGACCCCCACCAGCAAAAAGGCAAAGAGGGTCGGCAGGAAGTGCTTGAAGCCGTCGAAGTACGTCTCCACGCGGGGCACATGACCGCGGAAGATCAAGACCATGGCGCGGTTGAACCCAAACGTCAACGCTCCCCCCACCACAAGCGATCCCAAGCCCAAGCCCACGGACCCCACCACAAGGTTGACGACGCCGTGAAGCACACATAGTCCAATGGCCAAAAGCCACTGTGACCCAAGGGCGTCCCAGGCGCGGGACAAAATGTCAAAATTGGAGCGCATGTCGGAATGTTTGCGCCGAAGATAAACGACCGAAGGTCACTGCGGAAACCCGACCGTCACCCTTCCCCGTGAACGCCTTTAGAGCGTTTGGCCAAACACGGCCAAGAAGGCGAGCAAGTCCGAGGTCGTCACCGCCCCGTCGTCGTCAAGGTCGCCTGGAAGTGCGCATGACTCCACCTCACACGAGCCGTCGTCAAAGGCGGCCAGCGGGTTGTAATTGCATGCAAAGTCGTAGGTACACCCGCCGATTTCCACCACCACTTCCACTTCTGGAAGCGTCAATGTGGCACCCGAGTACTGGTCTCCGCCTGAACTGGTTGACCCGCCTGCGGCAAGTCCAGAAGCGTAAATGGTCACGTCGCCGCCCGTTGCCGGTGCCGTCCAATCCACCGAGAACGTGTTCATGGCGCTGGCCGCGTTGTGCTCAAAAATGTGGCGACCGGCCACGTCTTCAAGTTGGGCGTTGCTCGAAGGGTTCGAGAACGTCCCCGCATTGCCCCCCATGGCGTCCACGGCCGTGGCTTGCATCCCAAATCGGGGAGACGTCCCCCCAATGGCCACTTCCAGCACGTACTGCTCGCCGGGCAAGTAAGCGGTCACCTCGTCTCCTGTATTGGGGTCGAGGACCGTGATGCCTGTGGTCGCGCCGTAGTTCCCTCCTCCGTGACACTGGTTGCAGGTCATGGAAGTGCCGGGTTCGCCGGTGCGGTTGGCGTTTTGGATTTCAGCGACACCACTGCTGCTGGACATCAATGCCAAACCGAGCACGCCGGTGCCCAAAATGAGGGAGATTTGAGTACGAATCATCTTGTCGAAATGAAGGTTGGTTTTCACGCGCATTCCCAATGTCATGGCAATGTCACGAAGAAGTTACAACAAACAAGGGACTGATGTTCAGCCCCTTGCTCAAAGATGGTTTCGACGTTGTTGCGGCCGATCAGAAGTCGACGCGGTAGAAGAAGATGGGCAGGAACCCGAGCTGGTACTCCTCCCGGACCGAATTTTCCGAGGCATCGTCCGGCGCGTAGGTCAGCTTGAGGACATTCTCGGTGCCGAGGACGTTGACCCAATCGATGCCGAGTTCGTGCGTGGTCGACGGACGGTTCCAGGTCAGGTTGGTCTTGAGGTCGAACCGGAAATAGTCGTCAAACTGAAGGGTGTTGCGCGTGGCGTCGTCCCACACGAGTTCCCGCAACAGGTCGGACTGCTCCGTATCGACGCCCCCGTACCAGCGACCGCCCACCATGGTGCACTTGGCGCCGGTGACGAGGCTGAAGGACGTGCCGAGCTTCCACTCCTTGCTCGCCAGGGCATTCCAAGCGTAGCGACCATTGAAGTCGGTGTTGCGGTAGATGCCGTCCGCGCCCGTGTACTGGGCATCAAAGACGCTTCCCGTGAATAACACGAACCACCCGTCGCGGAACGACCGGGCGAGGGTGAGTTCGACACCGTAGTTTCGGCCTTGTCCGGCATTG
>CBFHRO010000023.1:0-30742 GCA_965658245.1 uncultured Flavobacteriales bacterium
CGGGTCTCGGCCAGAAGCGGTGGCTCACCGCACCCTGTGACAACAGCACAAGCCAGGGCCACCCACCAAAGTCTCACGAGGACGCGGGTTTGTTGGAATTTCCTTGGCCTCCCCGGCGACGGCGGTTGTTTCTGCTGCGGCTTGGCTTCTTGCCCTCTGACTTGCCTACGTCGGACGAAGCGGATCCCTTGGGGCCTTGCTGACCGCCACGAGACTGACTCCCTCGGGATTGGCCGCCGTTGCCCTCGGGTTTGTTGCCACTTGGCTTTCCCCTGCGCTTGTTGCGACGGCGTTTGCGCTTGGCTTCGTCAAAACGGGTCAAGCTCTCCTGCCCCACAACGTTGCCAAAGGTCGAATCGACCTCCTCGGGCTCCTCTTCCAATTCGTACGACGCAAGAGAACTCACCACATCCCCTTTGGCGGAGGCTGCAATCAGTTCATTCGCATCTTCCACATTCATCGCAATCGGCGAGGACCCTGGCTCGCCCAATTGCAAGAAATACACGAGGCGCTTGAAGATGTCCATCTTGAAGACCACGGCCTTGCCCTTGGGCGTGCGAATCTTCGCGTTGGGGGAGGGGAATTCCTTCACCGCTTCCACGTACTGGTCGAGCTCAAAATTCAAACAGCACTTCAACTTTCCACATTGGCCCGCCAGCTTGCCGGGGTTCAGGGAAAGCTGCTGGTACCGGGCTGCACCTGTGCTGACCGATCGGAAGTCCTTCAACCAAGACGTGCAGCACAACTCTCGTCCGCACACCCCGATGCCTCCCACTCGGGCGGCTTCCTGACGGGCGCCGATTTGGCGCATGTCGATGCGGATGTCGAACGTGCTGGCCAGTTCTCGCACCAAATCCCGGAAGTCAACCCGGTTTTCTGCGGTGTAGTAAAACGTGGCACGTGCGTTGTCTCCTTGATACTCGACGTCGGTCAACTTCATGCTGATGCCCAAACGCCGTATGATTTGCCGGGCTTCACGAAGCGTGTCCTCCTCCCGTTGACGGGCGGTGTGCCACAACACCAAATCGTCCTCGTTGGCCTTTCTGTCGATGCGCTTGAGCTCGTGGTCGTCCTTGATCTTGCGCAGCTTCAATTGGCTCTTCACAAGCTCGCCCGTCAAACTCACCACCCCCACATCGTGACCGGGCTGCAGGTCCACCACCACGACGTCGCCCACGTGAACGGTCATCGAACCTGGCCGACGGACGTATTGCTTGCGGTTGTTTTTGAAGCGCAGCTCCACCACATCGTAAGGTGAAGCCCCATCGGGGAGGGGAATGCCCTCAAGCCAATCAAACACCGTCATGGAGCCACATCCACATGACCCACAACGACCGTTGTTCTTACACCCTCTGGGCAAACCATCTGCCCCCTTGCTGCACGTTGAACATCCCATGTTCCGAAGGTAAGACCGGAAGGTCAATCCACACCCGCCGGCAGCCGCAACAATCGGTGCACATGCAAGCTCAAGTCCACAAACACCAATTTGCCATTGACGTTGCCTGCCACATCGCTGTGCGCCTCTTCGAGTGCCTCTCTCAAGGCCATGACGTTGTCGTGGTGAATGAACTTGCTGAATTTGGCCAAAAACGCACTTTCCGCGGGTGTCAAGCGCACGAGCTCCGACGCGCCATAGTGACCCACAATGCTTTGACGAACGAGGTGAAGGGCGTAGTGCAAAAACCGCTTCTGACCTTCGCGACCGAGCGATGCAAAGGACTCCGACCCTTCCACCATGGCGCGGCCATCTCGGGCCCAGCAAGACCGCATCCACGCCGAGAACCGATCGAGGTCTGGTTGGTCTTGGCCCGCCTTGGCCATGCGCAACGCTTGGGCGAGGTTGCCATCCGACACATGGGCCAGACTCCTCGCCATGTCGGCATCGACGCCCCATTTATGCACCAGCCCAGCAGCAGCCTCCTCGGGACGAAGGTTGGGAACATGGATGCGCTGCACGCGTGAACGGATGGTGGCCAACAACCTGTCGGGATGCTGGGTGACAAAGAGCATGACCGTGCGATCTGTCGGCTCCTCCATGAGTTTGAGAAACTTGTTGGCCGTGTCCACACGCATGGTCTCTGCCAACCAGCAAATCCAAACCTTCCATCCGCCGTGAAACGCCTTCAATCCCAATTTTCGATTGACCTCCAAGGCCTCGTCCACAGAAATGAAGAGCTGCTTGCGGTCTGCGCCCAGCCGATCGAGCCAATCCTCCACGCCGAGGTAAGAACCGTCGAGCATGGCCTCCCGCCACGTGCCTTGATGCGGCTCTGAGGTGGCCTTTTCTTGACCATCTGCCTTGAAAAATGGAAAGCACCAGTGGAGGTCGGGGTGCTGCATTTTGGCGTGGGCTTTGCACGAGATGCATTGCCCACAGCTTTCCGCTTCCGAGGGTTTTTCACACGTCAAGTATTGGGCATGGGCACGGGCCAACGCCAGTGCGCCGGCACCCTCTTGTCCTTCAAAAAGCTGGGCATGTGCGACGCGGCCGGAGCGCACGGACTCTCGCAGTTTGGCCCCCAAGGCCTCGTGTCCAACAACCTCCGCATACAGCATGCATCGAAGGTACTTAGAATCGGGCGGAGAGTGTGGCGCGCACGTTCCGACCTGGTGCCGATATGCCTGAGCCAAACGTGCGGTAGTGCAAGTCGAGCAAATTCAGTCCCGCGACCCGAACCTCCATGCGGTCGGTGACCTGGATGGCACCCTCGACATTCCAGGTCGCCCAACCCGGCGACCCCTCGGGCAAGGCCTCTTGCAAATTGTCCGTGGAGCCAGGCCCAAAGTCTGAAGCCGCCTTGGCGAAAGCGTACCTCACCGACGTGCTCCACCGCGTCATGCCCCCCTTGCGGGCCACCTCGACCACCCCAAACGTCGGCGGGATGTGCGACAAGGGTGTCTCGTCGTCGTCCAAACTCGAACCCCTCGTCCAGTTGAGGACCGAGCGGAATGTCGTCTTGGGCCAAAGGCGACCCGACACTTCAAGACGGGCACCACGCACCCAAGCGCGGTCGATGTTTTGGTTCATTTGAATCCGCGCGGAATCGCCATCGACCACAAGGATGGTGTCCCCTGCAAGCGAGGCGTCCGCTTGGACAATGGCGTCTCGCCAGAGGCTGGCAAACGCCGCGGCTTGGACCACGAGCACATCCGATTGAGGCCGCAACGACCAGGTCAATCCCTGTTCCGCCGTGTACAGGTATTCGGGCTTGAGGTCGGCGTTGGGCACCAGCACGAAGCCATTCTTTTCCCGCACCTTGCCCAAATCGTCGACGTTGGGGTGTCGGAATCCACTGGACAGAGAACTCAGCGTCTGAAGTTGAGAGGACCATTTGGCGCTCCACGAGGCGCTTCCCGTCAGGGCGCCCTTCGATTGGTCAAACAAACGCACCGGCAAGTCAAGCCAAGTCGTGTCCATGAAGGTCGAATGCACCGCGGCGTGGCTGTACCGCAGGCCACCCCGCAACGTATGAGGCCCCCAAGTCCGACGGGCCGAGCCAAATGCACCCAAGGTGCGCATGGTGGACCCCCCGTCGGCGTAGCGCGTCAAGTCCGCTTGCGTCACACCGGTGACCAGGTTCAACACCGTCGCCTCCGAAGCCACGGCATTCCACTGCCCATCCACACCCGTCTCCCAATCTACATTCCGTCGCTGCCCGCGGATCACCGACGTCACGCCCCACACGTCCAAGTTTTCGCGTTGGGTGATGCAGTCGTTCTGGCCAAACCGCCGCTTGATGCGCGATTCCTCTACGGCTTGGTAGCTGGCCATGGTTTGCCACACTGCACCGCGGATGCCCTGGACCAAATTCGTGGCGAAGAGGGTTCGTTTTTGGGGTCCATAACTCCACTCTGCCCACTTCTGTCCACCCCCCGTCACATCGTTGAAGACGTCGAAGCGCGGCACGTTTGAGGTCGTGCTGTGCTGCACATTCACATCGACGTAGCCCCGCGAAACCTTGGCCCGAAACCGCTGCTGAATGTCCCATTGGTCGTAGCCTGTGGGAGATTGAACGTTGGGGTCCGGGTTGGCCACAAGCGTGTCTCGACCTTCGATGCGCTCCACCAGCCAAGGAACGCGTCCCCACGCGCTGTCGCCATGGGCGCGCCACGTGCCCATCCTCAACTCCCCAAAGGCGCGATGAGACACGCTGGTCAACGTTCCCCACCAGGGCGCCTTCACGCTGACGTGACCATGGCCAGCCCAGCCCCCGTTGACGGTGGAACCTTGACCCAGGATTTTTCCCTCCACCTCCAGTCCGCTTGGACTGAATCCGGGCTGGCGCGTCACGAAATGCACCACCCCGCCCAAGGCGTCGCTTCCGTACAGCACACTGCTGGGCCCCATGATCACTTGGGTTTGCGACACGGCAAATGGATCCACAGAACCCGCATTTTGGAGGTGTCCAGACCGATAAATGGCGTTGTTCATGCGCACCCCATCCACCACCAACAGCACCCGGTTGGCCTCAAAACCCCGCAACACAGGGCTGATTCCCCCTTGCTGACTCATCTGCAAATGGACTTGGCCAGAACCTTGAAGCAACTCCCCCGTGGTTTCAACCGTAAGGACGGGCATCTTGGCCGCCATCCGGTCCAAGCTCACCGTCGACATCCGGGTCATGGCACCTGCCGCGACGGCATTCGATTGGACCACCACTTCCTCAATCTCCACCGTGGACTGGGGCAACTCAATGAGGTGGAGAGGCATCGTGCCCGGAACGAGCATCACTGTTTCGTAACCCATGGATTGGATGCGCAAGGTGTCGTTGGCGCCCCACACGGGCACGGCAGCGACGCCTTCGGCATTGGCCACAGCAGCTTTCCCCGTGTTGGTGTTGAACACCGTCGCAAAAGGCACTGGCAGGCCATTGCTTTGGACCGCAACTTGATTGACCACATTGGACGCCGCTTTCGCTTGAGACGCGGCGCGCTTAGAGGTGCTGTCCGCGGCCGGCTGCTGTGCGCACAGCCCCGAAAACATGGCACCCAATAGGCACGCGAGGAAGCCCTTGCGCCGCAGCATCATTTCACGAAAAAAGGGCTTCCAGCACATCGTAACTCTTTAGTTCTCTTGATTTGCCCAATTGCGCTTGCACATACCGATGGGCACCCAACACGAGTTCCTTTCGGTCTTGGCGCGTCCAATGGAGCTGCGGCACATTTGCAAACTCCATGCCAACAATGTCACGCATCCCGGCCACGATGGCCGCTTCCATGGCGTTTTTGGGGGCCAATTCGGGAAGGACAAACTCTCCCGTGGCGATGTCAAAATGAGACTTGCCTTCTGGACACGGCCCTGGCATCATGCCGAGCGCATGCACGAACTCAGCCATGAATTTCACGTGGACCCAAGGAACCCGCGTCTCCGTTTCGAGCCAATTCACGGCGCGCATGGCGAGGTTGTAAAGCTCAGGCGCTGGCGCACCCTCTTCCAAACTTCCCGACAACACCTCAGCCACAAAAAACCCCACAGCCGACCTCACAGGTTCTCGACGGTATGCCAGCTGGGGTGCCCCACGGCGCCATTCTCGCGCCGTCCACAACCCGCCACCTTTGCCGGGCCGAAGATCCACCACTTCGAGCACGGCCAAGGGGTGCCACAAGGCTTTGTGCTTGGTCGCGTTGGCCACCCACAAGGGCACCAAACCATGCGATTCTGTCAACAACCGCACCACCCGGCTTCGGTCGCCATAGGCCACGCCGCCCACGACGATGGCCGGAGCTGTGGCCTTGGGGGAATCGGATTCTGGCGGCATGTTTCAAAAGTACAGGTCGGGTGAGCACAACATCCGCCCACCACAGCGGTTATCTTCACATCGCAACCTTCACGATGAAACACGACGCATACTGCCCCGATTCGTTCAATTACCACCGCCGGAACACGCGCGAGGTGAAGATTGGCTCTTCCGCGCTTGGGGGGAACAACCCCATTCGCGTGCAATCGATGACCACAACCGACACCATGGATGTTCCCGCAACGGTGGCCCAAAGCATCCGGATGATCGAGGCAGGTTGCGAATTGGTGCGCATCACCGCACCGAGCAAGCGCGATGCCGAAGCCTTGGGCGCCATCTCCGAGGGGTTGCGCGCGGCGGGCCACGACACCCCCTTGGTGGCCGACATCCACTTCACCCCCAACGCGGCAGAAATCGCCGCCGACCACGTGGAGAAAATCCGGGTCAATCCCGGCAACTACGCGGACAAGAAGCGGTTTGAAAACTTGGAGTACACGGACGAATCATACGCCGATGAATTGGTCCGCATCCGAGAGAAATTCACCCCCCTCGTCCAAAAGTGCAAGCGCCTTGGCCGGGCCATGCGCATTGGCACCAACCACGGATCGCTGTCGGATCGCATCATGAGCCGCTACGGCGACACGGCGTTGGGCATGGTGGAAAGCGCCCTCGAGTTCTTGCGCATTTGTGTGGACGAAGGGTATTTCGACGTGGTGGTGTCCATGAAGTCATCCAACCCGCAAGTCATGGTTCAGGCGTACCGGCTTTTGGTCGCGCGCATGAACCGAGAAGACATGGCATTTCCGCTTCACCTCGGGGTGACCGAGGCCGGAGACGGCGAGGACGGCCGCATCAAATCAGCCCTTGGCATCGGCACCCTGCTCGAAGACGGATTGGGTGACACTGTGCGCGTCAGCTTGACCGAAGAACCTGAGGCCGAAATGCCCGTCGGACGCATGCTTGTGGAGCGCTATGCAGCGCGTCAAGAACATCCGCCGATCGCACCCGTTGAGACTGGTCTCAACCCCTTTGAATACACCCGACGGGCGTGTTGGGAAGTGGGCAACGTGGGGGGGAAACACGTGCCCGTCGTCGTGCACACCCTGCGCGAAAACGATGTGGAAGCCTCCAGTTTGTACGGTGCCGGCTACCGTTACAGCGTGCCGTTGGACAAATGGAATTTGACCGACGCCGCATGCGACGTGGTGTATGCCGGAAGTCGGGCGTTGACGTTTGACCTTCCAGGAACCCTGCACGTGCTGATGGATGCAGAAGCGTGGACTGCGCTTGACGCACGGCCTGACCGTCACCAGCCCCTTTGGAATGCCGCCGACGCCTGGACCGAACTGCCGGCGCCGGAGGACGGCGTGGTGCATTGGGTTCGTGTCAAGCGGGCCCAAGTCCAGCCTGCGCTGCGAAGCCGGGTGTCCGACGACCGAGGCCGCATGCGACGCGACGTGATTTGGGTGGTCGAAACCGACAACCCTCACGCCATGGTCGACTTGCGCACCACCGTGCTTGCGTTGGATGAACTGGAGTGTGGTGCCCCCGTGGTGTTGCGACGGACGTGGCAAGGACTAGACGACGAGCGTTTGGCCCTTCAAGCGGCCACCGACCTTGGAGGACCCATGATTGACGGATTGGGCGATGGCCTGTGGCTGGATGCCCCGGATACGGCGTTGGCCAAGCGCAACACCATGTCGTTTGGCATTTTGCAAGCCGCCCGCACCCGCATCAGCAAGACGGAATACATCAGCTGCCCAAGTTGTGGAAGGACGTTGTTTGATTTGCAGGAAACCACGGCCAAAATCCGTGCAGTGACCCACCACCTGAAGGGGGTCAAAATTGGCATCATGGGATGCATCGTGAACGGCCCAGGAGAAATGGCGGACGCCGACTACGGCTACGTCGGCACGGGACCCGGCAAAATCACCCTCTACAAGGAGAAAGAAGTCGTCAAGCGCAACGTCCCCGAAGATGAAGCGGTGGACGCCTTGATTGACCTGATTCGGGAACACGGCGATTGGATCGACGCGCCCCAAGCCGAACTCGTCTAAGGGGGAACCTCGGTCCCTGCGCCATGTCCGTCGTCAAGCGACGACGGGGAAGTACTTCCTTTGGTTCAAGAGCATCCAAATGACGCTCACCGAAATGGCCGCATCTGCCAAATTCCAAATGGGAGGAAAAACCTCACGTCCGGCCCATGCCTCCACGGGGAACCACGCAGGCCAGGTCACGACGAAATGAAACATGTCCACCACGTTTCCTTGGAACCATGGCGCATAGCCGCCTTCGGAGGGCCAGACCTCGGCCAAGGTGCCCCATCCCGAACGGCCAAAAATCCGACCGTAAATCGCGCTGTCAATGATGTTGCCCAAGGCGCCCGCCCACACAAACGTCAGGCTGTACAACAGCCCCGTGGGGGCCTTCTCCTTGATGCGACGACAGATGTACACCCCGATGGCGACCGCAGCGACAAGTCGGAACCCCGTCAACAAGAGCTTTCCTGCCACGCCGGGAAGCGCCCACCCAAAGGCCATGCCATCGTTCTCGATGAACTGCAGTTCCAGAATGGCGGGCACAAAATCCAAGCGCTCCCCCACGGTGAAGGACGTTTTGACCCACACCTTGATGAGCTGGTCAATCGCAAGCACGGGCACGAGGACGCGCCACACCAGTTGTCGGAGCGTGGGGGTCACTGACGTTGCTTCGCTTCGATGGACAGCGTGGCATGAGGCACCAAGCGAAGACGCTCCTTGGGAATCAACTTGTTGGTCACGCGACAGACTCCATAGGTTTTGTTTTTGATGCGCAACAACGCGTTCTCCAAGCTTTGGATGAACTTCTGTTGGCGGGCCGCCAATTGTGCCGTCTCCTCCCGACTCATGGTCTCGGAGCCGTCTTCCATCATTTTGAACGTGGGCGCAGTGTCCTCCGTGCTGTTGTCATCCCGGTGGGACAACGAGCGCTGAAGCTGGTCCAAATCTTCGCGCGCGCTGGCGAGCTTCTCTTGAATGAGATCCTCAAATTCCTTGAGATCCTTGTCTGAGTATCGCAATTCAGCCATGTCGTTTCGTCAAAAGTGCTTCAAATCAGCTTTTTTCAACCTGAGCCCAAACCGAAGCACCGTCTTCGAGCTGCAAGTGTTCGCCGGCTTCCTCTTCAGTCCAAGTCACCTCCGTCGCCAGCGTTTCCGTCCGAATATAGTCCAAATTGGCCTCGAGTGCACGGCGAATTTCTTCACCGGCATTCACGGCCAAACGAATGCGGTCGGAAATGTCCAATCCCGCGTCTTTCCTCAGGTTTTGGACGCGGTTGACAAGCTCACGGGCCAAGCCTTCGGCACGCAGCGTGTCGTCCAGGGTGACGTCCAGCGCCACCGTCACGCCTCCCTCACTCGACACAAGCCAGCCTGGGATGTCTTCTGTTTGGATGGTCACGTGGGCCGTGGTCAATTCAATGGGCCCCTGACCATCTCCTGGATCCAACGACAACACGCCGGCGCGTTCGAGTTGCGCCACGTCGGCAGAGGTCATGGCGCCAATGGCAGCGGCCACCGCCTTCATGCGCGGTCCCATGGCGCGGCCCAGCGCCTTGAAATCGGCCTTCGCCTTCTTCACAAACGCGCTGTCGTCGCGCAAAATCTCGACTTCTTTGACGTTGACCTCGCTGCGGATCAATGCGGAGATCAGCGCCAAGTGACCTGCCGTTGTGTCGTCAAGTGCAGGGACCATGATGCGACGCAAGGGCTGGCGGACGCGGATCTTTTCGCGCTTGCGCAAACTCAAAACTTGAGAAGAAAGTTTGCGGGCCAACGTCATGCGCGCTTCGAGCGCTTCGTCGCGCTGGCCGGCGTCGGCCACAGGGAACAACGCCAAGTGCACAGACTCATCTTGACCCGTGATGTCACGGTACAAGCGGTCCATGTAGAAAGGCGCGATGGGCGAACCGAGGATGGCCACCGTGCGCAAGCAGGTGGTGAGGGTCTGGTACGCACTCTCCTTGTCGGCGTTCATCTCTCCCTTCCAGAAGCGGCGACGGCTCAAACGCACGTGCCAGTTGCTGAGTTCGTCGACCACAAAGTCTTGGATGGCACGTCCAGCGCGGGTGGGTTCGAGCGCTTCAAAGGCGCTGTCCACCTCTCCGATGAGCCCTTGGAGGCGACTCAAAATCCAGCGGTCGATTTCCGGGCGATCTGCGTAAGGCACGTCCTGCTCCCCACCTTGGTAACCATCGGCACTGGCATACAGGGCAAGAAAGTTGTACGTGTTGTGCAGGGTGCCAAAAAACTTGCGTTGCACCTCGCCGATGCCCGCAACGTCAAACTTGAGGTTGTCCCAAGGTTGGGCATTCGTGATCATGTACCATCGCGTCGCATCGGGGCCGTAGGTCGACAGCGTCTCAAACGGGTCGACCGCGTTGCCGAGACGCTTGGACATTTTTTGGCCATTCTTGTCGAGGACCAAGCCGTTGGACACTACGCGCTTGTACGCCACTTGGTCAAACACCATCGTCGCGATGGCGTGCAAGGTGTAGAACCAACCGCGGGTTTGGTCCACGCCTTCGGCAATGAAATCCGCGGGATACGCACCGCCCGCATCGACCTTCTCCTTGTTCTCAAAGGGGTAGTGCCACTGGGCATACGGCATGCTTCCGCTGTCAAACCAAACATCAATCAGGTCCGCCTCGCGACGCATGGGGCGGCCGTCGCTCGCCACCAGCACAACCTCGTCCACCACGTGTTTGTGGAGGTCCACCGCGTCGTAGTTCGCGTCGGACATGTCACCCGGTGCAAAGTCTGCGAACGGATTGGCCTCCATGACCCCGGCAGCCACAGACGCGTCGCAGGCCGATTTCAGTTCTTCAATGGAGCCGATGCAGCGTTCTTCGGTGCCGTCTTCTGTGCGCCATATCGGCAACGGGATGCCCCAAAACCGCGAGCGACTGAGGTTCCAGTCGTTGACATTTTCGAGCCACTTCCCGAAGCGTCCCGTTCCCGTACTCTCCGGCTTCCACGTGATCGTGTTGTTCAGCTCAATCATGCGCTCCTTCGCCTCCGTGGCCCGGATGAACCAGGAGTCCAGCGGATAGTACAGGATGGGCTTGTCGGTGCGCCAGCAGTGCGGGTAACTGTGCTCGTACTTCTCCACTTTGAAGGCCTGCCCTCGCTCCTTGAGGAGGATGGCGATTTCCACGTCCACGGGCTTGTCCTCTTCCCCTGCCTCCAGGTCAAATTCCGCCTTCACGTGACGCCCGGCGTAGGGTCCCACGCGGAAGCGTCCTTGCAAATCCACCAACGGCACACCATGGCCGGTGCCGTCGTCGACGAGCATGGCAGGAACACCTGCGTCTTTGGCGACCCGGGCGTCATCCGCACCGAAGGTTGGTGCGGTGTGTACAATGCCCGTGCCATCCTCGGTGGTCACAAAGTCCCCGGGAATGACCTGGAACGCATGCTCGGGGTGGTCCATCGGCGTGGCCCAATCGAGCAATGCCTCGTAACGCATGCCCACGAGATCGCGGCCGTTCAATGTGGCCACCACTTCGTGCGCCGGGGCTTTCTTGTCCCCGAATTGCTTGCCCACGAGGGCTTCGGCCAGGATGACGTACCCCGCAGTTTGGGTGTAGCGGTTGGAAGTCTTCACGACCGCGTAAGTGATGTCCGGTCCGACCGTCAGGGCCGTGTTGGAAGGCAACGTCCAAGGCGTGGTCGTCCACGCCAAAAAGTCGACCGGCAAACCGTCGTCGGCCAGGCCGACTTGGGCCAAAAGCGCCGCACGGGACTCCGAAGTGGCGTGGAATTGCGCCACGATGGTGGTGTCCTTGACGTCTCGGTACGTTCCGGGCTGGTTAAGCTCGTGCGAGCTCAGTCCCGTTCCCGCCATGGGGCTGTAGGGCTGGATGGTGTAGCCCTTGTACAACATGCCCTTTTTGTGCAATCGGGCAAGAAGCCACCACACCGACTCCATGTACTTGGTGTGGTAGGTGACGTACGGGGCATCCATGTCGACCCAGTATCCCATTTGGCGGGTGAGCTCGTTCCACTCTGAGGTGTAACGCATGACCGTCTTCCGGCAGGCGTCGTTGTACTCCTCCACTGTCAGCTTGGTGCCAATGTCCTCCTTGGTGATTCCCAATTCTTTCTCCACCCCCAACTCGACGGGCAGACCGTGCGTGTCCCATCCCGCCTTGCGCTCCACACGGTGGCCCTTCAGGGTTTGAAAACGACAAAAAATGTCCTTGATGGCGCGGGCCATCACGTGGTGAATGCCCGGCTTGCCGTTGGCCGAGGGGGGACCCTCGAAGAAGACGTAGGGTTTGTCCGCGGGCCTGCGGTCAATGCTCTGCTGAAAGGTGTTTTCGCGCTCCCAGACCTCCAACCACTCCTTGGCCAGGGTGGGGAGGTTCAAAGGGCCGCGTTCCGGAAATTTCAACGCCATGGGTGCTTGCGGGATGTCATTGAGGTCAATGCCGCCCGCGTGACGCGGGCTGCGCCCGCGAAGATAACGCCCATGGCCTGCGCCCTGACGCGCAGTCGTGCTGGCGTTTGCTTAGACTCGGCTGAGCTTGAGCATGTTGGTCATGCCCGCATCGGCAATCGGCATGGAGGCCAGGTGGATGACAAAGTCTCCCTCCCGCACCCGTCCCGCCTTGTACAGGATGTACTTGATGTCGGCGATGGTGTGGTCTGTGCTGACCATTTTGGTGTAGGGCATGGCGTACACCCCCCACACCAAGCTCATTTGGCTCAAGATCCGGCGGTTCGCCGTGAACATGTAAATCTTGGCACTGGGCCGCTGGCTGCTCACCTGGATGGCCGTGTAACCTGAGAAGGTCATCGTCACAATGGCGGCTGCGTTGGTACGGCGGGCCAAACGACACGCGTTGTAGCACACGCTGTCGGAGATGAATCGCTCGTCGTCTGGCGACAATGGCGGGCGCTCCGGGTACTGCACCTCGCCTTTGGCCTCGATGTTTTCGATGACTTGGCGCATGGCGCGCACAGCGTTGATGGGGTACTTGCCCACACTGGTCTCTCCGCTCAACATCACGGCGTCGGCGCCATCGAGCACCGCGTTCGCCACGTCGTTGACCTCTGCCCGTGTGGGCGTCGCCGACTCAATCATGCTTTCCAGCATTTGCGTGGCCACGATGACGGGCTTGCCCATTGCCATGCACTTGCGCACGATTTCCTTCTGCAACAGTGGCACCTCCTGCATGGGCATTTCCACCCCGAGGTCCCCGCGGGCCACCATCACCGCGTCGGTGGCTTCCAAAATGCCATCCAGGTCTTCAATGGCCTCGGGCTTTTCGATTTTGGCCACCACACGGGCGTGTTTGCCCGCCTTCTTAATCTCCTTTTGAAGCTCCAAAATGTCGGAGGCACGACGCACAAAAGACAGGCCAATCCAATCGACCTCCTTCTCAAGGGCAAAGGCCAAATCCTCGGCATCCTTCGGGGTGATGCAGGGCAACGACACCTCCGTTTCAGGCAAGTTCAACCCCTTGCGAGGACGCAACGGTCCGCCGTGAATGATGTCACAAAGGACCTCGTCCTTGCCATTGGTTTCACGAACCTGCAGTGCCAGCTTTCCATCGTCGAGCAGCACGCGTTCCCCTGGCTTGACGTCTGCTGCAAAAGCCGCGTAGTCCGTGTAGACCTCCCCATCCTTGCCTTCGCCCGTACCCACCTTCACCTTCAACGTTTCTCCTTCGACCAAGGCCATTTCGCCCCCGGCAATTTCACCGACACGCAGTTTGGGTCCTTGCAAATCGGCGAGGACGGCTGTGTAGGTTCCCAGTTCGGAGTCAATGCGACGAACCGTGTCGATGGTTTCCCCGTGCACGTCGTGAGCGCCATGGGAGAAGTTGATGCGGGCGACATTGAGGCCTTCCAAAATCAATTGCGTCAAGACCTCCTCGGAGGACGATGCGGGGCCGAGCGTGGCCACGATTTTGGTGCTTTTGGTAACCGGTTGTTGTTGCGTCATAAGGTGCGGCGCGTAAGGATGTTGGAGGGGCGTTTCCTTCCGGCTGCAAAAATCGTCGGAGAAGCCGTTTTTGCAAGGATTTGGGGTATGAAATGCATGGAAGAAGGCCTAATCGAAGGCCGTGAGTGGTTCCATGGCACCACATGCTTCCGGATCCAACACCGTCACAAAGGACACTTCTGGCAGTTGGCGCAATTTCGCAATGACTTCATGGGCGGCCAGCTCATGGTGGTTGACCATCACCAAGAAATCCAACCCTGAAGCCCCGTTGGCCAACATGCCCTCGGGCAGGCGATTCAAGACAAGGGTGATGGCAATGCCCGCCTCTTCATCGACATAGCGCATGGAAGGGTGCACGGTGTCTGGCTGTTTGCCTTGGACGATCACCACATCTTGATCGCATTG
Organism: uncultured Flavobacteriales bacterium; assembly: GCA_965658245.1. Classification (GTDB taxonomy): domain Bacteria; phylum Bacteroidota; class Bacteroidia; order Flavobacteriales_D; family Sanyastnellaceae; genus UBA11663. The sequence continues at coordinate 14,135 of CBFHRO010000023.1, forward strand.
GAGGTGCCAGCCAAAGGCGCGGTTCATCGACCACGCCAAGCGGTGGCATCCCACCGCAGCGCTCACGCCAAGCAACTCATAGTCCGGCGTGTATTCCCATTCAAGTGTGTGCAGCATGGATTATGACTTGGCGGAAGTGCCGGATTCCGATGGCTTGCTGCCGCCCGAACGACGCGAACGAGAGCGTCCCGACCGCGATGTGCCACCTTCCTTGTCGGACGTCTTGTCGGACGTCTTGGGGGTGTTCGCGGACTTGGGTTTGGCAGGGCGACGGCGGCGCGAGGTTCCTGCACCACGCGAGCGTCGCCCATCGCCAGAGGGCTCGCGGGACTTGGCGGTGTCGCGCTTTTGGCCTTCACCCGACGCGGTGCGTCGATCATAGACTTTTTTCCATGCACGGCGCGCGGCCTCTTGCTCGGCAAGCTTTTTGGAGCGACCAATGCCGATGCCATAGACCTCGCCATTGATTTTGGCGGCAATTTCATAACGATCTTCTCCCGCAGAATCGTCGTCTTTCAGGACCTCAAACGCCAACTTTTTCTTGCGCTTGGTCGCCCATTGGTGCAACTGACTTTTGAAGTCGTGGGTCTCATTCACTTGCTCGTCCAAGCCGTAGTGCTTGAGCATGAGCAGCACGGCCCGCTGGGTCTTCTTGAATCCATGGTCGAGGTAAATCGCACCGATGAGGGCCTCGAGCGCATTCCCGATCATGGAATCGTGAATGTCCTCGCGGCGCATTTTGGCCTGGATCAAATGATGCAAGCCCATGTTCTTGCCGAGCAAATTGAGGTTCTTGCGATTCACAATGCGGCTCTTGCGCTTGGTCAATTCGCCCTCTTGGGCCTCGGGGAACGCGCGAAAGAGGTAGTTGGCCATGGTCATGTCCAGCACGACATCGCCCAAAAACTCAAGGCGCTCGTTGCTCTTCAGGCCTGTCTTGTCACCGTCCAGCATGGACGAGTGGGTCAGGGCTTCGTCGTAGGCCCGTCGCTGTCCCACCCGCAAGCCAAATTCCCGGCGTACCAGGGTGCGAATGTCCGTATCAGGGCCCTGTTGGGTGGCCCGGGTCAAACGTTGCCAAAACCGAATCATGAAAGGGCTTTAAACACCACAGAGGCGTTGTGGCCGCCGAAGCCAAAGGTGTTGCTCAAGGCGGCGCGGACTTCGCGCTTTTGGGCCTGGTTCAACGTGAAGTTCAGCTTGTTGTCCAGCTGGTCGTCTTCGTGCTCGTGGTTGATGGTGGGCGGCACCACTTGGTCCACAATGGACATGATGCACGCCATCGCCTCAATGGCACCCGCCGCGCCCAGCAAGTGGCCGGTCATGCTTTTGGTGGAGCTGATGTTCAGCTTGTAGGCGGCATCGCCAAAGACCTGTTGAATGGCCTTCACCTCAGCCACATCGCCGAGGGGCGTGGACGTGCCATGCACATTGACGTAGTCGATGTCTTCTGGCGTCAAGCCCGCGTCGTCCAGGGCGTTTTTCATCACGTTGCGTGCGCCGAATCCCTCGGGGTGTGGGGCCGTGATGTGGTGGGCATCTGCGGTCATGCCGCCCCCCACCATCTCGCAATAAATCTTCGCACCGCGGGCACGGGCGTGCTCGAGGTCCTCGAGGATGATGGCACCCCCTCCTTCACCCAACACAAAGCCGTCGCGCGTGGCGTCAAAGGGACGCGAGGCGCGCGCTGGATCGTCGTTTCGGGTGGAGAGTGCCTTGAGTGCATTGAATCCGCCAATGCCTCCTTCCACGACAGCCGCTTCAGAACCACCGGTCACCACGACGTCTGATTTGCCCAAACGAATGGTGTTGAACGCGTCGATGAGTGCGTGCGTGGAGCTCGCGCAGGCCGACACGGTGGCGTAGTTGGGTCCGCGCAGGTTGTTTCGAATGCTGATGTGTCCCGGCGCGATGTCGGTGATCATCATTGGGATGAAAAACGGCGAAAAGCGCGGGGTGCCGTCTCCCGTGTAGAAATTTTTGGCTTCGTTCATGAAGGTTTGGAAGCCTCCGATGCCCGAACCCCAAATGACACCGGCCCGATCGGGGTCGAGGTTGCCGGCCTCCACAGAGAGGCCGGCGTCCTTGAGTGCCATTTCCGCCGTCACAACGGCGTACTGCGTGAACAAGTCCATCTTTCGCGAATCCTTCCGGTGAATCCACTCGGAGGGGTCGAAGTCTTTGACTTCGCAGGCGAATTGCGTTTTGAAGTTGGTGGCGTCAAAACGGGTGATGGGCGCAGCTCCGCTCACGCCCTGGACCGCATTGGCCCAAAACGTCTGAACATCGTTGCCCAAGGGAGTCAGTGCTCCCAACCCAGTAACCGCTACGCGACGGAGTTCCATGCCTTCAAAAAAACAGACCGGTTCAGCGAATGCTGAGTCTTACGCGTTCTTCGAAATGTAGTCAACTGCCTGACCCACGGTGCTGATCTTCTCAGCTTGATCGTCTGGGATGGCGATGTTGAACTCCTTTTCGAATTCCATGATGAGTTCCACGGTGTCGAGGGAGTCGGCTCCCAAATCGTTCGTGAACGAGGCTTCAGTGGTCACCTCTCCGGCGTCAACGCCCAACTTGTCCACGATGATCGCGGTCACTTTTTCTTGGATATCAGACATGATAGTAGGTTGTATTCAATGTGTGAATTCGGCCGCAAATTAACGGCACGCATTGAGCGCCACGCGCACTTGTTTGAAACTTTTGAACGATTTCACAGGGAAAACGGCGCTCAGTGGTATTCCACCAAGACCTCTTCCCTCGTCTTGCGCGTCAAATTGGGAACCGTCAATCCCTCGGCGGGATAACCTATGGGGATGTTGAGGTAAGCCCGTTCGTTGGGCGGACGCTTCAAGGCTTCCGCCAAAAATCCCATCGGGGAAGGCGTGTGCGTCAACGCCACAAGCCCAATGCGGTGAAGGGCGGTGAGCAACATGCCCACGGCGATGCCCACACTCTCGTTCACATAGTAGTTGGCGCGCTTCCCCCCCCCTTCTGACGCGTCGTGCACCTGTTTGAAGACGACGATCAGCGCCGGAGCCTCTTCAATGAAGGGCTTGATGTGATCCGTGCCAAACTGCGCCAAATCCGCCAACCATTCCTGGCTCATGCGGCCGTGGTAATTGCGAAATTCCTCTTCCTCGGCAGCGCGACGAATGTCCTTTCGCAATGCGGGGTTGGTCACCAAACAAAACGTCCACGGCTGCTTGTGCGCTCCGGACGGGGCGGTGCACGCCGCATCGATGCAATGCCGCACCGCTTCAAGGGGGATGGGCTCCGGTGAAAAGACGCGGGCACTCCGGCGGCCGGCCATCTCGCGGGAAAAGGCCAAGCTCTCTTTCACCATCACCTCCGGACTCAGGCGTGGCAGGGAGTAGGGAATGAAATCCTCCTTGGCGTCGTGACTCATGACATGGTTTTGCGCAACTCACGCATGATTTTCGAGGCAAAAATGAATTCGCGCAAGGCGTCGTGGTCGGCCGTCAAAAGCCCGGAGGTGGGGCCGTGCCAGGCGATTTGACCTTGGTGCACGAAGTGAATGAAATCCGACGCCTCCATGACACTGTTCATGTCGTGCGACACCACAACAGTGGTCATGTTGAACTCGCGGGTCAAATCGCCAATCAGGTTGTCGATGACAATGGCCGTTTGGGGATCCAGTCCCGAATTGGGCTCGTCGCAGAAAAGGTACTTGGGGTTCATCGCAATGGCCCGAGCGATGCCCACGCGCTTTTGCATCCCGCCGCTGAGTTCGGAGGGGAACTTGTCCGTGGCGTGGGTCAATTCAACGCGCTCAAGGCAAAAAGCCGCCCGGTCACGCATCTCCGCTTCGGACGTGTCGCTGAACATGCGCAGCGGGAACATCACGTTTTCGGCCACCGTCATGCTGTCAAACAAGGCACTGCCCTGGAAAAGCATCCCGATTTCTTGGCGGACGGCCTTGCGGCCTTCGCGGTCCATGTCCGTGAAGTTGCGGCCGTCGTAAGTGACGCGACCCTGGTCCGGCTCGAGGAGACCGACCGTGCATTTGGTCAGGACACTCTTTCCCGAACCGCTTCGGCCAATGATGAAATTGACTTTCCCGGGGTGGAAGTGTGCGGAGACGTCGCGCAGGACGGTTTGGTCTCCAAACGACTTCGACACGTTGTGAATCTCAATCATGTCAACCGAGGAGCATTTGGGTGAGAAGCAGGTTCGCCACCATCACAATCACCACCGCGTACACAACGGCCTTGGTGCTGCTGCGGCCCACTTCAAGCGCGCCGCCGGAAGTGAAGTATCCGTGATACGCACTCACCGAGCTGATGATGAGGGCAAACACGCAGGTTTTGATCAAGGCGTACGTCACGTCAAAGGCGTTGAAATCGATTTGCATGCCGTATTCGAAATCTGCGGCCGAGCTGACCCCGGTCGACACGCCCACCCACAGCCCGGCGCCGATGCCCAAGGCCATGCTCAGGATGACGAGGAATGGGATGCATGTCAGCGCAGCAATCATCTTGGGAAGCACGAGGTAGCCCGCGCTGTTGACGCCCATGATTTCGAGGGCGTCGATTTGTTCTGTGACGCGCATCGTCCCAAGCTGAGACGCGATGTTGGACCCCACCTTGCCCGCCAAAATCACCGGGATCAGGGTCGGGCTGAACTCCAAAATCATGGTCTGACGGACCGTGAATCCAATCGTGTACACGGGGATCCAACCGCCGATTTGGTGCGCCGTTTGAATGCAGATGACCGCCCCCATGAAGACACTCAAAAGAGCGACAATGCCGAGGCTTTGCAATCCAATGGCATTCATCTCCTCCACCAGCAGTTTGCGGAACATCGCGCCTTGCTCTGGGCGACGCAGCACGCTCCTCAGGAACGAGGCATAGCGGCCGATGTGGAAGAACAAACCCATGGGACGAAGGTACAAGCTAACTTCGCGGCCATGAACTCGAATGGAATTGGACTTTGCTTGGTGCTGCTGGCCCTGTGTTTGGCGGGGTGCACAACGACCAAAGCGTCCAAAGGGAAGTGTCCGACGTGCCCTGAATGGTCCACCCCTGCACAACCTCCACGCTAAAGCATGGCCCACGAAGCACACACCTACGCCGTCATCATGGCTGGCGGGATCGGGTCGCGATTTTGGCCCATGTCGCGGAGCGCGGAGCCCAAACAATTCTTGGACATCCTCGGCACCGGGCGGTCCTTGATTCGCATGACGTTTGACCGCCTGGAAAAGCTCGTTCCCGCCGAGAACATCTTGGTGGTGACCAACGCCCGGTACCGCGACCAAGTCGCCACGCACCTTCCCGAGATGCCCGCCGAGAACATCTTGTGCGAGCCCTTCATGCGCAACACCGCTCCGTGCATCGCCTACGCCAACGCTGTCATTGCTGCGCGAGACCCGCAGGCCGCGGTGGTGGTGGCGCCGTCGGACCACTTGATTTTGGACGAGTCCGGATTCCTCGAGGTGTGCCGCACGGCGTTGGACACCACGCGCAACACCACGAGCCTGGTGACGTTGGGCATCCAACCCACGCGACCTGACACCGGCTACGGATACATCCAGTACGAGGAGCCGCACGACGAAGCGCGTCCTGAAGTTCGCCCGGTCAAGACGTTCACAGAAAAGCCCGACATGGCCACGGCCGAGGCGTTCTTGGCCTCGGGTGAATTTTGCTGGAACAGCGGGATTTTTGTGTGGTCTTTGAGCAACATCCAAGCCGCCTTCGAAACCCATCTGCCCGACATGCTCGCCGAATTCGCGGACGCCGATTTGACCAACCCCACGGAGCTCAATGCGGTCTACGGCAACTGCGAAAACATCAGCATCGACTACGGCATCATGGAAAAGGCATCGCAAGTGCAAGTGGTGCTTTGTGACATCGGATGGAGCGACCTGGGAACATGGGGCAGTCTCAAGGACAAACTGACCCCCGACGACCAAGGCAATGCCGCAGCGCACGTCCGGTTGCGGGCCGTTGAAGCCCACGACAACCTCGTGGTGGGCACGCCCGGCGAGGGACCCCAAAAGCTGGTCGCGTTGAAGGGCCTCGTGGGCTACATCGTGGTCGACACGCCGCATGCGTTGCTGGTTTGTCCCGCGACCGACGAGCAGTGGATCAAGGAACTTGTCGGCGACCTCAAACGCGACGAGGGCGAGCCGTTGGTGTAACGATCCGCCCTCGCAACATTTTGCTTCAGCGCTGAATCAGCGTCGGCCCACCATGTCGCCGGGCACCACCCAGGCGTCGTACTCCTCTTCGGTGAGGTAGCCCGTGGCCAAAGCTGCGGCCTTGAGCGTCGTGCCTTCGGCGTGCGCCTTTCCCGCGATTTCCGCGGCCTTGTAGTACCCAATCTTGGTGTTGAGCGCGGTCACCAGCATGAGGCTGTTGTTGACGAGCTCGGTGATGCGGTCCGTGTTGGCTTCGATGCCGTCCACGCAGTGTTCCGCAAACGACACACACGCGTCGCCGAGCAGGCGCGCCGACTCGAGGATGTTGCGGGCCATCATGGGCTTGAACACATTGAGCTCGTAATGGCCCTGCGTGCCGCCCACTGTGACCGCCACATCGTTGCCCATCACCTGCGCGCACACCATGGTCATGGCTTCACACTGGGTCGGATTGACCTTGCCGGGCATGATGCTCGACCCAGGTTCGTTGGCGGGGAGCAAGAGCTCGCCAATGCCCGAACGCGGCCCAGAACCCATCATGCGGATGTCGTTTGCGATTTTGTTGAGGGAGACGGCCAGTTGCTTGAGCGCGCCGTGACTTTCGACAATCGCGTCGTGCGCCGCGAGGGCTTCAAACTTGTTGTCGGCCGTGACGAAGGGATGGCCCGTCGACGCGGCGATGTGCTTGGCCACAAGGACGTCGTAGCCCTCGGGGGTGTTGATGCCTGTGCCCACAGCCGTGCCGCCCAAGGCGAGCTGCTGAAGGTGAGGGAGCGTGTTGCGCAAGGCCTTCAGCCCAAACTCCAACTGCGCCACGTACCCCCCAAATTCCTGACCCAGCGTCAGGGGCGTCGCATCCATGAGGTGGGTGCGGCCGATCTTGACAATGTTGTCAAAGGCCTTCGCCTTCGCCGCAAGCGCGTCCCGCAAGCGCTCCACGCCCGGCAACGTGGTCTCCACAATGGCCGCGTAGGCCGCGATGTGCATGGCGGTGGGAAAGGTGTCGTTGGAGCTTTGGCTCTTGTTGACGTCGTCGTTGGGGTGAACCGGACGGTCGCCTTGGCCGAGGGTGCCCCCGGCGAGAACATGGGCACGGTTGGCCACCACCTCGTTGACGTTCATGTTGCTCTGCGTGCCCGACCCCGTCTGCCAAACCACCAGCGGAAACTGGTCGTCGAGCTTGCCAGCCAGGATTTCATCACAAGCCGCCACAATCAAGTCCTTCTTCGACGCGTCCATCGCCCCCAACTCGCAGTTGGTCATGGCCGCGGCACGCTTCAGATGGGCAAATGCCCGAACAATCTCCATGGGCATCGAGCCCACGGGACCAATCTTGAAGTTGTTGCGTGAGCGCTCGGTTTGGGCGCCCCAGTATTTGTCAGCAGGCACGTGGACTTCGCCAAGCGTGTCTTTTTCAATGCGGGTGGACATGAGAGGGTTGGTTTTCTGAGGTTTCGAGGCGGCGTCAGTCGAGGTCCGCGGTGTCCGCGCCAGCGCCGGCACCCATGAGGAAGGCCTTGAGGAAGCCGTCGATGTCGCCGTTCATCACCGCATCGACGTTGGAGGTTTCGTGGCCGGTGCGTACGTCCTTGACCATTTTGTAGGGCTGCATCACGTAAGAGCGGATTTGGGAGCCCCACTCGATCTTTTTCTTGCCTGCCTCAATCTCTGCGCGTGCTTCGTTGCGCTTGGCGATCTCCATCTCGTAGAGTTGCGACTTCAAGAGCTGCATGGCTTTTTCCTTGTTGCCCAGCTGTGAACGCGTCTCCGTGTTGTCAATGATGATGCCTGTCGGCGCGTGACGCAAACGCACCCCTGTCTCGACCTTGTTGACGTTTTGGCCACCTGCCCCACCAGAGCGGAAGGTTTCCCAAGTGATGTCAGAGGGGTTGACATGGATTTCAATGGTGTCGTCCACCAACGGGTACACGTAGACACTCACGAAGCTGGTGTGTCGACGCGCATTGCTGTCGAACGGACTGATGCGAACGAGACGGTGAACGCCATTCTCGCCCTTCAACATCCCAAAGGCAAAGTCCCCATCAAACTCCATGGTGACTTGCTTGATGCCCGCGACTTCGCCGTCTTGCAAGTCGAGTTCCTTGACCTTGAAGCCATTCTTGTCGCCGTACATCCGGTACATCCGCATGAGCATGGACGCCCAATCGCAGCTCTCCGTGCCGCCGGCGCCCGACGTGATTTGCATCACGGCGTTGAGGCTGTCTTCTTCGGCGCTGAGCATGTTTTTGAACTCGAGTTCCTCCACGGCGGTGGTCGCCTCCTCGAAGGCTTTGTCCACCTCTGACTCCTCCTCCTCCCCGGCCTTCATGAATTCATAGAGCACAGACAAATCCTCCACAGAAGACACGCAGTTGTCGTAGGCCTGAACCCAACTTTTCTTGGTCCGCATGCGCTTCATGACTTTCTCCGCCTCCTTGGGGTCGTTCCAGAACTCGGGATCCTGCGTCAGCTTCTCGTCTTCCGCGATTTCCATGCGCTTTTGTTCTACCCCGAGGTAGCCCTTCAATTCTTCCACGCGCTTGCTCAGGGCGTTGATTTGGTCGACCGTCAACATGGGACAAAAGTAGGCGCCGCGCGCCGTCTCCCGAAGCGTCTGCTCACGAATCGCCCCCGGCTTCTCGCCCGGCTGTCTTGGTCACATGATCGAGTGCAGCCCAAACCATGCGCTGGGGAAAGCCCCGCTGCATCAACCAGCGAATCACCCGGTCCTGGTGCGCCTCCAGCTCGTCCTGACGTCGGGCGAGCAGCCGGGTCGCGGAGGCCTGCCATTGGTCCTCCGGAATGGCTTGGATGGCGCGGTCCGCCACGCTCCCGCTGACGCCCCGGGAGGCCAAACCTGCCTTGATTTTCAGTGGCCCCCACGACTTGTGCTCGTGATGAACACGGGTGTACGACTCGGCGCACCTCGCGTCATCGACGTAGTTGTCTTCCCGCAAGGCCGACATCCAAACCTCCGCCCAATCCTCGGCTTGCCATGGGCTGGATGGCGTGGCCATTTTGGCCATGACTTCGCGCATCTTGTCACGCACCTCACGCTCCGTTCGGTCGCGAAGGCCACACCACTTTTGGAGTCGTGCGAGGCCGACGGTTTGGGCTTTCTTCTCCTTCAAATCCTGTTCCACAGTCCGAAGGTGCGCAGAAATCCCGTATTTTGCAGTCTCTAACAACCCCCAACTTTACCGCCATGCGGTCTGAACTTTTGCAACGTATCCAAACCCTCCTTCAGAACGAGGATTTGGAGGCCATCCGCAAGGATGTGCGCACCGACATCGACTCTTTTCGCTCCTTGATCAAAGAGGACTTCCGAACCCAGCGCGAGGCCTGGGAAAAAGAAGAACACGAGGACGACGAAAAATTCCAATTCCAACCCAGCCCCGAAGAGCTTCAGTTCAACGAATTGGTGGACCAATTCAAAACCCGGGAAAAGGCTTGGCGTCAGCGCATCGCCGAAGAGCAGCGGGCCAATTTGGAGGTCAAGACCGGATTGATTGACGCCCTTCGAAGCATCATTCAGGAAGAGGAAAACATCGGTGCCGCGTTTTCACGGTTCAACGAGGTTCGGGAGAAGTGGGAGGCCACGGGCGACGTTCCCGGCGACCGCTACAAAGAGACCCACGACGAATACCACCGTCTGCGCGACGAGTTCTTCTACAACATCAACATCTACAAGCAGCTCCAGGAGCACGACTTGCAGAAGAACCTGAAGTTGAAGGAAGGACTCATTGAGCAAGCCAAGACCTTGGCCAGCATGGAAGACCTCAAGGAGCGTGAAACGCTTGCACGGGGACTCCAAAAGCAGTGGTTTGACATTGGCCCTTCGCCACGCGAAACGTTCCAAGAATTGGCGGACACGTTCTTTGGGCTGACCCGTGAAACCTTTGACGCCGTCAAGGAATACTACGACGGAGTGCGCGCCCAATTCGAAGTCCACAAGGGCGAAAAAGAGGCGCTCATTTCTGCGCTCACCGAACTCTTGGCCGAAGACATCAACGACCACAAAGCGTGGCAAAGTGCCACGGGCAAGGTGGTCGAACTCCAAGCCAAATGGAAGGCCACCGGCTTTGCCGGCAAGGAGCACAACGAGGCATTGTGGGGACAATTCCGCGAAGCCGCCGACGTGTTCTTCGAACGCAAGCAAGTTTTCTACGACCGCGTCAAGGCCTCCAGCAAAGTGGCCAAGGAGAAGAAGGTCAAATTGATCGAACAGGCGGAAGGCATCCAAAACAGCACCGACTGGAAGGCAACTTCCGACGCCATGATTCGCCTCCAAAAGGAATGGAAGGCCGCCGGTCCTTGTGCCCCAGGTGATGAGCACCGCCTCTGGAAGAAATTCCGTGAAGCGCAAGACGTGTTCTTCAAAGCCAAGAAGGCCCAGTTTGCCGACCGTGGCAAAGAAGAGAAAGCCAACCTCGCCTTGAAGATGGCCTTGCTCGAAAAGATCGAAGCATTCACCATTTCGGACAACCGCAACGTGGACTTGGAAACGCTCAAAGGCTTCTCCACGGAGTGGCGCGAAATCGGATTCATTCCACGCAAGAACCTCGATTCGGTGATGGAGCGCTTCCGCACGGCCATGGACAAGCACTACGACGCCTTGTCTGCCGCCCGGTCTGAACGCAGCGTCCAGACCTACGGCAAGCGCATTGAAAAGCTCGCCTCAGGAGACAGCCGCGACCTGCGTCGCGAGCAAAGCATCCTGCGCGACAAGATTTCACGTCTTCAGCAACGCATCACTTCCACAGAAGAGAACATGGAGCGTTTCACGGGCAAAGGTGCGGAGTCCATTCGCGAGCAGGCCGCCAAGACGATCAAGAACTACCAGCGGGAAATCGACGAAATCAAGGCCAAGCTCAAGATGCTTCGCGAAGCTGCGAACGCTGATTCCTGAGCTCAGCTTGCATTCAATGTTCGGCGTGCACGTGACCCTCAAGGCGCGTGCTTGACCACCCTGTTTCCTTCAGCCACGTCAGGTACGCTGGCAACACCAGGCGAAGGGTCTCCGCACACTTGGCGCTGTCGTGAAACACCACGATGCTGCCTTGTCGGGTATGGCGCTTCAACCGCTGCAGGACCTTCGCAGCACCTGACGAACCGTGGGCGGCGTAGTCGCCGCTGAGGACGGTCCACATGACGATTTGGGCATGGGGGCGCAAGGCCAAACACTGCGCCCGTGTCATCTTTCCATGCGGCGGGCGAAACAGTCCTGAACTTCGCTGACCGAAACTGCGCTGACCAACGCGAAGCGACGCCCTGGCCGAGGCCACGTAGGTCTCCGCATCGGTGTGCCACCCATGCTCGTGATTCATGGTGTGCCCGCCGATGGTGTGACCCCGGGCAAGGGCGTCTTGCAGGATCACGGGATGCCTCTCGGCTTGGGCGCCCACCACGAAAAACGTGGCCGTCATGTCGTGTGCGTCGAGCTGGTCCAGCACCCAAGTCGTGATGGCCGGTTCCGGGCCGTCGTCGAACGTCAAATGCACGACCTTCGATGCCTCCGTGGCCCATCGCGTGCCCGGCCACCACCACTGCAATGCGGGATGGAGCCAACGCGGGATGTGGGCGGGCCAAACCGCCCCGGATTTTGGGCCCTTCATTGTCCACGAAGGTCGACCCCCCGGGATTAACTTTGCCGCATGGACTACGATTTTCGGGCGATAGAAGCCAAATGGCAGGGCACGTGGAAGGAGACCGACGCATACAAGGTCACGGAAGACCCATCGCGTCCCAAATTCTACGTGTTGGACATGTTCCCCTACCCTTCTGGGGCAGGATTGCACGTCGGTCACCCGCTCGGATACATTGCGTCAGACGTCTTTGCCCGCTACAAGCGACACAAAGGATACAACGTCTTGCACCCCATGGGGTACGACAGTTTTGGTCTTCCCGCGGAGCAGTATGCCATTCAAACCGGGCAGCACCCCGCCGTCACCACCGAGCAAAACATCAACCGCTACCGGGGCCAACTCGAGCAGCTCGGGTTTTGCTACGACTGGTCTCGCGAAGTTCGCACGAGCGATCCGTCCTACTACCGCTGGACGCAGTGGATTTTTGGGGAGCTGTTCGAAAGCTGGTATGACACCCAAGCCCAAAAAGCCCGCCCCATCTCCGAACTGACCCAAGCCTTCGAAGAAAACGGGAACTTCAATGTACATGCCGCATGTGACGTCGACTGGTGGCAAGGGCTGTCCTTTCCCCATTTTGGGGAACACTTCGACGGCACCTTCACGGCCACGGACTGGCAAAGCATGAACGAGGCCGAGCGCCAGGAAGTGCTCATGTGCTTCCGCATCGCCTACCTCGCAGACAGCGAAGTCAACTGGTGCCCCGCTCTTGGCACCGTGCTGGCGAACGACGAGGTCAAAGACGGCCTCAGCGAGCGGGGCGGACACCCCGTCGTCAAAAAGACCATGCGCCAGTGGATGATGCGCATCACGGCCTACGCCGACCGTCTCCTCACGAGCCTGGACGACCTCGACTGGACGGACAGCGTCAAGGAAGCGCAGCGCCACTGGATCGGACGCTCCGAAGGCGCCTCCGTTCGGTTCGCCATCGCGAATGATGCCGGACAGCACGACCCCTCGGGCGCCGAGGTGGAGGTCTTCACCACCCGTCCCGACACCCTTCACGGGGTGTCCTTCATGGTCCTGGCTCCGGAACACGACCTCGTGACCGGATTGACGACCGACGCACAACGAGCCGAGGTCGAAGCATACGTGGAAGCTGCAGGCATGAAGTCTGAGCGGGACCGTCAAGGCGACAAAAGCATTTCCGGGGTGTTCACCGGCGGCCACGTCGTGCACCCGATCACGGGTGCCCTTGTCCCTGTTTGGATTGCCGATTACGTCCTCGCAGGTTATGGCACAGGCGCCATCATGGCGGTGCCCGCCGGCGACGAGCGCGATTGGCGCTTCGCCACACACTTTGACCTCCCCATTCCACCCATCTTCAAGGATGTGGACACGCAAGAAGCCGTATGCACGGACAAGGGTGCCATCCTCTGCAACTCGGGCGAATGGGACGGCATGCGCGCCAGTGACGCCATCCCCCTCGCCCTCGATTGGGTCGAAGCGGAAGGATGCGGCACCCGAAAAGTCAATTACCGCATCCGCGATGCCGTCTTCAGCCGCCAACGCTACTGGGGCGAGCCCTTCCCCATCGCCTACGAAAACGGGATCGCCAAGCGCATCACAGACGCCACGGTGACCCTGCCCAAGGTGGATGCCTATCTCCCCACGGAGGATGGCGAGCCCCCCTTGGCCCGTGCAGCCCGTGAAGATTGGCCGGTGTTCCGCGGCGACGCCATGGAAACCAACACCATGCCGGGATGGGCCGGGAGCAGCTGGTACTTCCTGCGCTACATGGACCCCCACAACGAGGACTCCTTTTGTGACCGCGACAAAAGCGACTATTGGGGACAAGTCGACTTGTACGTCGGCGGGGCGGAACACACGACAGGACACCTGCTTTACTCGCGCTTTTGGACCAAATTCTTGCATGACCTCGGCCACATCGGGTTTGACGAGCCGTTCAAATTCATGATCAACCAAGGGATGATCTTGGGCCGATCAAGCTTTGTGTATCGCATCCAAGGCACCAACACGTTTGTGTCAGCCAACCAGCGCAAAGCCCATCGCACACAACGTTTGCACGTCGACATCAACCTCGTCGACAACGACAAACTCAACCTCGACGGCTTCCGTTCCTGGCGCACCGAATTCGCCAATGCAGAATTCATCCTCGACGACGACGGAACCTACACCTGCGGGCACGAGGTGGAGAAAATGTCCAAGTCGAAGTACAACGTCCAAACCCCGGATGAACTCGTTGAGCGCTACGGCGCAGACACCCTTCGTTGCTACGAGATGTTCCTTGGCCCACTGACCCAGCACAAGCCGTGGGACACCCAAGGCATCAGCGGCGTTCACAACTTCTTGCGCAAGATTCAAAGGCTTTACACCCAAGCTGCCGAAAACGGGATGGTTTCCCCGTCCTCAGAAGAAGCCCTACGCGTGGTTCACAAGGCCATTGCGAAGGTGACCGATGATTTGGACCGCCACGCCTTCAACACCGTGGTCAGCGCATTGATGATTGCCGTCAACGACCTCTCTTCCATCCAAGGCCCGCTTGGTGAAGATGCGCTTCAACCCTTGGCAACGCTGCTGAGTCCTTACGCTCCGCACCTGGCAGAAGAGCTTTGGCAAACAGCGGGTGGGTCAGGATCTGTGCTCGATGCCACTTGGCCGGAGGCCCAAGACGACTATCTCGTGGAGGACCAAATCACCTACCCCATTTCGTTCAACGGCAAAGTGCGCTTCAAACTGGACCTCGCAGCGTCCTTGTCGCCTGCCGATGTGGAAGCCGTGATTCGTGAGGACAACCGCACCCTGACCCAGCTTGACGGAAAGTCCATTCGAAAGGTGATTGTCGTCCCAGGACGCATTGTGAATGTGGTGATGTAATCGCGATAAGATTTACAAGCAACCTCAGGTCGCTCCTCTACCCCTGCGAAAGCGGGGGTTTTTTTTGCCCAATATGTTGGTCTTGTGGAGCATAACGCAAGCTCTTCACGTCGGGCGACGACTCAAACCAAAGCCACGAGGAAAGTCCATAATTCATCGACGAAATCAATATTATGTTTGCTCAAGTCACATTATGTCCTATATTTGAGCCGAGTGGCCTCAAGCCTCTCAACCAACTATGACGTCCATGACGTACCCAAAACCACGCCCTCCGGGGCCGACACCCCCAGGCTCTGGGGCCATTCGATGTTTCGAAGTGGTCCCCTTTTCTCGTGAATACAATTCTATCTACATCCTTTTCAAATCCACTTTTACCATGAAAAACATTGTCACGATGATGATGGCATTCTGTTGCAGCTTCGGCATGGGCTGGGCGCAATTGAATCCGCTGTCTTCAACCGGCTACAGCAGCGAGGCCCCTCTCGGCTACTGGCTTGAGTTGGAAACAGTGACCGCACATTCGGGCGGGACACTGGATGGTCAAACGACCTACCGACTGTACATGAACATGCAAAACGCGACGGATTACATGTCCTCGTGTTCAGGAGACGCCGACAACCCATTGATTCTGACCTCGTCGTCAGGAACGTGGTACAACGATCCGGCCAACACCGGTTGGAACGCACAGGGCATCAACCCCGTGTTTTTTGCCTTCTTCCCAGACCTGGCGTACGACAGCTACCTCACGATTGGCGCCGAAGACGCCACGACACCAGCGTCCCAACAGCCTTCCTCTGTTTGGGGGGATAACGATGCGACACTGTCGTTCGTTGGAGGTCCTGGCTCAAATGTTGTGGTTGATGACGCCACAGGTGGGGCATGGTACACACCCTTTCCCGGTACGGTAGACGCCAATGCTCACGTGGCCTTTGCGGGCGACGACTTGCGCGTCTTGGTGGGTCAATTCACCACCGCGGGCACGATGAGTGGCCAGATTCAAGTTCAGGTCTTTGTGGAAGGAGACCAAGGCAACGAATTTCGCGATTCTCTCCCGCTTTGCTCCGAAAACGGAGAATGTGGAGGCTGCACGGACGAAACTGCCTCCAACTACGATGAAGCCGCCTACTATGATGACGGCTCTTGCCTCTTCTCAACCCCGGGTTGCACCGATGAAACGGCATGCAATTATGACGCTGATGCCACCGAGGATGATGGCTCATGCACGCTGCCAGACGAAGGCTTTGACTGCGATGGCAACTGCCTGCTAGACATCGACTGCGCGGGCGAGTGCGGTGGCGATGCCACGGAAGACGCTTTGGGCGTTTGTGGCGGCGATTGTGAAGCTGACGCAGATGCCGATGGCATTTGTGACGACATCGACGATTGCATTGGAGAGTTGGACGCGTGCGGCATTTGCAACGGTCCTGGCGCCATCTACGACTGCGGATGCTCAGACATTCCTGCCGGCGATTGTGATTGCGAGGGCAACCAAGAAGATGCCCTCGGTGAATGCGGTGGTGACTGCCCTGCGGACATCAACGAAAATGGCATTTGTGACACGGAGGAAGACTGCCTTGGCACTGTGGACGAATGTGGCATTTGTGACGGTCCTGGCGCCATTTACGAGTGCGGATGTTCTGACATCCCTGCCGGCGACTGCGACTGTGACGGAAACCAACTCGACGCACTCGGTGTGTGTGGTGGTGACTGCGCTGCAGACGCCGATGCCGATGGCATTTGCGACGACATCGACGATTGTGTTGGTGAGCTTGACGCTTGCGGCATTTGCAACGGTCCAGGCGCCATCTACGAGTGCGGATGCTCAGACATTCCTGCCGGCGATTGTGATTGCGAGGGCAACCAAGAAGATGTCCTCGGTGAATGCGGTGGTGACTGTCTGGCGGACATCAACGACAATGGCATTTGTGACACGGAGGAAGACTGTCTTGGCACTGTGGACGAATGTGGCAT
>CBFHRO010000024.1:0-29545 GCA_965658245.1 uncultured Flavobacteriales bacterium
CAGACTCCGGGTGCCACGTGACAACGTCCTGCTCAAAAAGCCATTCATTGTTGACGTCTTTGATCCCCAAACACCGATCCTTTGTGTCGTACTCCAGGCGATCGCCCCGCCACCAAAACCCGTCAGGACTGCTCCACACACGCCCTCCCATGTGGCGCTCGTAGCCCACGATGCGGTCTTGAATCCTGAGGCGCCAGCGAACTTCTTGAAGCGTGTCCATGTGGCGAAGGTGCGCCGTAATTTTGGGAAATGGATTCAGCCAAACTTCACAAGCAGCCTGAAGGGAACAAAGAAGGACCCGAGCGTCGGCATTTCATTCAGCAAATCATGGATGCGGATCTTGAAGCGGGGTTGCATGAAGGCCGCATTCACACGCGGTTTCCGCCTGAACCCAACGGATACCTGCACATCGGCCATGCCAAGGCCATTTGTGTGAATTTTGGGTTGGCAGCAGAGTACGGCGGGACGGTGAATTTGAGGTTCGACGACACCAATCCGGTCAAAGAGGACACTGAATACGTCGACGCCATCCGCCGCGACATCGCATGGCTTGGTTTTGAATGGAATGGCGGCGAGCATTACACGAGCGATTATTTCGAGACGCTTTATGGCTATGCCGTGCAGCTGATCGAAGCTGGCAAGGCGTACGTGGATGAGCAGAGCGCGGAGGACATCGCAGCCCAAAAAGGAACCCCCACATCCCCAGGAATGACGAGTCCTTATCGAGACCGCTCCGTGGAGGAGAACTTGAGGTTGTTCCAGGAAATGCGAGCGGGAAAGCATCCGGAAGGAAGCATGGTGCTGCGGGCCAAGATTGACATGTCTCACGCGAACATGCACATGCGGGATCCCTTCATGTATCGCATCAAATTTGCCCACCACCACCGCACAGGGGATGCGTGGTGCATTTACCCGATGTACGATTTTGCCCATGGCCAGTCGGACAGCATCGAGGGCATCACACACAGCTTGTGTTCGCTCGAATTTGAGAATCACCGGCCCTTGTACGATTGGTACATTGAGCACTTGGGCATTTTCCCCTCCAAACAACGGGAGTTTGCCCGATTGAACCTCAACTACACCATCATGTCCAAGCGCAAGCTGTTGCGCTTGGTGGAAGAGGGGGTGGTCGATGGCTGGGACGATCCGCGGATGCCCACCATCAGCGGCCTGCGTCGTCGTGGGTATTCGCCTGAAAGCATCCGTGAATTTTGTGACCGCGTTGGCGTGGCCAAGCGGAACAACGTCATCGACGTGGGATTGCTTGAATTTGCCCTTCGCAGTCATTTGAATGCGGTGGCCACGCGCGCCATGGCGGTACTTCGCCCCGTCAAATTGGTGATCACCAACTATCCCGAGGGCCAAACCGAGTGGCTTCCCACCGACAACAACCCGGAAGATGCCGAGGCCGGGACGCGGGAGTTGCCGTTTGGCCGAGAGCTCTTCATCGAGTCGGACGATTTCAAGGTGGAAGGCGTCAACAAGAAGTGGTTTCGGCTTGCGCCCGGGCGTTCGGTGCGGTTGAAGTCTGCGTACATCGTGACGTATGTGGATCACGTGACCGATGCAGATGGACGGGTGACCGAGATTCACGTGGAATATCACCCCAACAGCAAGAGCGGTTCAGACGTCAGCGGGATCAAGGCCAAGGGAACCCTTCACTGGGTCGAATGCAACCAAGCCGTGGATGCAGAGGTGCGCCTCTACGACCGCTTGTTCTTGGATGAGCATCCAGATGGCCACAAAGACCGGGACTTCATGGAGTTTGTCAACCCAGATTCGCTGGAGGTGTTGACGGGGTGCAAGGTGGAGCCCGCATTGGCAAAGGCCGAGGATGGCCAGCCATGGCAATTCACCCGTCTCGGGTACTTCACCTTGGATGCCAAATTGGCGGAATCAAACAAGCTGATTTTCAACCGCGCCGTGACCCTCAAGGACGGCTGGAAGGGGTGAGGCCCATTTCTTGGCCGAGGCGAAGCATGAGTTGTTTGGCCTCGACAGGATCGTTGTGGATGTCGCCCTCCAGAATGGCTTCTTTGATGGCGTTTTTGATGTCGCCGACGGGACGCGAGGGTGGAATGCCAAACGTCTGCATGATCTCTTCCCCAGAGACGGGTGGTTGAAAGTTCCGAATGTTGTCTTTGGCTTCCACCTCTCTGAGCTTGTCAACGACCACATCGTAGTTGCGCAGGTAGCGCTCCACCTTGGCTTCGTTTTTGGAGGTGATGTCCGCGCGGCACAACACCATCAAATCGTCGATGTCGTCACCTGCTTCAAAGAGCAAGCGACGGATGGCGCTGTCGGTCACCACATCCTTGGTCAGCGCAATGGGGCGCAAATGGAGCAAGACCAATTTTTGGACGTATTTCATTTTGGCGTCCATGGGCAACTTCAGTCGGCCAAAAATCTTGGGCACCATGCGAGCACCGCGATCCTCGTGTCCATGGAAGGTCCATCCGGCACGCGCATCGAATCGCTTCGTCGGCGGTTTGGCGATGTCGTGCATGATGGCGGCCCAACGCAACCAAAGAGAGTCGCTTTGCTCTGCCACGTTGTCCAGCACTTCCAATGTGTGGTAGAAGTTGTCCTTGTGGCCGATGCCTTTTCGCCATTCGACCCCGTGGAGCGCCACCATTTCCGGGAAGAATTGGTGCAGCAGTTTGGTCTTGAACAAGAGTTTGAAGCCGCGTGAGGGGCGAGGCGACAAAATGATTTTGTTGAGTTCAGTGTGGATGCGTTCCGCAGAGATGATGTCCAGCCTTCGCGCGTTGCGTCGGATGGCCTCCAAACTGCTTTCTTCAATGCGGAAGCCCAACTGCGAAGCAAAGCGGACAGCGCGCATCATGCGAAGGGGATCGTCGCTGTAAGTGATGTCTGGATCGAGCGGCGTGCGGATCCACTTGCGGTCCAAATCATCCAAGCCGCCAAACGGGTCGACCAACTTGCCAAACGAATCCGCGTTCAGGCTGATCGCCATTGCATTGATGGTGAAGTCCCGGCGGTTTTGGTCGTCCTCCAAGGTGCCATTTTCCACGACGGGTTTTCGGCTGCCTCGGGTGTAACTCTCTTTCCTCGCGCCCACAAATTCGATCTCGTAGTCACGCGCCCGGAACATGGCTGTGCCGAAATTTTTGAACACGTGCACTTGTTGAATGCCCATGCGTTTTGCCGTGGCGCGGGCCAGTTCAATGCCGCTTCCTTCGGTGACAATGTCAATGTCTTTGCAAGGACGATTCAGCAGCAAATCCCGGACAAAACCTCCAATCACGAAGGCGCGTTGTCCACGTTCATCCGCAAGTGCCCCAATGCGCTTGAATGCAGGGTGGGTGAGGTGAGAAGACAGATTCATGATGGCAGGGCCCAAAGGTACGTCAGGTGGTCATCGACGAAGGAAGGAGAAACGGCCGGCGTGGTCAAACGCCACCATCATGGAAGGCTGCCCGTCACCCTCGGGTTCATCTTGTCGGTGCGTGCTGACGAAGGTGGCGCCGTCGCGAAGCACCTGAGGCACGTCGCGAAATCCTTTGGGGGTCGGGCCGCCCGTGATGTTGGCGCTGGTGGAGGCAATGGGCTTGCGCAGTCCTCGAATGACGTAGGCGGTGTAGGGGTCTCGAGTGCACCTCACTGCCAGGCTGCCTTCGCGTCCCAACAGAAGCGGCGATACCCCGCGACCCTCGGGGTACACGATGGTGGTGGGGCGGTCTGCATGGGCCATGACGTCCCACGCGGCTTCGGGCACGTCTGGAACCAATTCTTCGACGTGGCCGTCATCGGCCACGAGCACGAGCACGGGATGTTCAGGGTGCCGAGATTTGAGTTGGTTCAAACGCTGAACCGCCTCGTCGTTGGTGGCATCGCATGCCAATCCCCACACCGTGTCTGTGGCGTGAAGCAAGATGCCCCCCTCACGGAGCACACGGACGGCTTGACGCGCGTCGTCGTGCCAGGGTTCCTCAGTTCGCTTCCTCGCCGCCATTCAGGTTCGGTTGGCTTGAAGCCAAGATTCGACCGCATCCAAGACCCGCGCGTGGGGGTCAGGCGATGCATCGCCTTGGAAGCGTTGGCCGGTGACTTGTTCAAACAGCTCCACGTATCGCGTTGTCACGGTTTCCAAAAACGCATCGTCCATGTGGGGTGGTTCTTGTCCCTCTTTCCCCATGAAATCGTGGTCCATCAACCATTCCCGTACAAACTCCTTGCTGAGTTGCTTTTGCGGCTCTCCGGCGGCTTGCCGGGCCTCGTAGCCGTCGGCGTAGAAATACCGTGAGCTGTCCGGCGTGTGGATTTCGTCGATGAGGGTGAGCACGCCGTTGCGTAGGCCGAATTCGTATTTGGTGTCCACCAAGATCAATCCTTGTTCTGCCGCCATCTCGGTGCCTCTTTGGAACAACGCGCGCGTCACGCGTTCCAGCTCCTTCCACAGCTCCTCTGTGACAATGCCACGGGACAAAATGTCTTCCGGAGCAATGTCTTCGTCATGTCCTTCCTCCGCCTTGGTGGCAGGGGTGATGATGGGTTCTTGGAAACGGTCATGCTCTTTCATGCCGTCGGGCATGGGGGCGCCGCACAGCGTCCGATGTCCTGCTTTGTATTGACGCCAAGCATGGCCTGTGAGGTAGCCGCGGATGACCATTTCAAGCCGAATGGGCTCACATCGGTGTCCGATGGTGACATTGGGATCCGGGGTGGCGATGTTCCAGGTCGGAACGAGGTCACTCACGGCGTTCAAAAAGTGTGAAGCCACACCATTGAGCACTTGGCCTTTGAAGGGAATGCCTCGGGGCATGACCACGTCAAACGCGCTGATGCGGTCGGACACCACAGCCACCATCAAATCGTCTCCGATGGTGTACATGTCACGCACCTTTCCGTGGTACGCATTGGTTTGTCCAGTAAACTGAAAATCAGTGTTTCGAATGGTTTTCATTCGTGTGTTGATTCAGGTTTGTTGTGGGTTGAAAACTGTCGTGCTTCACGTGCGGCTTTCTTCGCTTCTCGTCGGGCTTCGGCCTCTTCCGCGCGTTTGGCGTCGTCCACATCGAAGCGGTCGACGATGGAGCTGACAAGGCGGTGGCGAATGATGTCCATGCCGGTGAGTCGAACGGTGGAGATGCCTTCCACATCCTTCAGGATACGCAACGCATCCAGCAAGCCTGACCGCTGGTTGCGAGGAAGGTCCACCTGCGACCCATCGCCGGTGATGACAAACTTGGCATCTCGCCCCATCCGGGTCAGGAACATGCGCATTTGGGCGGTGGTGGCGTTTTGGGCTTCATCGAGGATGACAAAGGCCTTGTCCAAGGTGCGGCCACGCATGAAGGCAAGCGGCGCCACTTCAATGACGCCTTTCTCCATGTGGTCGGCGACGCGCTCGAAGGGGAGCATGTCGGTCAGGGCGTCGTACAAAGGCTGGAGGTAGGGGTCGAGCTTTTCCTTGAGGTCGCCAGGAAGAAACCCCAGGTTTTCGCCGGCTTCCACGGCAGGGCGGGTCAGGATGATCTTTTTGACACGGCGATCTTTCAGTGCGGCCACGGCCATGGCCACGGCCGTGTAGGTCTTGCCCGAGCCCGCGGGCCCGACCGCAAACACCATGTCGTGGTCCCGTATGGCTTCCACCAAGCGCCGTTGATTGGGCGTACGCGCGGTCACTTTCAAGCCGCCGGGGCCGTAGACAATGACGTCGTCGTGGGAGGCGTTTTGAAGGAGATCGGCTTCTTCTGTTTTGGTCAAGCGATCGATGTCGTCCTCGCCGAGGTTGTTGTAGCGGTCGACATGCCAAATCACCATGCGCATGACTTCCTCGAAACGGCCGAGGTCTTCGCGGTCGCCCATGGCTTTCAATTCCGTACCCCGCGCGACGATGCGCAGCTTGGGGAACCGGGCTTTGAGCGCGCGCAGGTTGGCGTTCTCCTGACCGAGAAATGCCATCAGGTCGAGACCCTCGAGCGAAAGAATGGTTTCATGCATGTGGAGGACAAAAGTAGCTTTCTCACCTTTGCGTTCGTGACGCCAATCACCCTCATCAGCGAGTTTGGGGCCGACAACATGTATGTGGGCCTTCTGAAGGGCAGCATACTCAAGCGAATGCCCGAGGCCCAAATCGTGGATTTGACCCACAGCATCCGCAAATTTGACCCTGTTCACGCTGCGTTTGTGCTCCGCGGTGCCTTGGACGTCTTTCCAAAAGGAACCGTGCACCTCATCGGTGTCAATGCCGTCGAAACGCCGGATCACCCGCACCGCATTGTGAAGATGAACGGCCAGTTTTTCATTGGGGCGGATACGGGCGTTTTTCATCTGATGGGCGCCAAACAACCAGATGCCGTCTTTGACCTTTCTGGCGTCCAAACCGACGAGGACTTCCCGACGTTTCCCGAGCGGTCCTTGTTTGTGCCCGCAGCGACGCATTTGGCCAAGGGAGGCATTCCAGAGATGCTCGGGCGTCCGGCGGCCCTTGCGACGCAAGCCGAAAACGTCCGCCCCGTGGTGGAAGGCAACGCGCTTGTTGGACATGTTCGGCATGTGGATGGGCGCGGGAACTGCATCACAGACATTGACCAGGCGTTGTTCCAAGAGGCAGGTCGGGGGCGGTCCTTTTTCATCGACATGCGCCGTGCGAGAAGCGACATCCGTCGCATCTCCAAGACGTACACCGAAGGCACGCCTGGCGAACCTGTCGCCATGTTCAATGCGATGGGGTTGCTTGAAATCGCCATTTGCATGGGGGGATCGGGCTCTGGGTATGGCGGGGCCACCGATTTGTTGGGGTTGAAATACGACGATCCCGTGCGCATTGAGTTTGCTTCTGTTCAGCCGTCCCAAACCCTGGACCTGTGATTGTTCGCGTGGTCAGGCTCAGTCTTGCGGCGCATCACCTGGATGCTTTTGATGCCTTGTTCTTGAAGCACCGAGATGAGATTCAAGCGCAACCGGGATGCCACAGTGTCACGTTGATGACCGATCCTGCCGATCCGTGCATTCGAGGGACCTTGAGTCATTGGGCGTCTGAGGCTGATTTGAATGCATATCGGGCATCGGCGTTGTTTGGCGTGGTTTGGCCTGCCACAAAAGCCCTGTTTGACGAGGCACCTCAGGTGTGGACCTACCACGTGAAGGAGCAGGGGTAAAGGCTATCTTTGCCGTTCGATTCATGCGCGCACTCGTCCTCAAAGAAATCCGAAGTTTTTTCAGTTCCCTGCTCGGCTACACTGTCGTTGCGGTGTTTTTGCTGTTCACAAGCCTGTTTCTGTGGCTGTTCCCAGGGGGATGGAATGTGTTGGACAGCGGCATGGCCTCCTTGGATCCCTTCTTTGCGATGGCGCCATGGGTGCTCATGTTTCTCATTCCCGCAATCACCATGCGTTCATTCGCAGATGAGCATCGGGCGGGAACGTTGGAATTGTTGCTCACGAGACCGTTGACAGAAGGGCAGGTGGTGCTGGCCAAATTCCTGGGCGCTTGGGCTGTCACCATTGCGGCGTTGATTCCCACCTTGTCCTTCGTCCTTGTCGTGGGCATGTTGGGGCGCCCGGCATGGAATTTGGACTTGGGCGCGGTATGGGGATCCTACCTGGGCCTGGTGGTCTTTTCCGGGGCATTGACGGGCATTGGGGTGGTGGCGTCAAGCTGCACGATGCAACCGCTTGTGGCTTTTTTGTCCGCCATGTTGACGTCCATCGTCGCCTACTTTGGGTTCTCTGCGGTCGCGGACTTTGCGTGGCTGGGATCGTGGGAGCACGCCTTTGTGCAGCTGGGCATGGAGACGCATTTTGACGCGATGAGTCAGGGCCGGCTGGACTCCCGTGACGTCCTCTACTTCGGAGCGTGGATGGCCTTGTCGGTGCTCCTTGCACGATTCGTTCTTGCATTGAGAAGAGGGCGCGTGGTTCGAGAAGGAACGTCGTTGGCGCTTTCCGCGGCGGTGGTGGCCGTGTTGGTGGTGCTCGGGCAATTGCTTCATGGCGCGGTCGATTTGACCGCTGAGAAGCGCCACACGTTGGCCCCAGGGACCATCGAACTCCTGGAGGGTTTGCAAGATGATGTGTTGGTGACCTGTTACTTGACAGGAGAATTGCCTCAGGAATGGAAGCGTTTGGAAGGCGAAGTGGCTTCCATGTTGCAGCGCATGGCACAGGCAAGTGGCGGCCGCTTGGCGTATCAGTTTGTCGATTTGTACTCCATCGATGATGCCCAAACCATCGGCCAAAACGAACAAGCCTTGTTCGAACGGGGACTCGAGTTCACGCGCATTGCTTACGAGGACAACGGAAAACAGGCCTTTCAAACCCTTTGGCCAGGTGCCATGATCAGCTACCGTGGTGAGGAGGAACCTGTGCAGTTTTTTGGAAGCGACATTCCGCAAGCGGACCAGGCCATGATCCAAGGGTCCATCAACACCCTGGAATTCAATTTGACTTCAGGCATCCGACAAAGCACGGCCTTTGAACCCAAGGCGATTGCGATTTTGGAGGGTCATGGGGAACTTGAAGATTTGGCGATGATGGACTTGGTGACCACCTTGGAAGAAGACCATTTGGTGGCCCGTGTGGAATTGGATGGTCGTTTGAATGTGCTTTCCGAAAAACTGGAAGGCATGCGCTACCGCGCCAACCGTTACGACTTGCTGATCGTCGCCAAACCCGACAGCGCGTTCCCGGAAAAGGACAAAGTCATCCTCGATCAGTTCTTGATGAACGGGGGGCGCATCTTGTGGATGGTCGACCCGGTCCTGACGGATTTGGACAGCTTGAGGAATGCCAACGAAACGTACGGCGTGGAAAATCCTTTGGGCCTCTATGACCAGCTCTTTGATTACGGGGTGAGGCTCAACCGCGATTTGATCATCGACCCGCAATGCGCGCCCATCATGTTGGATGCGGGGCCCATGGGCAACCAGCGGAACATGCGGTTGTTCAATTGGTATTTCGCGCCATTGTCGATGCCGCTTGGCACGGGACATCCGATCACCAACAACCTCGATCCCATTCACTTTGATTTTGTGTCGTCCATGGAATTGGTCAACACGCAAGAAGAGGTGACGTCCACGGTGCTGTTGACGTCGAGTGAACGCGCCAAAACCTACCGCGTCCCCGTTCGCGTCTCAAGTGGCATCGTCGACTTGGATCCCGGATACTTTGCCGAGGGGAATACGCCCAATGTGGCATTTGCGGCCTTGCTCGAAGGGGCCTTCCGTTCGCATTATGCCCAATCGCTCCCCGAGCGTTTGCGCGACGATGCGGATTTTGCCTTTCGGGAGAAAAGTGCCCCGACGGCCATGATTGTGGTCTCGGACGGCGACCTCGCCCGAAACAAATTCCGAAGCGACGGGCGCATCTTGCCCTTGGGCTACGACCGTTATGCCCAGCGCGTGGTTTACGACAACAAGGAGTTCTTGCTCAACGCCATCAACTACTTGTTGCAAGAGGACGCCCTCATCAGCGTTCGGTCTCGAAGCATCGTCCTGCGCCCCCTCGATGAACGACGCATTCGTGCAGAGCGAAGTGGTTGGCAGTTTGTGGCTGTGGGCATGCCGTTGCTCGTCGTGATGTTGGTGGCAGGTGCCGTGCTCGGAACCCGCCGTCGCTTGTTTGGTCAGGCCGCATAAACCCCATTCTCATGCATTCCAATTTGCGCATCCTTTACGTTCTCATTGCCCTGACCCTGGTGACCGCAGGCGTGTGGTGGCTCCAGGGAGACAAGGGGAGTTTGGCCCAAATCGAGGGGACGGATTTTGGCGTTGTCGACACCTCGAAGGTGGACAAAATTTTCATCGCCGACATGGACGGCGTGGAAGTCACCTTGACCCGACCCGCCAAGGGGCGGTTGTGGGATCTCAATGGGAAGTTCAAAGCCCGGGAGGACGCTGTCAACCTTTTGCTCAAGACGTTTCGAAGGGTTTCAGTGCAGGGGCCAGTGGCTGAAGCAGCCCAAGAAAACGTGGTGCGCCTGATTTCGGCCCGAGGAAAGAAGGTGGAGATCTACCAAGGGGGCGACGAGCCGGTCAAGACCTGGTACGTGGGCACGGCCACGCCAAGCCACACGGGCACGTACATGGTCCTGGAGACGCCGGAGGGGCGAGGGGCTGAGCCATTCGTTGTGCACATGGAGGGGTTCACCGGGTACCTCAGCACGCGCTTTTTCACCTCTGAACGAGAGTGGCGGCACACGGGGATTTTCAACTACCCCAAACGATCCTTGGCGGGGGTGGAGGTGCGTGTCCTCGAGCAAGACGGCGAGTCGTATGCCTTGAAGGCCAAGGAGGATGGAGGGCTTGTACTCTCCGACCTGGAGGGCAATCCGCTTCCATACCGCGATACGTCAGGCGTCCAGGATCATTTCTTGCGTTTCAAGAAAGTCCACCTCGAAACCTACCGCTCTCGACTCACTCCGGACGTGGAAGACAGCCTCAGAACGGCGTCTGCTGCGTTTGAGCTGACCGCCGTGGGGACAAATGGTCGACGTTCCAACGTCTTTGTGCATTGGAAGCCAGGGTCAGGAAAACCCAATGCGCTGGGTGTGGTGGAGGTCCACGACGCGGAGCAACTTTACGGCGTCACAGACAGCGGTGAAGTGGTGGTGTTGCAGCGTTTTGTGTTCGACCCTTTGATCCGTCCCCTCAGCCAGCTTCAGAAAGATCTGATTCCACCTGTTGCGTCAGCTGGTCTGCCCATGCCGACCAACTGAGGCGTTTTTTGATTTGGTCAAAGGCATCGTGAATGTCCTTGGGTTGGGCCATCCAGGGTTTGGACATGGCGGTGGAGAGCGCATCGGCATTTCCTGCCGGGACAAGGCGCCCCGTCAACTCAGGCACGATGGTTTGGGACAAGTCGCCCACATCCGAGGCAATGACTCTTTTTTCATGATGCAAGGCCAACGCGGTCACGCCACTTTGAGAGGCCTTCAGATATGGCAAAACAAGGTTGTCCGACGCTGCAAAGAACACGGGAATGTCGCGGTCATCGATGAATTGGTTGTGGACGCGGACACGGCTTTCAAGCCCCAACTTGGAGATCTCTCTTGCGTAGGGCTCCCATGAGCCATAGCATTCACCAGCCACGACCACCATGTGGTTTTCGGGCAGCATTGTCAAGGCCTTCAACAGAACGGAAAGTCCTTTGTAGGGACGAATCAACCCAAAAAACAGGTGCACATGTGCCCCGCGGTCCAATTCCAGCTTGCGTCGTGCCTCGTCCCTTCGAATGGCCACGGAATGCTGGTTATACAATGGATGGAACAGGGTGTGTGGGTGCCACTTGGAGAGGGTTTGGCTGACCGGTTCGCTCAAGGTGATGACGCCATCCACGGCCTTGAGAAAACGCTTGGTCAACATGTGGTCCAACAAGCGTCCGTCATGGGAAGATGCGTTGTGCATCAAGGCGTACACTTTCTGAACGCCATGTCGTCGGGCCTCATGTGCGACGCCGGTCAAGGCAGGGGCCAGAGCCGCATGCCAAAACGGGAGCACCACGACCTCACTTCGGTGTGCCAAATGCCGGCCCGTCTCTTTCCAGCTGAGGGGCTGGATGCTGTCCAAAAGTGCGGGCATGCGGGCGTCCTCGAGCGTTGCGCCTGGTTCCCATTGTGAGGTGCCGGGAAACAGCAGGCTGGGGTACTGGCGCTTCCATGTCACACATTCGACCTGGTGGCCATGCGCCTCAAGCGCACGCGCCATGGCCGCGTTGAATTGGGCGATGCCGCCGCGGTAAGGTGGAAAGGTGGAAGCGATGCCCAAACGCATGCTGCAATTTGGGGCAAGAACAGGTCAGCACCAACCTATCTTCGCTTCATGAATGCGTATTTGGTGGACGGCGTTCGCACGCCGATTGGTTCTTTTGGAGGCAGCTTGTCTTCCATCCGAACAGACGATTTGGCTGCTCATGCCTTGGCTTCGTTGATGGCACGTCATCCCAATGTGGACCCGATGGCCATCGGGGACGTGCTCATGGGGTGCGCCAACCAGGCGGGAGAAGACAACCGCAATGTGGCGCGCATGGCCAGTTTGCTCGCAGGGCTGCCCCAAGAGGTGCCCGCCGAAACCATCAACCGCCTGTGCGCTTCTGGTTTGGCCGCGTCGGTCCATGCCGCACGCATGCTGCACATGGGGGATGCCCAGGTGGTGCTTGCCGGAGGCGTGGAGCACATGACGCGCGGGCCTTGGGTGTTGAGCAAGGCGTCCAAGCCATTTGGCCGAGACATGGAATTGCATGACACCAGTTTTGGGTGGCGCTTCATCAACCCACGTCTGGATGCATTGTACGGCACTGAGGGCATGGGGCAAACGGCAGAAAATTTGGTGGACTTGCACAAGATCAGCCGCGAGGATCAGGATTCGTTTGCGCATCACAGCCAAATGAAAGCCGCCGCCGCGGAACGAGAAGGTCGCCTTTCTGAGGAGAGGGTGGCGGTGCACATTCCGCGCCGAAAGCAGGACCCCTTGGTGTTTGAGCAGGACGAGTTCATCAAGCCTGGCACCACGCCAGAGGTATTGGCCAAACTGCGCCCCGCCTTTCGCAAGGAGGGAGGCAGCGTCACTGCCGGCAATGCCAGTGGCTTGAATGACGGTGCGGCAGCCTTGCTGTTGGCCAACGAAGCGGGCTTGAAAGACCAAGGCCTCGAACCGTTGGCCCAACTTCGTTCTTCCGCGGTGGTGGGCGTGCCTCCACGCATCATGGGCATTGGACCGGTGGAGGCCTCGAACCGCGCGCTAGCCAAGGCAGGCATCGGATTTGATGACCTCGATGTCGTTGAATTGAACGAGGCTTTTGCCGCTCAGAGCTTGGCGTGCATCCGGAGCTGGAATTTGGACGACCACGACGCACGAATCAACCCGAATGGGGGCGCCATTGCCCTTGGTCATCCCCTGGGGATGACAGGGGCACGCATCCTTCTGGCTGCGGCGCGTCAATTGAAGCGCAGCGGGGGGCGATTTGGACTTGTCACCTTGTGCATTGGCGTGGGACAGGGCTATGCCGCGGTCATTGAAAACACGCAACGCTGAGGGATGGTGTACGCATTCCGAAACATGGTGCCCGTGATTCACCCCACGGCATTTGTCCATCCCCAAGCCACGGTCATCGGCCATGTGACGGTGGGACCTGACTGCTATGTCGGGCCGCATGCCGTTCTGAGGGGAGATTGGGGGAAAATCGAAATGGAACGTGGGTCGAATGTGCAGGAGGGATGCGTGATTCACATGTTTCCCGGCACGACGGTTCGTTTGGGGGAGGGTGCCCACGTCGGGCACGGTGCCATGATCCACGGAGCCACACTGGGCCGAAACTGCATGATTGGGATGAATGCGGTCATCCTCGACGACGCCGTCATTGGTGAAGAATGCATTGTCGGGGCGTTGGCGCTGGTCAAGGCCAAATCCGTGTTCGAACAACGCAGTTTGGTGGTGGGCCATCCCGCCCAAGTCAAAGGCGAAGTGAGCGAGGCCATGGTCGCCCACAAAACGGAAGGCACCTCATTGTACCAGCGTTTGCCTGCCGATTGCCAAGAATTCATGAACGAGGTGGAGCCCTTGCACGAAATCCCGGACAACCGTCCCGAGGATTTTCCAGCGTTCGAAACTTGGCAAGAACGACGGGCCAAATCTTCTTGATTGTGGGACGTTCGGGAAGACGGATCCAACAGTTCAGGCAATTTGAGGTGCGCGACGATGCGTGCGGAATGAAAGTGGGGACAGATGCGTTGCTGCTTGGAAGTTGGGCGGGTGAGACGTGCCTTCAAAGCGGTCACGACGTGAAACGCGTGCTGGACATTGGGACAGGTTCTGGTGTATTGGCCTTGATGATGGCGCAACGCCATCCGGCGGCGATGATTGACGCGGTGGAACTCGAGCCTGAGGCTGCAGCGCAGGCGGTGTCGAATGCGGCCCAATCGCCTTTCGCCGACCGCATCCACGTGCATGCAAGGGCCATTCAGGGGTGGGACTGCCAGTCTGACGTTGTCGTTTGCAATCCCCCCTTCTTTCACAATCACCCCAAAAGTCCCGACCGCAAGCGGAATTTGGCCCGGCACGACGACACGTTGCCCTTGCACGTGTTGTTCACGACCGCCTCGCGATGCCTGCAAGCGCATGGATCGTTCGATCTCGTGTTTCCCGAGGACAGGGCAGAAGAAGTTGAAGAGGCTGCGAAAATCGCGGGCTTGTTCTTGGCTGCCAAAGTCGGCATCCGAGCCACGCCTCAACACGAAGTGATTCGGAGTTTGTGGTCCTGGCGCAAAGTGAAAACTGAAACGCCCTTGCTCGACACTTGGGAGACCGAGGGAGAAGCAGGGCAGGGGACGTGGTCTGAACACGTCGCGGGACGCTTGAGGCCTTTTGTATTGTAGGTGAGTGTGCTTCAGCAGCCGAGAACACGGCGCAATTTGGTCACCTGCGCTTCCCACAAATCCTTGGCATCTTCCACTTCGTCGTCATCGGCAAAGTCCGTGATTACGAGTGAATTTTCACCAGTCAAATCGTCAATGCGAATGCGAAGCTCGAAGAAGGTGTCTTCGCCTTCTTCTTCAGCTTCGAGCCAACGAAACTTGACAAATTCGTCTCGTTTTTTGCTGATCATGCGGGCGGACTCTTCACTGCCGTCCCAAAAGAAGATGTGGACGTCTTTCTTGATGTTCACGTCGTCACAAAACCACTCTGCCAAGCCAGAAGGGGTGCTGATGCAATTGTACAATACGCCCTTGGAGCTGTTCAATGGGATTTCGAGTTGAAACTTCACTTTTTCGGCAGTCATCATGATCGTTGAGTCATCAAATTGGAAGGTCAGTGGACCCTGCTAGGCAGATTAACCTTTTCAATCGCCCAAGGTTCACAAGATACGGCAGGATTTGTTGAATCGAGTCCATGAAAGAGTGTGAAATCAAGCCAAATCGTTTTACCTTCGCCGCCCATTCGGCGGGGTAGCTCAGCTGGTTAGAGCGCAGGATTCATAATCCTGAGGTCGGGGGTTCGAGCCCCCCCCCCGCTACAAGAGGCCTTGCATTGCGCAGGGCCTTTTTTGTTGGCAGGATGCATGATTCATGAGCCGACTCTCATGTTATGTAATGCGCTGAAAATGCAAGGTTTGTGTGGATAACTCGTGTGCAAAAGGGCACAAGGGTGGAGGTGAAACTTCCGGAATTTTGCGGTCTGCCATTCCAACTTCTCACGCATGAAAAACGCTTTACGCTCCTTCTCCTTGGCCTTGATAGCCGGGCTTGTTCTTCAGCCTTTGAGGGCCCAAATTGACGTCACCTGGCCCGCGGACGTTCTGAACGCATCATGCGAGCTTGATTTGCTCGATGTTTATCAAGAACCCATCATTGACTTGGACTCAACCTGCCTGGAGATTGACATCGACTATGTGGATGCGTTTCTAGAGGGCAATTGTGATCAGGAGACCTTGGTCGATCGCACGTGGTATGTTGTGGGCTGTGACACGTCCTTGACACATGTCCAGCGCATCGAGCTGGTCGACAATCAAGCGCCATATGTCATCAACGATGTGGCGAACGACGGGCATTATTGTGCAGATGG
The DNA here is from genome assembly GCA_965658245.1 of uncultured Flavobacteriales bacterium. Classification (GTDB taxonomy): domain Bacteria; phylum Bacteroidota; class Bacteroidia; order Flavobacteriales_D; family Sanyastnellaceae; genus UBA11663. Next base: position 15,524 of record CBFHRO010000024.1, read on the forward strand.
TTTGGATTGGCTCCCCATCACAAGGGACCAATGCGATGCTTCATTGGGAGGAGGAATTGTCTTTTCAGACACTGCTTTTCAATGCCAGGGCGTGATGTCTTTTGTCATCCACCTGAATGTCGCCGATGACTGTGGCAATTCACTTGACACCATGTACACGGTTTTTCTCCATGACGATGTTGCGCCGGAATTTGCTTTCGTGCCTTCTGATTTCGAGGCGGAATGTGGTGAAAATGTGGAATTGGCTTCTCCTGAATTCGAAGATTGTGGCGGTTTGACTTTGTCCTCCGCAGATGTGTTTACCTCCCCGTTCTGCAGCGGTCAGCGCTTGCAGAGGACCTTCGTTTTGACAGACGCGTGTGGGGCGGCGACAGAGGCTGTGCAAGTGGTGGATTACGTCGATTCGACCACACCTGACATCGTCATGCCCAATGATGTGACTGTGAGCTGCCCAGAGGTGCCTGCGCTTGAGGATTTCTTGGTGACCGATGGATGTGGGACGGTGTCCTTCACGGAAACCATCGACACATTGCTGTTGGACTGTGGCTTCCAATGGGAACGTCGGGTGGTGGCCACGGACGTGTGTGGCAATGTGATCGAGGCCACGCAGATCTTGGCCCAAATCGACACGACCCCTCCCTCGTTCATCAACGAGCCCATGGACCTCGAATTGAGCTGTTCAGATGACATTCCGGAAGCCATTTGGCCCGAGGTGGTGGACGGGTGTGGGGAGGTGAACCTTACCATGTCTGAAAGCCAAGAGTCGGGGGGGTGTCCTGCTGAATTCACGCTTGTCAGGACGTTTTTGGCCACCGATGCATGTGGAAATACGGCTGTGACGGAACAGCGTTTGTTCTTCAAAGACGAAGTCGCACCGTTCGTCAGTCTTGAAGAAGAGGCCCAAGGGGACACCTTGGTGGTGGATTGCGGAGAACCCATTCCAGTCCCTGGGCTGACCATAGTGGACAATTGCAGTTCGTGGTCCACCACGTCGTCGTTTGTCAACGACCAAGGCAGCTGCAACGGTGAGAACATCCAAACCATCACCTACACGGTGACAGACGATTGTGGCAATGCTTCCAGTGTGATGCGTGCAGTGCGCATCACAGACTCACAGCCTCCAATCCCAGTTCAATCGCCAGAAGATGTCATCGTGTTGTGTGGAGAATCTCTGCCCGATGATGAACCCATCTTTGAGGAAACATGCAGTGTAGCGGAAGTGGTTTTGGTGGAAAACACGGCCACGGGCGATTGTTCGGGGGCGTCGGTTTTGACCCAAATGTGGACGGCAACCGATGCCTGTGGAAACAGCAGCACTGTCACGCGAAACGTATCCATTGTCGACACAGTGGCCCCGATCATCTTGACCAACCTCGCGCCAGTGGTGGTGACTTACCAAACAGGACAACCTATGGGATCCGCGGCATTGCCAGAGGCGAGCCTCGAGGTCGAGGACGTATGTGACACGGAACCCATTTGGAATGCGACCGATTCCTTGGTTTCTCAAGAATTGGGGGTGGAGCATTGGCTGCGAACCTACACGTCTGTCGATGATTGCGGCAACATGGCCATGGGCACCCAAGCCATTGAGGTGTTTGTCCGTGTTGACGGCTGCATGGATGAGATGGCATGCAATTTCGACCCAGCAGCCAATGAAGACGACGGTTCGTGCTTGCAGCTTGACGAATGTGGCGTCTGTGGTGGCGGTGCAGTGGCTGGTTGCACGGATGATTTTGCTTGCAACTACACTGCGGATGCGGGCTGTGACGACGGCAGTTGTCTGTATGAAGATGCTTGCGGCAACTGCGGGGGACTGGCTTACGCAGGATGCACAGACGAAACGGCTTGCAATTTTGATGCGGGCGCTTCTTGCGACGATGGATCGTGCCTCCCCCAGCCGGACTTTTACGATTGCGACGGCATGTGCACCACCGACGTGGATGCGGATGGCCTCTGTGACGATCAGGATGCTTGTGTCGGGGCGTACGATGCATGTGGGGTGTGCAATGGTGACGGGACCTTGTGCGCCGGTTGCACAGATCCGGTGGCATGCAACTACGTTGTGTATTCTCAGGGAACGTGGTCGACGAATTTTGGGTTGACCAACAACCCGGAGGTCAAGACCCTCACAGTCACCGGTGCGGCCGGAGATTACCATTTCGAAGGTGTGCTGCAGGACTTTGCCATGGTCAGCTTGGGGGGAGACTCCTTGGAGTTGAGCATGACGTTCTCGGGGGCATTGACCCTGGAGGGGTTGGTGACAAACGCAGTGGTTTCGGCGCCCATCCTCTTGCCAAACGGCCTTGCCGATCTGCCGGAGTCAGCCACCTTCACCGTGACTGCTGGCGAAGCCATGTGGGTGGTGACGGCCTCTGTCACAGGGGACATGGGAGACATGTTGTCCGGGTCCGTGGCGGCTTTTTCTCAGGCCGGTCTCGAAGATGGGTCATGCCAATACCTCGATTCGATTGGGGTATGTGGAGGGGCTTGCGTTGCGGATGTGGATGCCGATGGCATTTGTGACGATGAAGACCCCTGTTTGGGCACCTACGACGCTTGTGGCTTTTGCAATGGTGACGGCAGTTGGTGTTCTGGGTGCACAGACGAAACCGCGTGCAACTATGCGAATGCTGCAGGCATTCATTGGGAGACCAACTTTGGATTGGGAAGCATGCCTGCCAACCCGCTCCTTCAGGCGGTTTCTGTGGACGAGAGCTTTGTGTTTGAAGGGACCTTGTCGAATTTGGAAGTGATTGAACTTCAGGGCGAGGCCCTTGAAGTGCTGATGCTCTTCGAAGGAGAGCTTTCCTCCTTTGGTGCGTCATCTTCCGCCGCAATTTCGGCTGCAGTGGTTTTGAATGAAGGGGTTGCCAATCTGCCAGAGGAGGCGTCTTTCTTGCTCGAGGTGGGCAATTTGAGCTATGAATTGACGGTGGGCTTGGAGGTGTTTGGAGCCGAGTCTTTCTCTGGTTTTGTGAACGATTTCAGCTGGTCAACCTTGGAAGACGGATCGTGTGAATACGCGGGCATGTACCAGAATTGCGAGGGGGAATTCGTTCCGGAGAGTGTGTGCGGCGAAGGAACCGTGTTCGATGTCGGGTCGGGAACATGCATTCCAACGGAAGATTGTGTGCCATCAGCCGACGCATGTGGGCCGAATACCGTCTGGGATGATGCGTTAGGGCAGTGCATTCCTGAAACGTTGAGTGCGGAATGCTATTTCGACACCAATTCAGATGGGTCAGTAGGTTCAGGGGACTTGCTCAATTTCTTGAGCGCATATGGCCAATCGTGCGAGTAAGCACCTCGAAGAAGGCCCAACAAATCATGTCAAAAAGAAAAGCCCCGGCGTGAGCCGGGGCTTTTTGTTCGTTCAAGTTCAAATCAAATCAGCGACGTTCACGTGGCTGGCTTTCATTGCACCGGATGGGACGACCGTCAAGGTCTTTTCCCTCCATGCCTTCCAAAGCGGCTTCCGCTTCTTCTTGATTGGGCATTTCAACAAAACCAAAACCGCGGGACCGTCCGGTCTCACGATCGTGGATGACTCGTGCACTGTCAACGGCGCCGTACGCCTCAAATGCTTCACGCAAGGCCATGTCGTCCACGCCCCATGCAAGGTTTCCTACAAAAATATTCACGTCTCTGATTTAAAGAATGAGCGGCGAAGGTAGGTGCCAAGTCAGCAATTCCCTCACTTCGGAGAGAATATCTGCACATTTCTCAATGGTCGTTCTCCGCGCTCTCCTTCTTTTCATCAGGCGCGAAATAGGGGACGGTCTCTTCAAGCCCCTCCATTTGTGAGAGAATCTCGGCGAGTTGAACGGCGCCAACCTGCTTCGCCAAGATGTTTTTGTCCTCATCGAGGAGGAACATCTTGGGTGTGGCGTAGACGTCGAACGTGGTGCGAAAGTTGAGGCTCTCGAGGTTGGTAACCCCGCCATAAATCAAAGCCGTGGCACTGTCCTGGGCATTGATGAGCGGGTTGTCACTCACGTTGATCCACTGAGTGAATTCCTTTTCACGGATGTACTCCTGCCACGGCTCGGGTTCGAAGTCATTGCCAATGGCAAAAATCTCAAGTCCACGTTCCTTCCACTCGTCGTAGATCCGCCCAAGCTTGGGCATCTCCTTTTTGCAGTGTCCGCACGTGCTTTCCCAAATGCAGATCAAGGTGTACTTGGCCTCGATGTCATGCAACTCCACCCACTCGTCTTGATCCAAGTTGGGCAAGGTGATGTTGGGTGCTTTGTTGCCACAAAGGGTGTACTTCAAGTCTTCGGCACGTTCCAAGATTTTCTTCAATTGCTCTTCATTGAGCCAATCCACCATGTCCGTGCGGTAGTAGGAATTGACCAAATCCACGAACACCTTGTCCATGCACATGATTTTGGATGATTCGCTCGCATAAGTCATGTGATGTACCATGTATTTGAACATGTCCTTGTTGCCTGCCTTCAGGGTGCGATCCAGCAAGGCGTGGGCTTCGGCAATCATGGTGTCTGGAATCTGCGGAAGCACCTTGGACCAGTACCGGGAAATCAGCTGGTCAAACGCCCCGTCGCGCACAAGTCTGGGATCGTCAAAGTCCACCCTGTCCCAGTAGTGATTTCGGTACCACATGTATTGCCACATGGCCGCATCTTCTGCCTCTTGAGGCGCTTCGGGCACCTTGGGCTCGTTGACCATCTTGAGGTACTTCCCAAACAAAAACTCCCTGGGGTCGTTGGTGAGGTAATGCTGATATTCGTTGACTTCTTCTGTCAGCTTCGCGATGCCCGCTTTGGCATCAGCCACAGCTTCGGCTGTGGAGGACGAGTCTCGCAACACAGCATCAAAAGGCGCGCGCTCATCGCGTTTCTCTTTGATGAAGTTGAGGTAGCCGTAGAAGACGTCATTTTCCTTGCTTTGAAGGACCTCGATGTCTCCGGATGGATTGGTGGCCGTGGTGCGAAACTCCATGGGCTCGTCCACCATCATGAATTCAAAAAACTTGGGTCCAGGCACCACCACAGCATACTTGCCACCTTCGTCGAAGGGCTTGCCTTCAAACGTCACTGTGCCGTTGGCGTCGGCCACAGATGTGTCGTTGTAAAACAACTTGGCGCCATAATAATGTGCCAAGTACACCGTGTCGTTGGAAAGTCCCTCGACATGAACCACAAGGTTGTGTTGCGACCACATGTCGGAGCAGGCCAAAGCCATCACGACCATGAGCGCAGAAAGAAAACGGAGGGAGGTGGGTTGAATGTCCATGGGTCAAGATTTGACGTCCAAATTTAGTGCGATGTGCAGAGGCAAGGACAATCTTTGTGCCAACGCGTCCTAAGAATGTGTGAGCGATGAAAAATTCAGGCAAAAAGGTGTTGGTTCTCGGAGCAGGTGGCGTTGGGGCTTGGGCCGCAAGGGAATTGGCCGCGCGAGGTCATGAAGTCGTGGCCACCACATCCAATGGACAAACGGCACGAGCGCTCTCGTGCCTTGGCGTCTCACACATGGAATGGCATTGGGAGCCCGGGGCGTCATGGCGAGACATTCTCGCCCTAAACGCGAGCCATTGGTTGGTGACCGTGCCACCTCGCATGGGGCCTGAATGGGCGATGGCTTTTCACAACGCCCTTCAAGATGCGGCGGCGGAGGGGCATGTGGAGCGGTTGGTTTGGACTTCGTCCACGGCCGTGTACGAAGCCAGCAAAACAGGCACGCTAGTCGAAAGCGATGAAGGGCATCACATCTCTCGGCACTCGGGAGTGGACATGCTGCAATTGGAGGACATCCATCGACGTGGGAACGTGCCTTTTGTGGCAATGCGGTTGGGGGGGCTCTTTGGCGTGAAGCGCCATCCTGTCAAGGCCTTGCTCAGACGAGGACGCATCGAAAACGGCGACGGACACGTGCAATGGGTGCACGAACGCGATGCCGCAGCGGCTTGTGTGCTCGCGTTGTTGCATCCAGACGCCCTGCCAGTCGCATTGAACGTGGTGGCGCCCGCGGTCCGCACGCGCAGGGCGCTTATTGAGGCCACCATGACAGAAGAAAGACGTCCGGCCATTCATTCGGGGGGCGTTTCGAGACAGGTCTCTTCAAACGCACTTGGTTCGTTGGGCTTTCAATGGCAATTTCCCGACCCCTTGACTTGGGTCATGGAGCAAGGCGCCATGGTGGAGGCCGGCACGTGGGAAGGTCCTCATGGCCGTTTGAATTGGAGCAAACACCCAAGCCACACCAGCGACATCCAAGGACGCTTGCTGATGGTGCATGGGTACAAGGGATTTCGAGAGTGGGGACTGTGGCGCGGTGTGGCGGAGCATTGGGCCAAAGAGGGATGGGAGGTGTTTCGGATGGATTTCTCCCACAACGGACATCTTGAACCCTTTGCCGAGGATTGCCTCGATGAAGTGGCCTGGAGCCAAAACCGCCTTCACGTGGAAGTGGACGAAGTGGCCTTTGCGCTGCATGAACTCGCCAACATGGACGGTCCTGTCATGGTCATGGGGCACAGCCGAGGCGGCGGCATCGCGATGCTGGGAGGGCGCATGTTTCAAAACGCAGGAGGGACCTTGTCAGGTGCCGCGCTGTGGGCACCAGTTTCGGACTTTTTCAGGAGGTTCCCGGAAGGAGCTGACTTGACAGCGTGGGAGGCTTCGAATCGTTTGGAGGTTCGGAATGGAAGAACAGGCCAAACCCTCATTCATCCCTTTGCCTTTTACGAGGACGCCGATGGTCGTCGGGATGAGTTGAACATTGTGGAAGCGGCTTCCGAGCTGACATGCCCCGTTTTGGTCATCCATGGATCTGAGGATGTGGCTGTGCCGTGGCCCGAAGGCAAGGCCTTGGCGAAGGCAGCTCGTCGTGGCAGGTTTGAATGCATCCAAGGAGCAGACCACGTTTTTGGCATGTCTCACCCTTGGAAAGATGCCTCTCAACAGCCTCCACACTTACAAGAGGCGCTTGCGCTCCAATCAAGTTGGCTCGCCAAGGTCAACGAGGGCAACTAGGGCAACGAGGTTGTGAAAGAGGGCAACGAGGTTGTGAAAGAGGTCAACGAGGGCGAGGTGCAACAAAAAAGCCGACCCAAGGGCCGGCTTTTTCGTGAACCATCGGTTCAATTCAATCACTTCTGAACCACAAGGCGTTGCGTCACACGCTTACTACCGTTGGTGAGCTCGAGGAGGTAAATGCCGTTGTCGAGGTTGAGGTCAAGTTGCGCACCCGTCATGAGGTCGTTGCGCTGCTCTTCCAACACCACTTTGCCGTCCAACGCCAAGACGCGAACCAAGGCATTGTCCATGTTGGCTTGCACGCGAACGAAATCTTGGGCGGGGTTGGGGCCAAACACACACTCCAGCGGAGCCACCACTTGCACGTTGTCCACCACAGGGTCTGTGATGTCCACGAGGACGTCGTCGATGTAGTACGTGGGAATGTTCACACCATCGCCGGCCGCATAAAAGTTCACACCGCCAATTTGCCCGCCATCGTAGGCGATTTGAGCGAGGTAGACGTCGTCAAGGTAAAGGTGCATCAAGTCTGAGTCCGTGTCGATGTAGTGCGTGACTTTCAGCCATGATCCTGGGGTGAACGCCCCCGTTGCGACTGCCACACCATCCACGTTGTAATTCACGGTGCCGTCCGCGTTGAGGTTGCATTCGAAGGCCCAGGCGGTGCCCGCGATTTGATTCTCTTGCACGTTGTAGTAGCCTGAGTTTCCTTCGGGGATGAGCATGTTGAAGGTGACCTCGTAGGCGCCTTCCAAACCAGCCACCAACACGACGTCCATGGGGCCGCCGGCCACGTTGCCAAACACCTTGAGGGACTGCGTGCCGGACAAAGCGGCTTCGTCCGAGACTTGGGCGTCCATGTCGCCGCCTTCATTGCCAGCGGTCCACACCGCCCAAGCGGGTGCACCTTCCACCGCGATGTAGTCTCCCACGGCGTAACCGTCGAAGTCCTCTGTGTAGAGTTGTGCATTCAAGGCACCTGCGGTCAAAAGCAAAGCAGGGAGTAGAAATTGTTTCATAGAATGAATTTTTATGAAAATAGTGAATCTTGCCGACAAAATAGGAATGATGACCGACGAATCCCGAACATTGCTGAATGAAATGGGAGGGGAATGTGAGAAAAATGACTTCTGCTGTGGACAGCCAAGGGCGGGTGTCCTATTTCTGGCGAGGCGCAGACGTGATGAACCCCATGGATCCCCTTCCACTTGAGCCATGGCTTGGCAGGGAGATTCAAGTGACATTTGAAGGGGACATCCACTGTGTGGCGTCAGGCAAACGCATCAAAAAAGCTTACGGAGAAGGCATGTCTTATGACGCCTTTTTGAAATCGCCTTTGGCGTGCCCCAGCATCATTCGTCCAGAGCTGAGCCGAATCCACGAAGGCATTGCCCTTCGCGACGAAGCGTGGGAGCGAGCCAATCACCTCCAACCCCATGTGGTGTACGTCAGCCAAACGTCGCACTTGAAGGTGGGCGTCACTCGCGCCACAAACGTGCCCTCACGGTGGGTGGATCAAGGCGCCGTGGGCGCGATTGTGGTCGCAAATACGCCGTACCGTCAACTCGCTGGTGAGATTGAAGTGGCCTTGAAGGACGTGCTGTCAGACCGCACCCAGTGGCGGGCCATGCTCAAGGAAGTGGACTTGGAGGCGGATGCGTTGGTGGACGCCAAAGACGAGTGCCTCGACATGTTGGGGATGTCTTACGAGCCGTTTTTTGCGGAGTCCGATGACATCACAAAACTGACGTTTCCAGTGCAATCCTACCCTGCGAAAGTGACCAGCGTCAAGCTGGACAAACGCCCTGTCATGCATGGAAAGCTCACCGGGATCAAGGGCCAATATTGGATGTTTGACGACGGGCACGTTTGGAACGTTCGCGCACACGCGGGGTACCGCGTGTCCATCGAAGTGCAGTAAGAGCCTCAGTTTAAGGAGGGATCGCTCGGAGCGTTGGCGATGTGGTCAAAGCCATCACCCATCTCTGAAATCATGCGCTTCCAGTAGGTTTCGTTGTCCTCGTCGGTGCGCATGATGTCAGACGGATTCACGTCCGCCACAAACCAAGACCGACTCCGGATTTCTTCTTGCAGTTGAGCGGGTGACCAGCCGCTGTACCCGATGAAGAACCGGATTTCATGCGCTTGCAGGTTGCCTGCTTGAAGCAAATCTCGGATTTGGTCAAAATCCCCGCCCATGAAAATGCCCTCGACAACGGGAATGCTGTCCAAAATGTCTTTGCGGGTATGCAGGTAGTAGAGGTTGCCATTTTTCACGGGGCCACCGACACTGATGCGTGCATTCAGTTTGGGCAAATCGTCCATGACCTCATCCACATCAATGTCCACGTAGTTGTTGAGCACAAATCCAAAACTGCCCTCCTCGTTGTGTTCACACAGCAGGACCACCTTCCGACCAAAGTAGGGGTCGTCCAGGAACGGCTCGCTTAGAAGCACATTCCCCGGGGAGGGCGTCGCGTGGTTGCTTGGCGTGAATCGAATCATCAGAGAGAGGGAAGGACAGGGACTTCCTTACGGCATTGTTGACACAAAGTTCCGTCATTTGCATGGATGATGCATCACACTTTGACTTGGAGCGCGATTTTGTGGTTGGCATGGGGCGGTTGCCGTCCCTCAGAAACCCCTTCGGCCATGGATGTGGAGGGCACTTGGTCCGTGGACAGTTTGCTTCAAACCAACCACACGCCGACTTGGGAACAAGCGGTGGCCATGGCCCAAGCTTTGGCGAATTCAGACGCAAGAGCCACGCTTCATGAAGTCGGAATCAGCGACGTCGGTCGTCCCATTCACGCTCTGGTGTTGACAGGAATTTCCGCGCAGCACGGCGCAGGGAATCCAAGCGTGTCGTCTCGGTTGGCGTCGCAGCCCGACGGGGTGGTGCGTGTGTTGGTCAACAATGCCATTCATCCAGGGGAGCCATGTGGTGTGAACGCGAGCTTGGCACTTGCCACGCAATGGCTCGCCCAACCTGACCATCCATCGCACCCCCTCCGCAAGGGTAGTTGGGTCATCGTGCCGCAGTACAATGTGGGAGGCGCCTCCCGCCGAAACTGTTGCACTCGGGCCAACCAAAATGGCCCCGAAGCCTACGGGTTCCGGGGAAATGCATCCAACCTTGACTTGAACAGAGATTTCGTCAAAATGGACAGCCGCAACGCCGAAGCATTTGTGTCTTTGTTCCACGAGGTCGATCCGGACGTTTTTGTCGACACCCACACGTCGAATGGGGCGGATTATCCCTACGCGATGACCTTGATCTCCACCCAGCCCGACAAGGCAGGACCCGTTCTCGGACCTTTTTTGCGGAAGGTCATGGAGCCTGCATTGTATGCCGGCATGGAGGAGGAACACGGTCCCATGGTGCCCTACGTCTACGCTTTGGGCGAGACGCCGGAAGAGGGCATCCTCTCGTTTTTGGAGACGCCCCGATACAGCACGGGATACACGACGTTGTTTGGAACCTTGGGGTTCACCACGGAGGCGCACATGCTCAAGCCTTTTGCAGAGCGGGTGCAGGCCACGCACGCTTTCTTGCGGGTTCTTGCGTCATGGCTCGGCGAACATGGCGACGAGGTCAAGGCCGTTCGAGCTCGTGAACGGATTCGGATTCAAGAAGCGCAATCCCTGCCGGTTCGTTGGCGTTTGGCTGAAACACGAGACAGCTTGTTGTTCACAGGGTATGTGTCTCGCCGAGAATGGAGCGCGGTCACCCAAGGCACCCGTTTGAAATACGACCGAACCTCCACATGGACCAAGCACATCCCGCATGCCAACGCCTATGTTGCTTCGGATTCCGTGGAGGTGCCTGAGGCTTGGGTCTTGCCCCAAGCATGGCGCAGGGTGGCGGCACGTTTGCAGGCCAATGGCGTCGTGATGTCGCAGGTGCCCCGGGACACCACGAGGTTGTTGCGTGTGACTTGGATTGAGGATTTCCAATCCGCAGCTCGTCCCTACGAGGGACACCATCCCGTCAGCGTCAATGCCACGCGTTCCGAGATCGTTCCCGTGGATTTGTATCAGGGGGATTGGTTGATTCCTTCCAACCAGAAGGCCAAACGCTACCTCGCCGAGGTGTTGTCTCCTCGGGGACACGACGCTTTTTTGGTGTGGAACTTCTTTGATGCAGCGCTGCAGCGGAAAGAATACTATTCCAGCTACGTTTTTGAGGACACCGCCGAAGAGCTGTTGAGAAACGACGCCAATTTGAGGGCGCGGTATGAGTCGGCGCAGGCAGCGCATCCGGAATGGTTGGAAAATCCGGCGCAGGCGCTTCGGTGGCTTTACGAACAGAGCCCGCACGACGAAGGCTCTGCGAATCGCCACCCTGTCTACGAGGTTCTTCCTTCATCAACGCCATGAAGCCTTCGAGAACAGCCGATGCCGGCTTGTCGAGTTGGTTGCCGACTGACTGGGGTTCTCGGCGGGCTTGGCTTGAGAGTGCGCATCGCGCAGCGAGGGTGCTGCGCAGGGATGTCGCTCAAGCCAAGCCAGAGCAAATCCGTCACGCCATTGAATTGGCGTCAAGGTTGAATCCCGGTCCATGGGGCGGGGAGTTCCTCGAGCGATTGGAATCCAAGTGGAGAGGGGCGGAGGTGACGTGGAAGGAGCATGACGAGGGCACGGTGATTTGGGTGCACGGCGGGGCGTTTGCCTTCGGTAGCCCGCGTGTGTACCGCGCTGCTGCCGTGCATCTCGCCCGACACACGCGGTGCCGGGTGGTGTTGCCACAATACCGTTTGGCACCCAACCATGTCTTTCCAACTGCCCATGACGATGTGTATTCCGCCCTCGTCGCAGTGGTGGAGGAACGGGGTTCAGTGGTGTTGATTGGGGACAGTGCGGGTGGCAATTTGGCCATGGGTGCCTTCTCGAAGTGGCTGTCAGAAGGCCTGCCCGGCGAGAAGATCGTGGGCTTGGGATTGCTGAGCCCGTGGTGCGATTTGAGAGAAGAGGCGAGGTCCATTTGTCACAACATGGTTGCGCACAGTCCCTTCAGCCACGAAGATTCCATGGAATACAGCAAACAATACCTCGCCGGACAAGACCCCAGCGACCCACGGGTCAGTCCGTTGCTGCTTTCAGGGTTCGATTCGTGGCCCGAAGTCTATTTGGAGTGGGCGCTGGACGAGTTCTTGGCGCCCGATGTCGCGGCTTTGTGCGATCGATTTCAATTGGAGGGTGTGCCCCTCAAGGTGCGCAACGAGCCCGAAGCGGTGCACGGTTGGCAATTGCTTCCGGATCTCCTCCCAGAAGCCAAGCGCTCAAGCGCCGCGTTGGGGATGTGGGCGCGGGAAAGGCTGGGACTTCAGACCACGTGATCCAAAGCACGCAAAATCAACGCCAATCCTTCGGTCATCTCTTCCTCTGAACAAGTGAGCGGTGGGGCCAAGCGAAACGCGTGCGGCACACTCAAAAACCAAAAAAGCAGGACGCCCTTGTCCTTTGCACAGGTCAATCCGCCTTCCACGGCCTTCTGCACGGCGTCTGCGTCGTCCAATTCCACGGCGAAGAATGCGCCAATCCGACGGACGATCCGCACTGCGGGGTGCTGCTCAAGGACTGCTTGCCAGCCTTGGTTTCTTTGTTCAATGGCATGGAAGTCCAGGGCAGACATGGATTCCAAGGCCCCGATGGCACCGGCACAGGCCATGGGGTGGCCTCCAAATGTGGTGATGTGGCCCAAGGAGGGGGCATGTGCAAATAGCCCCAGATGCGCGGTGGAAGCCGCAATTGCGCCCATGGCCATGCCACCGCCCAGCGCCTTGCCCATGCACAAAATGTCAGGCACGACTCCGAAGTGCTCAAAGGCCCAGGGTCGCCCGGTACGCCCCATGCCGCACTGGATTTCATCCAGGATGAGGAGTGTCCCAGTCGCTGAACAGGTGGCGCGCAGGGCATGAAGCCACGCTGCGGAAGGAATGCGAACCCCTGCGTCCCCTTGCACCGTTTCCACCAGCACACACGCGACGGTCTCGTCGATCCGATGGACGTCCTCCATGTCGTTCCATTCCAGGAATTCGACTTCGGGCAACAGCGGACGGAACGCGGCCTTGCGAGATTCGTTGGCCGAGACCGACAGAGAGCCAAGGGTGTTTCCATGGTAGGACCCCGTCACCGCCATCAGACGAGGGCGACCCGTCACCCGGCGCGCCAATTTGAGGGCGGCATCGATGGCTTCCGCTCCCGAATTGAGGAAGTAGACGCCATCCAAGGAATCGGGCAAAGTGGCACGGAGGAGGGCGCTTGCGCGGGTTTGGGCTTCTTGCAGAAATTCCCCGTACACCATCGTATGAAGGTGCTTGTTCAGCTGGCGCTCCAGTTGGGTCTTGATGGCTTCATTGCCATGCCCAAAATTGGTCACCCCAATTCCACTGATGGCATCGAACAATTGGGTCCCATCGGTGAGGTGAATCCAGGGACCTCGTGCATGACAAACGTGAAGCCCAAGCGGATGAAGGGTGGTGGAGGCCAGGCCTCGGGTCAGGAAGGGATTGTCCGCGTAGGGCATGTGTCAAAGGTCGTTTGACTCGTCGACGTCCACGACAATCTCGTCGAAGAACATCCAGCGGTCGTTTCCTCGACCTAAATGCCACTCCGGAATCGGCCCACGGCCTTCCGCTTCGACGCGGAGGTATCGGGTGTTGACGGGAACGTCGCACACGAAGGTTTCGATTTGAACAGTGTTGTCGTCTTCGGAGAGGGTCGATTTGGCCATGGACACCACATCAAAGTCACGCCCGTCCTCTGACGCCGAAAACAGCACCCGCCGGGGAGACCAGATCCAAGGCTTGATGTCTTGCAGGGCTCTGACTTCGATGCGGTTCACAGATTCGACGTTGCCCAAGTCCAATGTCGCGACACATTCTTCGCCCCAAAATCCCTGCCATTCGCCCGTCCTGAAATCGTTCCCGCCTTGCAGTCCGTCAATCAGCGCTTGATCGCCACCGGCGGCATATTGGTTGTCCGGCGGCGTTTCGAGGGTCAACGCCCATGGGTGGTC